>CACGED010000006.1 GCA_902571975.1 uncultured Pelagibacteraceae bacterium | reverse complement strand
TTAGTATCTGTTGTTAATAAAGCTATCATTTTTGTCAATATAGTGGTGTTATGTTTCGCTCTTAATTTTAATTAATAACATAATATATACCTTTTTTGAAAGATTTCATTGAGAGTTTTATTACTTTTCCAAAAACTTGTTTTAAGAATTTAATGAACTTCATCAAATTTCTATAAAAAAATTATTGATAAAATAATATTTTATCATTTAGAGTTTCTTTATTCTCTATTTAGAAAATTGTAAGAAAAAATAAGATATTTGAGGCTATTTAATGTATGATTTAACATACCTGATTTGTATAATTTAACATACTAAATTACATTTTTATAATTTAGAAAGCCTTAGTGAAACTTTTATACTCAACTAAAAAAAATAATATTATTTTTGGCAAATTTGAAAACTTGTTAAATAGTGTAAAAATGTTTTCAGATATAAAAATTGGATTAGAATCTAAAAATAATTTTGAGGAAATCATACCTTTTGTAAATATTGCATATACAAATGATTTTGTAGTTGGAATTCAACCATATCACACATCCTCTGAGTCACTTAGAATTTTTCAAAAAAATCAATCAAAATATAAAAACTTCAATTGTTTTTTGTTATATTACTCAAATATGAAACACTGTGTTTTAAGATCAAGTCAAAATTCCGAGATCTATAATGAAATTGGTATGCATAAATATTCTTATAAATACTACAATTGGTACGAGAGAAATTTGCATAATAAATTAAGATTTAATTCTATTAATGATATAAATGATACTAAAAAAGTAGAAAAATTAATTTATGGAATTAGAAATGGATATAACGTAAAAGTTAAATTTTCATTAAATGGAGTTAATTATATTTTAACACCAACAATTGATTATTTTAATTTTGATGGTGATTTTAACTCTTTGTCTATAAAAACACACCCATTTATTGATATTTCAGAGAATGAAAAAAATCAAAGCTATTTGGTCAAAGAATGTTTAATCAATATTAATGGTGATATCTCAATTTTACAATCAAAAGAATATTTTTTAACTTTAAAAAAATCTACTGTCGAAAAAATATTTAATTTTTTTTTTAAGAAGATTAAATACAAAATTACAACTAACAAAAAAAAATATATTAAAAATTCAAAATTTTCATAAACAAGATATTGAATGGTACTTGTATTAAAATTAATATTAATTTAAACCTCACTTTCTAGCATATAATTTCTATTTCCAGACTTCATTGAGATTTTTCAAAGATGTTATTTTGAAATACAATATTTTGATTATTAAGGGGCGTTCTGTTGCCAGGTGCCCCAAACCCCGTAACTCAATTAATAAATTAATTAAGCTGCAAGTGCATAACTTTCGTTAGCATTTATAATTTAGTCCATTACGGCGGGACTATACCGAACGAAAGAACAACTTTTAGACACCCGTCGATCCTAATTCACCCCCATAAGTTGAAAATGGTGGAGGTGGTGGGTACTGCCCCCACGTCCGTAATGGTTATTACGAAATTCGTTTATCGTCATAGTTGGAAAACCAACATTATTAATATAAAACCAATTTAAAGAGATTCAATAATTTATTCATGAAACTTACTAAAGACCAAATAAACGACATAAAAGAACAACAATCGCAAGAGACTTTAACTAAAAGAGTTACTGCACCTGAATTAGAAAAAATATTATACGATGCAATACCAGCATTAGATCACGGATTTATAAGAGTAATAGATTATATGGGAGATGATAGCTCAATTGTACAGTCCGCAAGAGTTTCTTACGGTAAAGGAACTAAACAGGTTTCAACTGATAGTGGTCTAATAAAATACCTTATGCGTCATTGGCACAGTACCCCATTCGAAATGTGTGAAATTAAATATCATGTAAAACTTCCAATATTTATAGCAAGACAATGGATTAGACATCGTACAGCAAACGTCAATGAGTACTCTGCAAGATATTCAATTTTAGATAAAGAATTTTATTTACCTGATCCAGAAAATTTAGCAGCCCAATCAATTGCAAATAGACAAGGTCGAGGTGATGTGATTAAGGGAGAACAAGCAGAAGAAGTTTTAGAACTTTTAAAAAATGACGCTGAAAGAACATATGATAACTACGAAACTATGCTTAATCAGAAATTTGATGGGTCTACAATTGATGAAAATAAAAAAGGATTAGCCAGAGAATTAGCGAGAATGAACCTAACTTTGAATACGTATACCCAGTGGTATTGGAAAACTGATCTTTTAAACTTAATGAATTTTTTAAGATTACGTGCTGATCATCATGCCCAATATGAAATTAGAGTTTATGCAGATATAATGTTAAATACACTTAAGAGATGGGTTCCTATTACATATGATGCTTTCATGGATTATAGAGTAGGTGGCACAGAAGTTTCAGCAAAAGGAAAAGTTATTATTCAAAAACTATTAAAAGGCGAGGAAATAAATTTAGAACAATCTGGACTTTCAAAAAGAGAATGGAATGAACTAATGGAGGCTTTCGAAATTAAAGGTAGGATTGTTTAATATCTTCTGCAAATTTTAAATAAATTTTTGTAATTTCATGATCTGGATCTTTCTCAACAATAGGAATTCCCATATCCCCATATTTCCCAACGTCAGAGTTTATTGGTATTTGTCCTAAAAATTTCTTCTCAAATTCTTGTGCGGTTCTTTCAACACCATTCTCTCCAAAAATTGCATATTTTTTTCCGTCATCTCCGATAAAGTGACTCATATTGTCAATTAATCCGATAATATTTACTTTTAATTTTTCAAACATTCTAATTCCTCTTTTTACATCTTGGAGTGCTATTTCCTGAGGAGTTGATACTATGATTGCACCATCAACACTAATTTCTTGTGCAAAAGTTAATTGTGTGTCACCTGTTCCTGGAGGCATATCAACAATAATGAAGTCTAAATCTTTCCAACCAACTTTTTGAGTAAAGGTTTTAATAGCACTAGTTACCATTGGTCCTCTCCAGATCATCGGTGTTTGCTCATCTGTTAGAAAACCAATCGACATACATTGAATTTCATACTTTATAATTGGTTTTAAAGTTTGACCATCGCTGTCTGGTTTTTCATTTATAGAGAATAGTTTTGGTAAAGATGGACCATAAATATCAGCATCTAAAATTCCAACTTTACATCCAACTTTTTTTAATGCTAAAGCCAAATTTGTAGCAAAAGTAGATTTTCCAACACCACCCTTTGCACTAGATATTGCAATTGTAAACTTAGTCCCTGGAATTGGGTTTCTTTTGAAGGTTTTTGGCTCAGTTTTTGCCTTCATTGTGTCACTAAGACCTACTTTTTTATCATTCATAAAAATACACTTACCTTGTTTTTGAATATAAAGACACTATATAGAATGTCATAATGACGATTTACAAAAATCAAAGTCCATGGGGAAGCCCTCCAGGTAGTGGTGGAGGAAGCGGAAATGGTGGAGGTTTCAGAAGAGGCCCAACTCCTCCTAATTTAGATGAAGCAATCAAAAAATTGCAAGACACTATAAACAAATTTACTGGAAGTGGTGCAGGTGGAAAAAAACCTATTATATTAGGTTTGATCATACTAGTTGTAATTTGGGCATTGAGTGGTTTGTATAGAGTTTTACCTGATGAACAGGGCGTGGTCTTAAGATTTGGAAAGTTTGTAAATACCACTCAACCAGGATTAAATTATCATTTTCCATTCCCAATTGAGAGTGTGTTAACTCCAAAAGTTACAAAAGTTAATAGAATGGACATCGGTTTTAGATCAGAGAGAGATAGTGGATTTGGTCAAGGCGGTGGTGTTGCAGATGTTCCAGAGGAAAGCTTGATGCTAACAGGTGATGAAAATATAGTAAACATAGACTTTTCAGTATTTTGGGTAATAAAAGATGCAGGTAATTTTCTTTTTAAAATTCAAGATCCAGAAGGTACAGTAAAAGCAGCAGCAGAAACTGCCATGAGAGAAGTTATAGCAAGATCTGATATTCAACCAATTCTTACGGAAGGAAGAGCTGTTATTGAAAGAGATACTCAAGATATTATTCAAGGGATACTTGACGAATATGAAAGTGGAGTACTGATTACACAAGTTCAAACCCAAAAAGCCGACCCGCCAGATCAAGTTATTGATGCATTTAGAGATGTACAGGCTGCAAGAGCTGATATGGAGAGGTCAAAAAATGAGGCAGAGGCTTATGCTAATGATGTAATACCAAGAGCACGAGGAGAAGCTGCCAAAATTTTACAAGCTGCTGAAGCTTATAAAAAAGAGGTTGTTGCAAAAGCAGAGGGTGAAGCAAGTAGATTTTTATCAATTTATACAGAGTACGCTAAAGCAAAGGAAGTTACTCAGGAAAGAATGTATTTAGAGACAATGGAGCAAGTGCTTGCTGATATTAATAAAATTATAATAGATAAAGATTCGGGATCAGGTGTAGTTCCTTATCTACCGTTACAAGAATTAAAATCAGGAACAAATTAATGAAAGCTGGAAAATTTATATTACCGATAATTATCTTGATAGGAGCGACTCTATTCTTTTCAATATTTATTGTTAAAGAAGTAAATCAAGCCATTGTTCTTCAGTTTGGTGATCCCAAGAGAATTATTTTAAAGCCAGGATTAAATTTTAAGATTCCATTTATTCAAAATGTAGTATTTTTAGATAAAAGAGTTTTAAATTTAGATACCCCACCTGAGGAAGTCATTGCATCTGATCAAAAACGTTTGATAGTTGATGCTTTTGCTAGATTTCAAATTATAGATCCATTAAAATTCTATATTTCAGTTGGAAATGAGAGAGTTGCAAGATCAAGACTTGCAACGATTATTAATTCAAGAATAAGAAATGTGTTAGGTCAACAAAAACTACAAACATTATTATCTGAAGATAGATCAAAGCAAATGGCTTTAATTCAACAAGGTGTTAATAATGAAGCTGAAAATTTTGGCATTAAAATAGTTGACGTAAGAATTAAAAGAGCTGATTTACCTCAGGCAAATAGTGATGCAATCTTCAGAAGAATGCAAACTGAGAGAGAAAGAGAAGCTAAAGAGTTTAGAGCAAAAGGGGCTGAAATGGCAGTCACAATAACATCAACTGCAGATAAAGAAGTTACAGTTATTTTAGCTGAAGCAGAAAAAAAATCTGAGATTATGAAAGGTGAAGGAGACGGTCAGAAAAATAAAATTTTTGCTGATGCATTTGGACAAGACCCTGAATTTTTTGGATTTTATAGGGCAATGCAAGCATACCAAAAAGCTTTAATTGGTGGAGAAACTTCAATGATTTTATCACCAGATAGTGAATTTTTTAAATTTTTTGGAAATAAACAAAAATAAACAAATTTTTAACCAAGATGAGAGAATTGATCATAACTTTTGGTCTTTTCTTATTTATTGAAGGCGTATTATATGCCTTATTTCCATCAAAAATGAAAAATATGTTAAAAAAACTTGATGCTGTAGCTGATAAACAATTGAGAACTGGTGGGTTAGTATTTGCAATTATAGGATTTATAATTATTTGGTATTCAAAGACATGAAAAATATTTACAAAATTTTATCAATATTAATAATTTCAATAAATTATTTAACTATCTCTAAAGCTCAGGAAATTCCATCATCATTTGCAGATTTGGCAGAGAAATTAATGCCGTCAGTTGTAAATATTTCAACTACCACAACTGTAACAACTAGATCAAATCCTTTGCCATTTGAATTTCCACCAGGTTCACCATTTGAAGATATGTTTGGCTCTCCTCAACAAAGACAAACTAGTGCGCTAGGATCAGGTTTTATAATTGATGAAGAGGGAATTGTAATAACAAACAACCATGTTATTCAAGGAGCATCAGATATATTTGTTAGAGTTAATGGAGATGAAGATTATAAAGCTGAAGTTCTCGGTGCTGATGCAGGCATGGATATTGCAGTATTAAAAATAAAGTCTGATGAAAAATTTAAACCAGTAAAATTTGGCAACTCAGACAAATCTAGAATTGGAGATTGGGTTATTGCAATTGGTAACCCATTTGGTCTCGGAGGTACAGTAACAGCAGGAATTATCTCTGCCAGAAATAGAAGTATAGGAATATCAAGATATGAAGATTATATTCAAACTGATGCTTCAATAAACCAGGGAAACTCAGGAGGTCCACTATTTAGTATGAATGGGGATGTTATTGGAATTAATACAGCTATACTTGGCCAATCTGGCTCAATTGGAATAGGTTTTGCAATTCCATCTAATAGTGCACAAAAAGTAATTGAACAATTGATTGAATTTGGAGAAACAAAAAGAGGATGGCTTGGTGTTAGAATTCAAGTAGTAGATCAAGGAATAGCAGATGCAGAAAAATTAGATAAACCCAGAGGCGCTCTAGTTGCAAGTGTTGCGGATAACAGCCCATCCGACAAAGGAGGGATTAAACCTGGCGATATAATTTTAGAGTTTGATGGTAAACCTATTGATGAAATGAAGGAACTACCTAAAATAGTTGCTGAAACAGATGTTGGAAAAAAAGTAATTGTTAAAGTTTGGAGAAATAAACGAGAAATTACAAAAGAAATAATTCTTGGAAGATTAGAAACCTCAGAAGATTTTAAAGCACAAAAACCAGCGATTGAAAAACCAAAAGTAAAGAGAATTGAAGGTTTGAAAGTAGATGTTCGTTTATTAAGTAAAGAGGATATTGAGGTAAGAAATCTTCCAAAAGGAACAAGTGGAGTGGTCATCACTAAAATAGATAAAGATAGTCCTATAAACTATTTACAAGTTAACAATGTTATTGTTGAAGCAAATAGAAAAAAAATTAACACAATAGGTGATCTTGATAATGTGGTAAAATTGAAGTTAAGAAGTGATGAAAATAACTTACTAATTGCAATTTATAATAACCAAAATCAAAGAACATATATTGGTGTTAAATTAAAATAATAAAAATGGACCTAAAGTCCAAAATAATATTAATCTCAGGTCCAACTGCATCTGGCAAGTCTAAAGCTGCATTGAAAATTGCTAAAAAGTTAAATGGAGAAATCATTAATGCAGATAGTATGCAAGTATACAAAGAATTAAATGTAATGACTGCTAGACCTTCAAAAACTGATTTGAATAAAATCAATCACCATTTATATGGTTTTAGAAGTGTTAAAAAAGAGTTTTCATTAGGTGATTGGTTAAAATTAGCAAAAAAGAATATTAAAAAAATTAGAGACAAAAATAAAATACCAGTTTTAGTTGGCGGTACTGGTCTTTATTTCAAAGCTCTCACTGATGGATTGGTTAAAATTCCAAAAATACCAATCCCTATTCGTAATAAAATAAGACGAATGCAAAATAAATTAGGTCAAAAAAAATTTTATTTAAAACTTTTAAAAATTGATCCATTAGTAAAAAATAAGATTGACCTTACCGATGTTCAAAGATCAATTAGAGCTTATGAAGTTATTTCGTTTACAAAGAAATCAGTTTTTGATTGGTATACGAAAACACAACCTTCTTTCAAAAAAAATCAATTTATAAAAATTTATGTTGATTATCCCAAAGATGAATTAATTAATAAAATTTCCAAAAGAGTAGACCAAATGATGAAAGATGGAGCTATAAAAGAAGTTAAGGATTTTTTAAAGCTTAATTTGAAGAGTGATAGCAACATTTTCAAAGTTATAGGAATACGAGAGATTAAAGATTTTATTGAAAAAAAAACTTCTATGCATGATTTAAAACTAAATATTGTTATAAAAACCAGACAATACGCTAAAAGACAGAGAACTTGGTCTAGAGGTCAAATGAGTGATTGGCAAAAATTTGATGCTGAGGCTCTTTCAAAATTTATAAAAAAATTATAAAAATCCTCACAATAACTTGACCAATGAGTACAACTTCAGCTAGATTGGCTGAATGCCAAAATTATATTCAGGAGCTGAGATAGTATTTAAATGTTTAGAAGATCAAAATGTTAGTCACATATTTGGTTATCCTGGTGGAGCAGTCCTTCCAATATACGACGAATTAAAAAATTTTAATTCAGTAAAACATATTCTAGTTAGGCATGAACAGGGTGCAGGACATGCCGCTGAAGGTTATGCAAGATCAACTGGTAAACCGGGTGTCTTGTTAGTCACTTCAGGTCCTGGAGCAACCAATGCTGTTACTGCCCTAACAGATGCTTACATGGACTCAGTCCCGTTAGTTTGCATAACTGGACAAGTTCCAACTCACTTAATTGGTACAGATGCATTTCAAGAATGTGACACAACAGGAATTACTAGACCCTGTACTAAACATAACTGGTTAGTAAAAGATGTTAATGATTTAGCTGAGGTAATGCACAAAGCTTTTGAAGTCGCAACTACTGGAAGGCCGGGACCTGTTTTAGTTGATATTCCAAAAGATATACAATTTCAAAAAGCTAAATATAAGAGTTATAAAAACAAAAAAAAATTAAATGGTAAATCTCATGACAACTATTCGCAAAAAAATATTGATGAATTAATTAATTTAATTCGAAAAGCAAAAAAACCGATTTTTTATACAGGAGGTGGAGTAATAAATTCAGGAACAAAAGCAAGTGAACTTTTAAGAGAACTTGTGTATGCAACTGGTTTTCCAATAACATCAACTTTACAGGGTCTTGGTTGTTTCCCTGCTGATGATAATCAGTTTTTAGGAATGTTGGGTATGCATGGAACTTATGAGGCAAATAACGCCATGTATTCATGTGACTTAATGATAAATGTTGGTGCGAGGTTTGATGATAGAATTACTGGTAAGATTGATGAGTTCTCTCCTAAGTCTAAAAAAGTTCATATAGATATAGATCCATCATCAATAAATAAAAATGTAAAAGTAGATTTAGCAATTGTTGGGGATATTAAGTCAGTTTTAACGTCAACGCTAAAAACTTTTAAAAAATCTAAAAATAATTTTTCTAAATCAAACAAACATCAAATATCAAAATGGTGGGAACAGATTCAGAAATGGAGATCTAAAAGATCATTAGACTACATTGGTAGTGAAGAAACTATTAAACCTCAATATGCGATTGAAAGATTGTATGAACTTACTAAAGATAAAGATACTTATATAACAACTGAAGTAGGCCAACATCAAATGTGGGCTGCTCAACACTACAAGTTCAATAAACCAAATAGATGGATGACTTCTGGAGGTCTTGGTACGATGGGATATGGATTACCAGCAGCAGTCGGAGTCCAAATTGCTCATCCTAAGAAATTAGTAATTGATATTGCTGGTGAGGCATCTGTTTTGATGACTATGCAAGAAATGTCAACTGCAGTTCAGTACAATTTGCCTATAAAAATTTTTATTTTGAATAATGAGTACATGGGAATGGTAAGACAATGGCAGGAATTGCTACATGATAAAAATTATTCAGAAAGTTATACAGCTGCATTACCAGATTTTGTTAAAATGGCAGAAGCATACGGGTGTGTTGGTATTAGAGCAAAAACACCAGAGGAGTTAGATGATAAGATCATTGAAATGTTAAACACAGATCGTCCAGTTATATTTGATTGTCTTGTAGACAAACAAGAAAACTGCTTTCCAATGATACCATCTGGCAAACCTCATAATCAAATGTTACTTGGTCCTAAAGACCAAAAAGAGAAAAAGATTACAGGAAAGGGTAGAACACTGGTTTAATGGCAAACTCAAAATCAGCATATAGTTCTGCAGGAAAAAAACAGAAGCTTGATACGCATATTATAGTTGTATGGGTAGATAATGAGGCTGGTGTTTTAGCCCGTGTAGTTGGATTATTTTCTGGAAGAGGTTACAATATTGAGTCATTAGCAGTGGCAGAAGTTGATCAGAAACAAAATATTTCTAGAATAACAATTGTTACTACAGGTACCCCTCAAGTTGTAGATCAGATTAAACTTCAATTAAAAAAATTAGTTCCAGTCCATAAAGTTGCAGATTTTAAAAGAGAAGATAAAAATGTTATTTTTAAAGAAATGGCATTATTTAAGTTTGTTGCAAACAATGGTAAATTAAATAAAGCTTTTGAAGCTTGCAAAAATTTTAATCCAGTAATATTAGATAAAACAAATAAATCAAATGTTATACAAATTACAGCCTTAAGAAGAGAAATAGACAGTATGTCAAAAAATTTAAAAAAATTTGGTTTGGTGAGTGTTTCAAGAACAGGTGCAGTTGCTATGACTAGAGGGTCAGAAATATTTAAATAAATAAAAATTAAAGGAGAGAAATTATGAAAATGTTTTATGAAAAAGATACTAATGTAAATTTAATTAAGGATAAGAAAGTAGCAATTTTTGGTTATGGAAGCCAAGGTCATGCACATGCACTTAATTTAAGAGATAGTGGTGTTAAAGAAGTTGTGGTAGCGTTAAGAGAAGGTTCGTCAAGTATTAAAAAAGCTGAGTCTAAAGGTTTAGAAGTAATGAATTTATCAGATGCTGCAGAATGGGCAGATGTTGTTATGATCTTAACGCCAGACGAATTACAAGCATCAATATATAAAAATCATATAGAGCAACGTGTTAAAGAAGGAACATCTATTGCTTTTGCTCATGGTTTAAATGTTCATTATGATCTTATTAAAGCTAGAAAAGATTTAGACGTATTTATGGTTGCACCAAAAGGACCAGGACATTTGGTAAGAAGTGAATATGAAAAAGGTGGTGGTGTGCCCTGTTTATTTGCTGTTCACCAAGATGGTTCTGGTAAAGCAAGAGATTTAGCAATGTCATATGCGTCAGCTGTTGGTGGTGGTAGATCTGGAATAATTGAAACTACATTTAAAGATGAAGTAGAAACTGATCTATTTGGAGAACAAACAGTATTGTGTGGTGGTCTTGTTGAATTAATTAAAAATGGATACGAAACTTTAGTTGAAGCTGGATACGAACCAGAAATGGCCTATTTTGAAACTGTTCACGAAGTGAAACTGATTGTGGATTTAATATATGAAGGCGGAATTGCTAATATGAATTATTCAATTTCAAATACAGCCGAGTATGGCGAGTATCAGTCAGGTCCAAGAATAATTAAAAAAGATGAAACTAAGCAAAGAATGAAAGAAGTTTTAGCAGAAATTCAATCTGGTAAATTTACAAAAGAATGGATGGAAGAATGCAAAAATGGTCAAAAAAATTTTCTTGCAACTAGAGCTAAATTAGCAGAGCACTCGGTTGAAAAAGTAGGTGCTGAACTTCGGGCTATGATGCCTTGGATTTCAAAAAAGAAACTTGTTGATAGCGATAAGAAGTAGATAAATAATTGTTTTATTTGGGCTAAAATAGCCATTTTATTTTGCAATCTGAGCGTGAGCATGTATGATACTTGAGCTTATAATAATTAAATGACTGATAATAACAGAGTATACATTTTTGATACTACAATGCGTGATGGAGAGCAGTCTCCTGGCGCATCAATGAGTTTGGAAGAAAAAATCCAAATAGCTAGAGTATTTGATGAACTTGGAATAGATATTATTGAAGCAGGATTTCCAATTGCATCACCAGGAGATTTTGAAGCTGTAACCGAAGTCAGTAAAATATTGAAAAAATCAATTCCCGCAGGTTTAGCCAGACATTCAAAAAAAGATATTGATAGATGCTATGAGGCTCTCAAACATGCTCCAAGATTTAGAATTCATACTTTTATTTCCACAAGTCCTTTACATATGAAGCATAAGCTTAATAAATCACCAGAAGAAGTTTATGAGGCAATAAAACAAAATGTAACTTATGCAAGAAATTTTACCGATGATGTGGAATGGTCTTGCGAAGATGGGACTAGAACAGATATGGATTATATGTGTAAGACAGTAGAACTAGCAATTAAATGTGGTGCTAAAACTATTAATATTCCTGATACTGTTGGCTATACTATTCCATCTGAATTTACAAAAATTATTGAAACTTTGTTGAATAAAGTTCCCAACATAGATAAAGCAATTCTTTCAACGCATTGTCATAATGATTTAGGTTTGGCAGTTGCCAATTCTTTAGCAGGTGTTCAAGCAGGAGCTAGACAAATTGAATGTACTATAAATGGTCTAGGAGAAAGAGCTGGAAATGCAGCTCTTGAAGAAGTTGTGATGGCTATGAAAACAAGACCTGATTTAATGCCATATGAAACTGGAATTGAAACTACTCTTCTAAGTAAAGCATCCAAGATAGTATCAAATGCCACAGGTTTTCCTGTCCAATATAATAAAGCTATTGTTGGAAAAAATGCTTTTGCTCATGAAGCGGGCATTCATCAAGATGGAATGTTAAAAAATAGGCAAACATATGAAATTATGACACCAGAGAGTGTAGGCGTTAAACAAACATCTCTTGTAATGGGTAAACATTCAGGTAGACACGCATTTAAAGATAAATTAACCAGCTTAGGATATCCTGACCTTACTGATGATGTTGTAGATAATGCATTTGCAAAATTTAAAATCTTAGCAGATAAAAAGAAACATGTTTATGATGAAGATATAATTGCTTTAATAGATGATAGTTTAATAACAGACAATAAAGTAAGTGCTATCAATTTGAAATCTTTGAAAGTATTTGCTGGTACAGGAGAGCCTCAAAGAGCAGAAATGACAGTAGATGTTTTTGGTGAAGTTAAAAAAGCATCAGAAACAGGCGATGGACCAGTTGATGCAATTTTTAAATGTATAAAAAAACTTTACCCGCATGAAGTAAATTTACAACTTTACCAAGTGCATGCTGTTACAGAGGGAACAGATGCTCAAGCCACAGTAAGTGTTAAAATTGAAGAAAATGGAAAAACAACTGTAGGACAAGCTGCAGATACTGACACTTTAGTTGCATCTGCAAATGCTTATATAAATTCACTTAATAAAATGATTATAAAAAGAGATAAAACAGCACCAGGGACAAATATAGAAAATCAAAATTTTGAAAATCAAAAGATGAAAGGTATATAAAAATGGCAATGTTCAGCAACTTAAAGAAATTATGGAGTCAAGATATGGCGATAGATCTTGGTACAGCAAACACACTTGTAGTATTAAAGGGAAAAGGTGTAGTTCTTAATGAGCCATCAGTAGTTGCAGTTGTTGACAATAAAGGAAAAAAATCAGTTTTAGCTGTTGGAGATGAAGCAAAGACTATGCTTGGAAGAACACCAGGAAACATTCAAGCAATAAGACCTCTGAGAGATGGTGTTATTGCAGACTTCGTTGTTACTGAAGAGATGATTAAACACTTTATTAAAAAAGTTCACAAAAAAACATTAGCCAATCCAAGAATTTTAATTTGTGTACCAACTGGTTCTACACCAGTTGAGAGAAAAGCAATTCAAGATAGCGCCCTTGCAGCAGGAGCTCGTAAAGTTAACTTAATTGAGGAACCAATAGCTGCAGCAGTAGGAGCCGGACTACCAATATCTGAAGCAACAGGGTCAATGGTTGTTGATATAGGTGGAGGTACAACTGAAATTGCAGTCTTATCTTTAGGTGGTGTTGTGTATTCAGAGTCATTAAGAGTAGCAGGTGATGCGATGGATAATGCTTTGAAAGAATATATGAGAGAAGAATACAATTTAATGATTGGTGATAGTACTGCAGAAAAAATCAAAAAAGATATTGGTACAGCTATTCCAACAAATAATAATACATATGCAGTTAAAGGTAGAGATTTAAGATCAGGAACTCCAAAAGAAGTTAATATTTCAGAAGAAGATACTGCAGAGGCACTAAATCCAATTTTAAAAGATATAGTATCTTCAATTAAAAAAGCTTTAGAGAATACTCCACCTGAGTTATCTGCTGATTTAGTTGATATGGGCTTAACTTTGACTGGTGGAGGTTCTCTTTTAAATAATATAGATAAAAGATTTTCAAAAGAAACAGGTCTTCCAGTAAATGTTGCCGATGATCCCTTATCTTGTGTTGCTATTGGAACTGGAAAAGCTTTAGACCAAGAGGAAACTTTTTCATCAGTCTTATCTGAGTATTAATCAAAATGTCTAAAGAAATGGGCAGAGATGATTTGGTTATATCTGCTCGTTCAATTTTTTTAAATAAAGGTAATAGACAAAAATTTTCACTTTTTACTTTAATTATAGTATCCATAATTGTTTTATCATTAGAATATTTTAAAACAGGACCTATTAATCAATTTAGGTTAGTTACAAAAGATATTGTTTTTAAAACATCGTATTTTATATCATTGCCATTTTCATCAATGAAAAATGCCTATTATGGTTTTAATGATTATTTAAAAATACATGAAGAAAACAAAAAACTTAAGAATATAAATTTAAATATTGAAGAATTAAAATTTGAAAATCAATTTTTAAAAGAGGAAAATATAAGGCTTAATAAATTAATTGAAGAAAAGAGTCTCTTTTCTGGTAATTATCATTTAACAAAAATTTTACTAGATCAGAATAGCCCATATTTAAGGTCAATTTTGATTAATAAAGGTTTCAAACATGACATTAAAATAGGGTCAGCTGTGAGAAGTGGACCGTATTTTATAGGAAAAGTTGTTGGAGTTAATTACTTAACCTCCAGAGTTTTGTTAATAAATGATCTTAATAGTAAGATACCAATAATAATTGAACCTGATGGTATTAGCGCGATAGTTTCAGGGAATGGAAGTAAATATAATGGTGATATTGAGTATCTGCCTGAAAAAAATCAAGTTGAGGAGGGTCATATTGTTTATACTTCAGGAGTTGACGGAATAATTTCCCCTGGAATACCCATAGGCAAAATAACTATTATAGATTCCAAAAAATTTGTAAAATTTTTTGCAGATTTTGATCAAATTAAATATGTTAAGGTTTATTTTAAAAAGTGAGTTTATTTGCTAACAGAATTTATTCTAAGACAATTACAAGTTTACCCACTTTAATTCTATTTTTAGTCGTAATTTTAGCTTTAAATATTAATATTACTTATAAAAATTATGATTTTATCATAAACTTTAGCTACATAATTGTATTCTTCTGGAGTTTAAAAAAACCAGAGCATCTAGGTTATGGATTAATTTTTTTTGCAGGTGTTATAAATGATGTAGTTCAAAGTTTGCCAATTGGAATATCTTCCCTAGATTATTTATTATTATCTGCGATTGGAGCATTTATAAGAAATAGGTCGATCATATACAATTTTATTTATGATTGGATATCATTTTTAATTGCAATTTTAATTGTAGGTTCGATAAATTATATTATATTAATAACAATATTTAAAATTCCAATTATCTATGAAAGTTTAATATTGGGTTTATTCGTTACATTTTTTAATTTACCCTATATTTTTCAAAATATTTGTTTGGATAGATAATATGGTGTTAGTTAAAGAGAATGATCAAAAAAACAGGTAATTTAAATAAAAATAAAATTATAAGTAGAAGACTTTTTGTTTTAGTTGCTGCAAAGATTGGGTTACTTGGAGTTGTTACTTCAAGATTATATAATCTTCAAATTTCTGAAAAGCAAAAATATGAAGTTTTATCAGACAAAAATAGAATTAGAGAATGGAAAACTCCACCTCAAAGAGGAATTATAACTGATTATTTTAATAATGTTATTGCAGATAATCAAAGAGTTTATCAAGTTCATTTATCTCTTGAAGAAGTTTCCAATTTTAATAATTCAATTTTTAAACTTAAAAATATTATAAGTCTTAAAGAGGATGAAATTAAAAAAATATATGAAAAGAAAGAAAAGTCTAACCCATGGGATACTTTAATAATTTCTGAAAATTTATCATGGAAGGAATTTTCTAAATTAAATTTATACTTGCATGAATTGGAAGGTGCAAAGCCAGTTTTGTCTACTTCAAGATATTATCCTTATTCCAATGATCTAGTACATGTTGTTGGTTATGTGGGTGATGCAACAAATAAAGATATTCAAAATAAAAAAAAAATAGAAGAAAACTTTGTACCAGGTTTAAAAGTAGGAAAAATTGGTATTGAAAATTCAAAAGATACTGACCTAATAGGAAATCATGGAACTAAAAGATATGAAGTAAATGCATCAGGAAAAAAAATAAGTGAAATTAGTTATAACAAAGAAACTCAAGGTGAAAATTTAAGAACGACCATAGACTTAGAAATTCAGCGATTAGCTCAAGAGTTATTAAAAAATAAAGCAGGCTCAATATGTGTTATGGACATATACACAGGCGAAGTAATTACCATGGCATCGTCCCCAACCTATGACCCAAATAAGTTTACCCATGGGATAAGCACTAAAGATTGGAATGAAATTAAAAATAATAAGTTAAGACCTTTACTAAATAAATCATTAGCTGGATTATATTCTCCAGGATCAACTATAAAACCCTTAGTTGCACTTGCTGCACTAGAATATGGCATAATAGACACAAAGTTTAAAGTAAACTGCAAAGGCCATGATCATCCATATGAATTGTATGGAGAAAGATATCATTGTTGGAAAAAAAATGGTCATGGATTAATGAGTATGAGAAATGCCATTAAACAGTCATGTGATATTTATTTTTATGAAGTCGCAAGACTTTTAGGTGTAGATAAGCTTTCACTAATTGCAAAAAGATATGGTTTAGGTTCAAAAGTTTTAGAAGATTTTTTTTCAGAAGAAAAAAAAGGAATTGTCCCCTCAACGAAATGGAAAAAACAAGTTTTAGAACAGTCTTGGTACCTTGGTGAAACTGTAATTACTGGAATAGGACAGGGTTACATTCAAACTACTCCACTTCAATTATGTTTGATGACAGCGCAATTGGCTAATGGAGGCTTTAAAATTAAGCCAAAGTTAATTTATGATAAAGAAATAGATTTAGATAAAATTAAATCTAAAATTGAAAGTGAAAAAAATAAATCTGTAAGTCAAAATATTTTGAAAGATCATGAATTTAAACACTATGAAAGACTTTACAGAAATTCAAATAATTTAAAGTTGGTTCTGGATGCAATGTATGGGTCAACCAATGAACAATTTGGAACCTCCTTCAGATCTAGACACAAAGAAGATAAATACAAGTTTGCTGGAAAAACTGGGACTTCTCAAGTTAAAAGAATTACTGACCAAGATAGAGAGCTCGATTTAGACCTTGAAGAGATAGAATATAAAAGTAGAGATCATGCTTTATTTATTGCATTTGCACCTTATGATAAACCAAGATATTCACTTAGTGTTTTAATAGAGCATGGAGGGTCTGGTAGTAAAGCAGCCGCCCCACTAGCAAACAAATTAATAAAAAAAATTTTAGATAGGCATGAATTAAGAGAAAAAATTAGAAAAGATTTAAAAAATATTGTATGATACTTTCAACGTCACTAAATTCTAGTAGCTACTCATTTTTTGATAAACTGAAGGCTGTTGATTACTTTTTAATAATAATTGTTGCTATAATTGGTTCAATCAGTGTTGTTTCAATTTATTCTACAGAAAGTGGGAACTTTTCTTTTTATACTAAAAATCATCTAACTAGATTTCTAGTATTTTTTTCTATGTTTTTAGTTCTGTCATTTGTAAGAGTTTCGGTTTGGTATAGACAGGCATATATTTTTTATATTCTTGGAATTTTACTTTTATTACTTGTAATTTTTTTTGGAATTTCAGCTTCGGGGTCTAAACGATGGATAAATTTTTTCATAATGAACCTTCAGCCTTCAGAACTGATGAAAATTGCAATAATTGTTTGCTTTGCAAGATATTACCATCGTATTCAAAGCTCAGACATTCAAAGTTATAAATATTTATTACAACCAATTATACTTTTGTTGATACCTTGCTATTTAGTTATAACTCAACCTGATTTGGGAACAGCAATTTTAATAGCAGGAAGTGGGTTGGCTATTATTTGGTTAGCAGGACTTAATTTAAAATATTTTGTATATTCAGGTTTAATATTATTAGTCTCATTGCCTTTTGCAATTTCATTTTTAAAACCGTATCAAAAATCAAGAATATTAACTTTTTTTAATCCAGACAGAGACCCTTTAGGTGCTGGCTACCAAATAATTCAATCTAAAATAGCTATTGGTTCAGGAGGTTTCTTAGGCAAAGGTTTCTTACAAGGTACACAAAGTTATCTTGAATTCTTACCTGAAAAACACACTGACTTTATTTTTACTCTTTTCTCTGAAGAGTTTGGCTTTGTTGGTTCAATGGTACTAATTTTATTATACGCTTTATTAATTTATAGAATAATAAGGATTGGTTTTTCTAGTAGATCATTTTTTGCAAAACTATACTGTTTTGGTTTTGCATCTGGTTTATTCTTATATATTTTTGTAAATATAGCGATGGTTCTGGGACTATTACCAATTGTTGGAGCACCACTTCCTATCATGTCATACGGAGGATCATCAATGTTATCAATAATGCTTGGTTTAAGTATCGTAATGAGCTGCAAAATTTATAGTCGAGACCCGATCGGCAATTAAGATAATACAAACAGTTATCCACCGCGATCAAATAACATCTATTATAATTTATCCCACCAACTATATTTTTTCTTGTGTCAGAAAAAATTTTAAAAGTTGGTATAATAGGAGCAGGAATACAAGGAGTATGTAATGCTCTTTTTCTTCAAAAAAAAGGCTATCAAGTAATTTTGTTCGATAGAGATGAACCTGGAAATGCAGCCTCTTATGGTAATGCAGGTCATTTTTCTCCTTATGCATCAGTTCCTTTAAACAGACCAGATATTTTAAGTGATGTTCCATCAATGCTTATGAGCTCAAGAGGACCTTTGGCACTTAAATGGAATTATGTTCCAAAAATGGTCCCTTGGTTTTCAAAATTTTTAATGAATTGTACTAATGATAAAATGATGCATACAGCAAAAAATATGCATCAAATTTTAGATCAATCATTACTGGCTTATGATGAACTATTCGAAGAGATAGATCTAGAGGGTTTAGTTGAAAATAATGGAATTTTATATGTCTGGAATGAAAAAAATTTAAAAAGTAGAGAATTAGAAATAAAAATTAGAGACGATCTAGGCGTTAAACAACAAGTAGTAAATAAAAAAGAAATACATGATTTAGAACCAAATTTAAAACCATTTTATCATGGAGGTGTTTTCTATGATTATGCAAGACATGCAAGAAACCCTAAAAAAATACTAATTAAGTTATTTCAAAATTTTATAAATAAAGGAGGAAAGTTTTTAAAACTAAATATCCAAGATTTGAATTTTGATGAAGAAAAACCTGTTTTAAGATCAGAAACCCAGAGATTTGTTTTTGATAAATTAGTTATTGCATGTGGTGCTTTTTCAAAAAAACTTACTGATAAACTTCATGAAAATATTCCACTAGATACTGAAAGAGGCTATCATGTTCATTTTAAAGATTTTGATCATTTAATATCTAGACCAGTAGTTTACTCTAACAGAGGTTTTGGAATGTCACCGATGGATCAAGGGTTGAGAGTGGTTGGTACTGTGGAGTTTGGAGGTTTAGAAAATTCTTTATCAAAATCTAGAATTAAAAACTTAATTTTAAATGCAAAGGATATGCTTGATGGCTTACCTGAGCATAAAGATGAGTGGTTAGGGTTTAGACCTACGCTGCCAGATTTTTTACCAATAATTGGACCATCAAAAAATTACAAAAATGTATTTTATTCATTTGGTCATCATCATTTAGGATGGACTTTAGGTGCAATTTCTGGAAAAATAGTGTCTGGTATGATTGCAAACGAAAATACTAATATGGATTTAAAACCTTACAGTTCAGTTAGATTTGCCTAATAAAGTTAAATAGTGTGGAAATTAAACTTGAAGACAAATATAAATTAAGTAAAGGCACTAGATTTTTAACTGGTGCCCAAGCCCTTGTTAGAGTTCCAATTGTTCAAGCAAGAAGAGATAAACAAAAAAACTTAAATACCGCATGTTATATCTCTGGTTATAGAGGATCACCCCTAGGTGGTTATGACCAGCAGATTTTAAAAAACAAAAAATATTTGAATGAAAACAATATTTTTTTTCAACCAGGAATAAATGAGGAACTTGCTGCGACTTCTTTGTGGGGAACACAGCAAGTAAATCTTAGAAAACAAGATAAATACGATGGGGTTTTTGGTATATGGTATGGTAAAGGGCCAGGTGTAGATAGAGCAGGAGATGCTTTAAAACATGTAAACTTAGCTGGTACTTCAAAATTTGGTGGTGTTATTGCTTTAATGGGAGATGACCATATATGTGAATCTTCAACAACTTCTCATCAAAGTGAATTTGCAATGATTGATGCGATGATACCTTTTTTTAATCCAAGTGGTGTTCAAGAAATATTAGATTATGGAATAATAGGAATTGAATTATCAAGACAAAGTGGGTGTTGGGTAGGGATAAAGTGTGTTCATGATAACGTTAGCTCAGGAGCAACAGTTGACTTAGACGAAAATAGGTTAAATCTTTTAGATATTTCAAATGAAAAATATCCACCTGATGGTTTAAATATAAGACTTAAAGACACTGCACAAGAAAAAGAATATCGACTACACCACCATAAAATAAAATATATAAAAGAATTTTGTAAAATAAATAATTTAAATAAAATTATTTTCGACTCAGAAAAGGCAAAAATTGGAATAATTAGTACTGGAAAGTCTTTTTTAGATACAAAATTAGGGCTAGAAAAAATTGGAATAAATGAAGATGTTGCCAATCAAGTAGGAATTAAATTTCTTAAAATTGCTATGCCTTGGCCATTAGAGGAAACAGTAATTGAAAAATTTTCTGAAAATTTGGAAAAAATCATTGTTGTTGAAGAAAAAAGATCAATCATTGAAACGCAAGTCAAGGAAATATTATTTAATAAAAATTTAAATATAAAAGTAGTTGGAAAAAATGACGAAAATAATAATGATTTATTTGTTTCCTCTGGAGCTTTAGACCCAGGTGAAATTGGTTTAAAGATCTTTGAAATAATTAATTACCTTAAACTACCAGATGAAGTAAATAATCTTTCAAAAAAATTAAAGTCTTTGAAAGAAAATGCTAATTCAAATATCTCTTTAAAAAGAGTTCCTCATTTCTGTTCTGGGTGCCCTCATAATACTTCAACTAGAATACCAGAGGGTAGTAGAGCAATTACAGGTATCAGTTGTGCATACCTTGTAGAACATATGGAAAGGGATAATGAAGGCTTTTCACAAATGGGATCAGAGGGGGCAACTTGGGTTGGTGAGTCAGTATTTAGTAATACAGACCATGTTTTTCAAAATATGGGAGATGGGACTTACATTCATTCAGGAATTCTCTCTATAAGACATGCAGTTGCAGCAAAAACTAAAATGACATTTAAGATTTTGTACAATGATGCAGTTGCTTTAACAGGAGGTCAAGCATTAGATGGATTACCAACAGTTGCTCAAATGTCTAAACAACTTGAAGCAGAAGGAGTTGAAGAAATTGCAATAATCACAGATGAAATTGAAAAATATAGTGATAGAGGTAGTTTTGCGAGAAATTCAAAAGTTTATGACAGGAAAAATATTATAGATGTTCAAATTGAGTTGAGCAAAATAAATGGAACGACTGTAATAATATATGATCAAACCTGTGCAGCTGAGAAAAGAAGGAGGAGAAAAAAAGGTATCTTAGAAGAGCCTAAGAAAAAAATTTTTATTAATAAAGACTTATGTGAAGGTTGTGGAGATTGCGGAATACAATCTAATTGTGTCTCTATTGCACCTGTTGAAACTGAGTACGGAAGAAAAAGACAGATTGACCAATCTTCTTGTAACAAAGATTACACATGTGTTGATGGTTTTTGTCCTAGCTTTGTAAGTCTTGAGGGAGATATAAGACTTAAGAAAAATTATGATGATAATTTAATTAATAAAATAAATTCAAAGATTGACGATCCAATATTACCTCAAATTGATAAATCTTTTGGAATAATGATTGCTGGAATTGGTGGTACAGGAGTTGTTACAATTGGAGCTGTGCTTGCTACCGCTGCTCAAATAGATGGAAAAGGATCAGGGGTTTTAGATATGACTGGACTAGCTCAAAAAGGTGGGGCTGTTAAAAGTTTCTTAAGAATTTTTGAAAAACCAGAGGATGTAGGGGCAATAAGATTATCTTACGGTGATACAAACTTACTTCTTGGATTTGATTTACTTGTATCAAATGATTTAGAAATAATAAAAACCTTAGATAAAAAAATTTCAAAGTTAATAGTTAATACAGATGAAGTTATGCCTGGAGATTTTACAAGGGATAAAAATTTTTACTTACCTTTTGATGAAATGAGAGACAATTTAATTAACATAGCAGGTCAAGAAAATATAAAGTTTATATCTTCAAATAAAATTACATCAAAGATTTTAGGAAATTCAATTTTATCAAATATGTTTAATGTTGGAGTAGCATATCAATCAGGCTTAATACCAATTTCAGCTTTATCAATTGAAAAAGCAATTGAGTTAAATGGTGCAAGTGTAAAAGATAATATTGATGCATTCAGATTTGGAAGACATTATGAAAATTTAAAAGATGAGATTTTAGATATAATTAAAGATGAGCCAGAAGTACTAGAGGGTTTTGATGAAAAATATAAGAATAGATTTAAATTTTTAGAAGGTTACCAAAATATAAAATATGCTGAAAAATTTGAAGAACTTGTTAGTTACGCAAGAAAGATAGATAAAAAAATAGGAAACGCCAGTCAATTCTCAACTGCAGTCTTAAAAAATTACTTCAAATTAATGGCATACAAAGATGAGTATGAAGTATCGCGATTAATGACAAATAAAAAATTCGTAGACGATGTAAATAAAAACTTTGAAGGTGACTTTAATTACAATTTTTATTTAGCTCCACCAATCTTTAGTAAAAAAAAGCAAAGTAGATGGCAAATTACTAAAAATAAAATTTGGTGGATGGTTATTTAATGTATTCAAATTACTTTCAAAATTTAAATTTTTAAGAGGTACAAAGCTTGATCCATTTGGATATTTAAATGAAAGAAAAAAAGAAAGAGAATTAATAAGAGATTACAAGCAAACAATTACTGACATAGGAACAAAAATAAATAAATCAAACTATGAAACAGCAGTTAAAATAGCATCAATACCTGATCAAATCAGAGGTTTTGGACATGTTAAGGAAAAGAATATAAAAGAAGCTATAAACTATAGAACAGATTTACTAAATTCTTTTCATGAAAACACTTAGCCCTTTATATTTAGCCTCTCTTTATTTGGTTTTAGCTTGTTTATTTTGGGCAGGAAATTTTATAGTAGGAAAAGCTGCAAGTATTATTGATATTCCACCGATATCTTTAAATTTTTATAGATGGTTTTTGGCTTGGTTAGTTTTACTTCCGTTCACTTATAAAGAATTATTAAATAACAAAAAAATTATAATAGATAATATTTTTTTATTTTCATTGTTAGGAATTTTGGCTGTGACAGTTTTTAATTCAGCTCTTTTTTACTCGCTGAGACATACCCAAGTTATTACTGGAGTGCTTATGATATCAACAGTGCCAGTTATGATTATATTATTTTCATCTTTACTTAGAATTGAGAAAACAAATTCATTTCAAATAATAGGAGTATTTCTCTCACTTACAGGTGTTTTTTTTATAATAACTAAAGCAAATTTAAACAATTTATTAAATTTGTCTTTTAACAAAGGAGACATTTTTGCATTAATTGCAATGTTTGCATGGTCACTTTATTCGGCTCTTTTGAAAAAAAAGGAATTCAATCTATCGCCAATTTCTTTATTACAGGTTGTTATTACTTTTGGAGTAATTTTTCTTATACCAATGTATTTTATTGATTATAGTTTGGGCAGTGTAATCAAATTACAATCCTCTTTTTATTTAGTTTTATTCTATGTTGTTTTTTTCCCTGGTCTAATCTCATTTCTGTTTTGGATAAAAGGTGTAAAACTTATTGGCGCTAATAGATCTGGAGTTTTTCTTCATTTGATGCCAATTCTAGGTGCAATAATGGCTATGATAATTTTCAATGAAAAAATTTTATTTTATCATTTCTTAGGTGCAATTTTTATAATTGCTGGCATTACAATCTCAAACAAAAAAACTCAAAATGCTTAAGGTAGCCATTTTAGACGATTATCAAAACGTTGCTCAAGAATTTATAGATTTGAAAAATCTTTCATCAAAGTTTGATATTGAGATTTTTAGCGAACCTTTTGAAAATGAAGATGATGCTATTGAAAAATTAAAAGAATTTGAAGCTCTGCTTATCATGAGGGAGAGAACTATAATAAGTTCAAATCTCATTAAAAATTTAAAAAAACTAAAATATATTTCAACAAGCGGAATGAGAAATAAAGCAATAGATCTAGAGGCAGCAAAGAAAGCAAAAATTATTGTTACTGGAACTGAAATTAATTCAAATCCAACATGCGAGTTAACATGGGCTTTAATCTTAGGCCTTGCAAGGAATATTAAAGTTGAGGTTGATAATATGTATCAAGGTTATTGGCAGACAACGGTAGGCATAGAATTAAAAGGTAAAATTTTAGGAGTTATTGGTTTAGGAAAAGTTGGATACCAAGTTGCTAAAATAGCAAAAGCTTTTGGCATGCAAGTTATGGCTTGGAGTGAAAATTTAAGTCTAGATAAGTGTAAAGAACTTGATGTTTTGCCATCTAGCAAAGAGGATCTTATTCAAAACTCTGACTTTATTTCAATTCATGTTCAGGGAGGCGAAAGATACAAGGATTGTATCAAACTTGCTGAATTTGATAAAATGAAAAAAACTGCTTTTCTAATTAATACTTCAAGAGGTCCGATTGTAAACGAAGACGATTTAATTATAGCTCTTTCAACTAATGTAATTGCTGGAGCTGGTATCGATGTTTATGATAAAGAACCTCTACCCAGTGGTCATAAATTGAGATTTGTGCCTAACGCACTTTTGCTTCCACACGTAGGTTACGTCACAGCTGAAAATTATTCTATTTTCTATACACAAATGATTGAGAATTTAGAAGCCTGTGTTGCTGGTAAGCCTATTCGAGAAATAAAGTAAAGTGGAATTACCAGTTGTAAATCACCCTGATTATGAAGCAAAAATTGGTGATGATAATAAATTTCCAATTAAAAAGTTTGGTGAATTAGCAAGTTTTCTTAAAAAAGAAAAGGTAGTTAAGAAGTTTTATAAACCTGATCCATGCTCAGTAGATACACTAAAAGAGGTTCACTCGGAGGAGTATATTTTAAAAATTAAAAATAAAACATTAGAGCAAAGATTGGTTAAAAAAATAGGTTTCCCTTTAGTTGATAGTGTGGTCAGAAGATCTTTAGTTGCAACAGGCGGAACCGTATTGGCCTCTAAATTAGCAATTAATTATGGAATAGCTTGTAATACAGCTGGTGGAAGTCATCATGCTATTTATGACGAGGGAGCTGGTTTTTGTGTTTTTAATGATGTGGCTGTTGCTGCAAAATATCTTTTGAATAGAGGGTTGGCTAACAAAATACTTATAGTTGATTTAGATGTTCACCAAGGTAATGGAAATTCAGAAATATTTAAAAATGAAAATAACGTTTTTACATTTAGTATGCACACAAAAGTAAATTATCCACCGATTAAATCAAAAAGTGATCTGGACATTGAACTTGAACAAAATATGGAAGATGATCAGTATTTAGATATTTTAAAACAAAATTTAATTTTTTTAAACGATTTTAATTTTGATTTTGTTTTTTATATCGCAGGAGTTGACATTCATTTAGATGATAGATTAGGTAAGTTGTGCATTACTGACAAAGGAATTAATAAAAGAGACGAGATGGTTATTAGAAACTTTTTTACAAGAAGAGTTCCTATTTGTGGAGTTTTAGGTGGTGGTTACAATAAAGACTTTAAAAAACTTATTGAATTACATGCAAGTTTGCATAAAAATTGTGCTAAATATTTAAATGACAAAAAATAATCCAAATTTAACTCATCAACAAAATAAAGTATTATTTGAAGAAGCAACAGAGCCACCAGGTTCAAGCGAACTTAATTTTGAAAAGAGAGAGGGGAGTTATCATTGTGCAAACTGTGGAGTGAAATTGTTTGACTCTAATACAAAGTATGAAAGTGGCTCTGGTTGGCCATCATTTTATGAGTCTCTACCTGATGCATTTGAAACTACAACAGATTATCATATCGGTTATGCCAGAACCGAGTACCATTGCAAGAAATGTGGAGGACATCACGGCCATATATTTGATGATGGCCCACAACCAACAGGAAAAAGATACTGTAATAATGGAGTTTGCTTAGTTTTTAAACCTAAATAATTGATTTCAAATTATGAATATAATTGAAATACAAAACAAGATCATCTCTGAAAAAATCAAGTTAAAAAATAAGTCGAAAAATCATTTAAGTAATTTTAAAAATATTGAGAAATATATCAAAAAAGAAGTTGAGTTAATTAAACGTTTTGAGAATTCGATTATCCCAGAAATAGAATTTAAAAATATTTTAATCGAAAATGAAAGGACTATTAATGAGAAGGTTCTGAAACGTGGTTGTGTAATAATAAGAAATGTTTTTGGTGAAAAAAAAATGAAAGATCTTAATAAAAATCTAGATCAATATGTTTTAGAAAACAATTATTTTGAAGATCAAAAAAAAAAAATAGGTATAGATAAATATTTTAGTGAGCTCAAATCAGGAAAACCTCAAATTTTCGGATTGTATTGGTCTAAAGCACAATCAGAAATTAGACACTCTCAAGAAATGGAAAAGGTTAAAAAATGGCTAAATAATCTTTGGAATTATAAGTATAAGGATAAAAGTGTTTTTGATCCAAATAAAGAACTTGTGTACGCGGATCGAGTAAGAAGAAGAGAACCAGGAGACGATACATTGGGGTTATCACCACATTGCGATGCTGGATCGATTGAAAGATGGACCGATAATGCATATCAAAAAATTTATAATGATATTTTTTCAGATAATTTCGAAAATTATAATCCGTTTGATGCAAAATATAGAGATGAAACAATTGAATTTGAGTCACCTGCGGTAGCGCATGTATTTAGAACATTCCAAGGATGGACCGCTTTAACAGAGCAAGGTCCAAATGATGGAACTTTACAATTAATTCCTATCGCTAAAGGAATGGCATATGTGTTAACAAGAGCTTTACTAGATGATGTGCCTGAAAATGAGTTATGTGGTTCAAAAGCAGGAAAAGCTTTATCGATAAATGAAAAATATCATAGCTTATTGTTAAAAGGTTTAATTTCAATTCCAAAAATGTATCCTGGAGATACTATTTGGTGGCACCCCGATGTTGTGCATGCTGTTGAAGAAAAACATTTGGGTAAAACTTTTTCAAATGTTGTATATGTAGGAGCAACTCCATATTGTAAAAAAAATATTAATTACATAAAAAAACAATCAAAAAAATTTATCGAAGGTAAAAGTCCACCAGATTTTGCCGCTGAGGACTACGAAGTTAATTATAAAGGAAGAACTAAAATTAATGATTTAAGTGAATTAGCAAAAAAACAACTAGGTTTGATAGATTGGAATTAATTTACTTTAAAGATGCTTCTAAAGTACCATTTTTTTCTAGATCTCTAAGTTCTTGATAACCACCAATATGTTCATCATTAAAAAAGATTTGAGGAATTGTACGTTTTCCATTTGCTTTTTTAATCATTTCATCTCTTAAATCTGGACCAGTTGATACATCAATCACTTTGTATTCAAGATTATTTCTATTCAACAATCTTTTTGCAGCATCACAAAAGGCGCACATCGGGCCTGAATACATAGTTATATTTTTCATACTTTAGATATAATTATATTTTGCTAATTTACCAGTTAAGAATTTCATTTTTCTTAATTTTTACTCTTATTTGTTTTCTTGAATATTCAAATTTTTTTCTATGTTTAATACTTTGTGAATTTACTCTTTTTCTCCATAACCTGAAAGATGAGGGTTTGAGATTTCTTCTCATTATCTTAATTACATCGGCTTCAGTTTTGCCTGTTTTTTTTTCTATTTCCTCGAATGTTATTCTGTCAGCCCATGCTGCCCAGATAACCCAGTCTGGACTTCCTGGTTTTGGCTCAGGATTTTTGACTTTGGTTGTAGGCCTGTGACTTTTTTTCATAGATTTTTCAGCAAAACTCTAAATAAATTTTAATGCAAATATTAATGCCTATGATAATATCACTTTTAGATAGTCCTATCTAGCCATCTTTAGCTCCCGGTTTTTTAGGACTATCCTAAGATGCTTCCTCTAAATTATTTCCTTTTTCTCCAAATAATTCTCTTCATGTTTATTACGCCTGGAACACCTAGGATAGTAATAATTTCATATTCAATGAATTATGGAGTTAAGAAATGTGTATGGACAGCATTAGGAGATGTTACTGCAAATATTATTCAAGCAACTCTTGTTATATTTGTTATTGGTTCATTTATTTCAGATAATCCTAAGTTGCTTAATACATTTAAGTGGGTTGGAATAGTTTATATTCTATATCTTGCTTATGATATTTATAAATCCCGACCAAAAAGTATAAATTCTGATAAAAAATCTGAAAAAAGTTTTTTATCTTTTTTCAAAGATGGTTTTTTAGTTGCTGGCACAAGCCCTAAGGCTTGGATGTTTTTTCCATTTATCTTTCCACAATTTATTGATTTTAACTCTAATTATGTTGCTCAATTTATTATCTTAATAACCACATACGTGATTTTAGATTTTTTATCTTTAATTGGTTACGCTATTCTAGCAAATAAAATGATTACTTGGGTTAAAGCTAACGCAAAGGTTATAAACACAATTTCTGCGTGCGTTTTAATTGTGATAGCTGCTATAATTGCATTTATGCAACAATATTAGGCGTTAATGCGATACTACTGTTACTTGCAAAAGAATTAATTTCTTTGTTAAATAAGACTTAAATTAATTAATTAATAATAAAAGAGGAGAGAAATGAAAATTAAAAACATTATAATTACATTTGTTTCTGCAATAGCAATTTTATTTTCAACTTCAGTTGTTTCATTAGCAAAAGTTGTTGGTGATAAAATTATATTAGGTGCTGCAATTTCTTTAACCGGAAAATATTCATCTAATGGTGTTCATACTCAAAACGGTTATAACATGGCCGTTGACAGAATTAACAGCATGGGTGGTGTTAAAGTTGGAGGAAAAACTTACATGTTTGATATTATCTACTACGATGATGAGTCAAACCCTAAAAGAGCAGCGCAACTTGCAGAAAGATTGATTTCACAAGATGGTGTTGAGTTTATGCTTGGACCTTACAGTTCTGGTTTGACTAAAGCGATTGCACCAGTAACAGAGAAATATGGTGTTCCAATGGTAGAAGCTAACGGTGCATCAAGATCTTTGTTTACAAAAGGTTACAAATACTTATTTGCGGTGCTGGCACCAGCGAACTTATATTTGGATGTTGCAATCAGAACAGCAGTTGAGCTTAATGGTGGAAAAGGTGTAAGAATTGCACAAGCTTTTGAGCAAGATGCATTCTCACAGGACGTTAGATTGGGTATTTTAGATGCTGCAAAAGAAACAGGATCAAAAATTATAATCGATGACAAACTTCCAAAAGAGCTTAATGATATGGCGGCAACTTTAGCAAAAGTTAAAGCAACTAAACCAGATGTTCTTGTTGTTTCAGGGCACACAAAAGGCGCGTTAACAGCTATCAGACAAATTGCTGAAATGAAGGTTGATGTTCCAATGTTAGCAATGACACACTGTGATGCTGCAAAACTATCTAAGCAACATGGTGCAAATTCACAATACGCTTTGTGTGCTTCTCAATGGCATAAAACACTAACTTATAAAGATGATTTCTTTACTGATGGTATGACTTATGATGCAGACTTTACTAAAGAGTTTGGTTATGCACCTCCATACCAAGCAGCAGAGTCTTCTGCGGCTTTATTAGTGTTTAAAGATGCTTTTGAAAGAGCTGGATCTTTCGACCAAAAGAAAGTCAGAGACGCTCTTGCTGCTACTAACATGCAAACTTTTTATGGAAACATAAAATTTGCTGAAGGTGGTCAAAACGTTGATAAGCCAATGGTATTATTTCAAGTTATGTGTGATGATGCAGGAAAATGTGAAAATAAAGTTGTAGCTCCATTAAAATGGGCTTCAGCGGAACTAATTCACCCAATTCCTAAGTGGTCAGACAGATAATATAAAAAAGAATAAAAGCCCCCTAGCATTAGGGGGCTTTTTTTTATAAGCATTTAAAAATTTATGGATTTTTTAATATTTCAAGTTCCAATGTTAACCGTTCAAGCTGTCTTAGACGGATTGTTACTTGGAATATTATTTGCACTTATTGCATATGGAATGGCTCTTCAATGGGGAGTTATGAATATAATTAATATTGCACAAGGTGATCTTGTTATATTAGGTGGGTACATTGCATACTTTATGTATCTTTATGGAATTCACCCAGCATGGGGTGTAATAGTCTCGCCAATTATAATGTATTTTGTTGGGGTTATTATTTATAAATTAGTTATTAATAAAGTTGTTGATAGAGATCTATTTATCTCAATTCTTGCAACATTTGGCATAAGTATTTTATTTATGCAATTAATGAATTTTGCATTTGGAGCTGATGTTGTTCTTGCTAATTCAGGTTATGGAACAACTATGTTGTTTGATAATTCTGTAACATTACCAAATTCTAAGATTTTCTCAGCATTTATAAGCATAGTATTTGCTATTGGATTAGTGATTTATATGAAAAAATCAAAACTAGGACGAGCTATTAGAGCAACTGCTCAAAATGCAAGAGCTGCAAAAATATTAGGTGTAGACACAGAAAAAGTTTATGCAGCTACTTTTGGAATTAACGCAGCTTTGTGTGGAGTTGCTGGAGCACTAATATCGATTACATTTACAATACACCCTTATATGGGATTACCTTACACAATTAGATCTTTTATGATTGTAATTGTTGCAGGTTTAGGAAATTTACCTGGCGTAGCCATGTCAGGAATGGGCCTTGGTGTTTTTGAAGAATTTGCAGATTATATTTTAGGAACAGAATTTAGAATAGGCTCTGTATTTTTATTATTAGTTTTAATTTTAGTCTATAGAAGATTTAAACTTTCTAAAAAAAGAGAGTACTTAAAATAATGAATAAAAATATAATTTTATATGCTGCTATTTTAATATTTGGTGTCGCGGCACCTTTTGTTTTCCCAGCATTTAAAGTTCAATTATCTATTCTTTGTATTTTAATCATCTTAGCAATTACATGGAATGTTCAAGGTGGAGAAATGGGATATAATACTTTTGGAAATATTCTTTTTTATGGACTTGGAATGTATCTCTGTGCCTCGGTTCAAGTTGGGATGTTCTTTCCTTTAGCTGAATGGACAGAAGGTGGTGGAGAAAAAACATTTGTCCATACTCCTGCACAATTTTTTCAAGGATTTGCAGTAGGACTTGCTGTAGCTGCAATTGTTCCTGCAATAGTAGCAGGTTTAATTGGCTACTCAATTTTAGGACTTAGAGGACATTATTTTGCGATTTGCACATTAGGTTTAGGTGTTGCTGCTGGAGAAATTTCAGGAGGAATAGAAATAATTGGAGCGGGTCAAGGATTTACCACTCCTCCTTTTCCAAAAGTTGGAAGTTTAGAAGCAAGAGGAGAATTTTTTTATTTTTGTAGCTTCGCAGTTTTAATTTTTACATTTCTTGCTGTTAAAGCAATTTACTCAACCAGGTTTAAATTAGTTCTTAACGCAATAAGAGATAATGAAGATAAGGCAGAAGCCATGGGTATCCAAACTATGAAGTATAAAATTATTGGTTGGATGATATCTGCGTTTTTCTGTGGTCTAGCTGGAGGTATCATGGGTGGACTTGTTGGATATATAGATTCAACTGATGTTGCATTTGATGGAAGAGAAATGGGAGTGTTTATGGTATTGATGGCAATATTAGGTGGTAAAGGAACTTTATGGGGACCTGTAATTGGAGCTACCGTTTTTCATATATTTAAAGAGGGTTTTTGGACATTCTTCCTTGGATGGCAGTATGTAGCCCTTGGAGTACTAATAGTTGTCATTGTTATCTATTTTCCAGAGGGAATTATGGGATGGTTAAGAGAAAAGTATCCTGAAAGATTTGGAGAAGTGGTTGATGAGGCTGATCGGAAGGCTCAGGTTGAACTCAAATGAGTATATTAGAGGTAAATAATGTGAGCAAATCTTTTGGAGGTGTTAAAGCCAATGTTGATATTTCTATGGCAGTCGAAAAAGGAAAAATCGTTGGATTGATTGGTCCAAATGGATCTGGAAAAACAACATTATTTAATTCTATAGTAGGAACTTATCCCATAGATCAAGGTTCAATAAAATTTAATGGTAAAGAGGTTTCAGAATTACCAGTTCCAATTATTGCAAAACTTGGTCTTCTAAGAACATTTCAACAAACAAGAATCTATGGAAAACTTAATTGTGTTGATAACATGCTAATAAGTCATAAAGCTAGTGACGAAAGTTTAGTTTCCATTTTCTCTAAAATTCCTCAAGACTTAACAGACAAAGCTGAAAATTTATTAAACTTTGTTGGACTATATCAGAAGAGAAATTTAAGAGCAGGTGACTTATCATTTGGTCAACAAAAACTTTTAGAGCTTGCCATGGCATTAATGAATGAACCTGAAATGTTACTTTTAGATGAGCCAACTGCAGGTATTAATCCAACATTGATAAATGGAATTATAGATAGATTAATAAAAGTAAATCAAGATTTTGGAATTACTTTATTAGTCATTGAACACAATATGAGAGTAATTATGCAATTGGCAGAAAGTATTTTTTGCTTAGCACATGGAAAAATGCTTGCCAATGGAACACCAGATGAAATTAAAAATGATAAGCGAGTTATAGATGCTTATTTAGGAGCACAATAATGGCTAATCAATATGAAGTATTAGGTAAAGCACCTGGTGCTGACGATCTAAAAAAGCTTTCAGAAGACAATATTCACTTAACAATTAAAGGTTTGTCAGCTGGCTATGGTAAAATGGAAATTCTGCATAATTTAGATTTGTTTGTCAGCAAGGCACAATCATTATGTTTGATAGGTCCTAATGGAGCAGGGAAATCTACAATTCTTCACTCAATATATGGTTTTACGAATATTTTTTCTGGTAAAATCGAAGTTGATGGCAAAGAAATAACAAACCTTACACCTGCAGAGAAATTAAAATCTCAAGGGATAGCTTATATTCTTCAAGATAATTCTGTTTTTCCAGACATGACTGTAGAAGAAAACCTTTTAATGGGTGGATATATAAAAGATAAAACTGAAGAGTCATTTGAGGAAGCAGAGAGAGTTCTTCAGAAATATGAGAGATTAAGAAATAGAAGAAACCAACCAGCTAAAGTTTTGTCTGGTGGTGAGAGAAGATTGTTAGAAATATCTAGAGCTTTAGTAATGAAACCATCTATTTTATTAGTTGATGAACCTTCAATTGGATTAGAACCAAGATATATTCAAATGGTATTTGAAATCTTAGATGATCTTCAAAAAAATGAGAAAAAAACAATTATATTGGTTGAACAAAATGCCAAAAAGGGTTTGGAATTTGCCGACATTGGATATGTTTTAGTTTCTGGACAAACTGCTATTGCAGGTAAAGGAGATGAACTTCTAAATAATCCAGATGTGGGTCGTCTATTTTTAGGCGGTTGATGATCAACTCCAAATATTTTTTTCAAGGAATACTTGCATCAAAAAAATTTGATAGTCCAGCCATTGCCTTGGGTGCGAGTTTTGTTGCAATTGGCGCTTTACTTAAAAATTTAGGTTTTACTATTCAAGAAAGTATATTTTCAACTTTGTTAACTTACGCTCTTCCAGGATCTTTAGTCATGGCAGAGTCTATGTTAATTGGTGCCTCGCTTGTAAATATTTTTCTTGCAGTATGGTTAGTTAACTCAAGACTTTATCCAATGACAGTTTCAATTATGCCATTATTAAAACATGAAAGCCAACCAAGATGGAAATATTACTTATCATGTCATTTTGTTGCTGTTTCATCGTGGTTGATCTTAAAAAGCAACTATGAGGAAATAGAAAGGAAATACAGATTAGATTTTTGGATTGGTATAGGAACAGCCACATGGTTAGTTGCAATTTTTTCAACCATTGTTGGTTATTATGCTTCTGATTTTTTAAATAGAGATATGATTATTGCTCTAGCGATAATAAACCCAATTTATTTTATGTGTGCAATGATAGGTGTAATGAAGACAGTACAACTTACATCTGCAATTTTACTTGGTGCATTATTAGGACCTATTTTTTATTTTATTTCTCCCGAGTGGAGTGTACTTATCGGTGGGTTGGTTGCTGGGACAATTTCTTATTTTATTGGAGAAAAATATGGCAGTTAATATAGTTTTAGCAATAATAGTAACTTCTTTAGCAACTTATTTATCGAGATTTCTTGGAGCATTTACCTCAGAAAAAATTAGTGAAAAATCTAAAATTTATAGATGGTTTAATTGTATAGCATATTCAACTTTAGCTGCCTTAATTTCAAGAATACTGATATTTCCGTCAGGAGATCTTTCTGAAGTCAACTATTTTTCAAGGATAATTGTAATTTTATTATCAATATTAATTTTTTATGTCACAAAAAGAAATTTAGTTTATCCAACAGTATTATCTGCTATAATTTTGGCTGCATTAAATAGTTTTGCAGTATGAAAAAACTTATTTTTATTATATTTTTTTTAATTTTTAGCAGTAATGTAAACGCTGGTTGTGATGATCCTATAACTGATGGTGTAGATTACACAAAATGCAAATTTTCAGATGGTCAAGATTTACAAGGTAGTTACCTTCCTAATTCAAATCTGTCTTTTGCAAGTTTTATCCAAGTAAATTTTGACAAGAGCATAATGATGAATTCAAATCTCTCGTTTGGCACATTTTCTGAGTCATCGTTTATTAGAGCGAATTTGTATGAGTCAATTTTAACAGGTGCGAACCTTGAACTTTCAAATTTCTCGAGTGCTAATTTAACAAGAGTGGACTTCATGGGATCTACATTGATTGATACAAATTTTCAAAATTCAAACTTAATGGAAGCAAATTTTACGTCTTCAAATATTTTGAATGCAAATTTTGATGGAGCTAACCTTATAGGTGCGACCTGGACTAATGGTGAAATTTGTGGACCAGACTCAATAGGAACTTGCAATAGAATAAATTAATGCAAGATTTAAAACAAATAGATGGATTTGATATATCCTTTCATGAAAAATCAAAAAGAATTATAAATATTAAAATTGAAGACGAAATAATTGAAAGACTTATATTTCCGTTTAAAAAATTTGATATTACGGCACTCGAATATAAACCTTTTACACGTTTCACAATTGCAAAAAGTTTAGATGAGACTACATCTCATGAGCTGGGTAAACTTTTAAACCATATATTAAAAAATAGAAATACAGGATGTTTCATAATAGGACCAAAAAATATTTCATCTAAAATTGATCAAACATTTTTAATTAAATTATCTACAGCAATTACTCATTTAATTGGTAACCCTAATCATGACTCAATGGCAGGAAAATATTATGCGAGATTTCATGTAAAGCATGAGGATAATAGCGACTCTTATTTAAGAAAAGCATATATAAACATGGATCTTCATACTGATGGCACTTATGTAAAAGAAACTACTGATTGGATATTGATGTCAAAACTAGAGGAAGAAAACGTAGATGGTGGTGAAACAGCTTTATTACACTTAGATGATTGGGAGCATTTATCGGATTTAGCTAACGATGAAGTTGGAAAACAAGATTTTATTTGGGGTTCTCCTAAGAGTAAAAATGTTGGTTATAAAGTTGAACATCCAGTTTTTTCAAAAGATCAAAACGGAGAAGCTACAATTTCCTATATAGACCAATTTCCAGAACCAAAAAATATGAAGCAGGGTTTATTTCTTCAAAAATTATCAGATTCATTAGAGGGAAGCCAAAATAAAATTGTAACCTCTCTACCCGTGGGTAGTGCTATAGTTGCAAATAATTACTTTTGGCTACATGGAAGAAAACCATTCAAAGAAAACAAAAAATTATCAAGGGAATTGCTTAGAATTAGAGGTTCCTTTTTTAATAATTAAGTATAGTAATTACTTCTATGAAACTGGGTTTTATAGGAACTGGAAAAATAACTGAATCAGTAGTTACTGGTATTTCTTCGTCAAAAATTAAATATTCCAAGATTTTAGTTTCATCTAGAAATCTTTATATCGCAAAAAAATTATCAAAAAAAAATAAAAAAGTAAGTATTGGCAAGTCAAATCAAGAAATTATTAATAGTTGTGATTGGATTTTTCTTGCTGTTACTCCTACAGTTGGTGAGAAAATAATTAAAACGTTAAAATTTAAATCTAACCAAACAATAATAAGCTTTATCTCAACAATTACTTTGCCAAGGTTAAAAAAATTAATTAATGTAAAAGCAAAAATTTTTAGAGCTATACCACTTCCACCAATATCATTAAGAAAAGGGCCAGTTCCAGTTTTTCCTCCAAATAAAACATTAAAAAATTTTTTTAATAAACTTGGAACAACAGTTGAAATAAATAATGAAAAGTTATCTAAAAATTTTTGGTCGACATCAGGTATGATGGCTCCATTTTATGAATTATTAAATACTATGTCTAATTGGCTTGTACAACGTGGTGTTAAAAAAGATAAAGCTCAAAAATATATAACTTCATTGTTTGTTGCATTGTCTGAAGATGCATTAAGAAACTCTGATAAGGACCTAAAATTTTTAGTTAAAGAATCTCAAACTCCCAAAGGATTAAATGAACAAGGAGTTCAAGAACTTAGAAAAGCAGGTTTTTATAAGTCTACAGAGAAAACATTAAATAGTATTCTTAAAAGACTTAACAAAGTATAATTCTCTATGTCATCAGATTTAAATATTCTGAAAATAGAAAATATCTCAAAATATTTTGGAGGACTTGCTGCTGTATCTGATTGTTCATTAACCATTAAAAGAGGAACAATTACGGGAATTATTGGTCCAAATGGATCTGGAAAAACCACGCTATTTAATCTTATTGCAGGAAATTTAAAATCCTCAAAAGGAAAAGTTTTTTTTAATAATGAAAACATAACAGATATACCATCTCATGAATTATTTTCAAAAGGTCTTCTAAGAACTTTTCAAATTGCACATGAATTCTCTAATCTTACTGTCTTAGAAAATTTAATGATGGTTCCAGGAAACCAAACTGGAGAAATACTGTTAAATGCATTTATAAAGCCTAAACTTATTAAAGAAGAGGAAGAACAAATTAGACTTAAAGCCTATGATGTAGCAGAATTTTTAAATTTAAAGCACTTAGCTAATGAAAGAGCAGGAAATTTGTCAGGAGGTCAAAAAAAATTACTAGAATTAGGCAGAACTATGATGGTAGATGCTAAATTAGTTTTATTAGATGAAGTAGGAGCGGGTGTTAATAGAACACTATTAAAAGAACTGGGAACTGCAATTTTAAGACTTAATAAAGAAAAAAATTATACATTTTGTATGATTGAACACGATATGGATTTCATTAGTAGGATGTGCGACCCAGTAATTGTAATGTCAGAGGGTGCAGTTCTATTTGAAGGAACCTCTGATGAAGTAAAAAAAAATGAGCAAGTTATAGAAAGCTATCTCGGTAGAGGAAAAAAAATTAATGGAGAAACCAGCTGATGGCATTTTTTGAGGGAAATAATATGACAGGTGGTTATGGTGATGGTCCAGATATTATTAATTCTTGTTCTATTAATGTCAACAAAGGGGAAATTGTTGCAATCCTAGGTCCAAATGGTGCTGGAAAATCTACTGCCATGAAAGCAATGTTAGGTTTATTAAATTTAAAATCTGGAAGTGTAGTTATAGAAGATCAAGACATATCCAATTTTTCCCCACAAGAGAGAGTTCAAAGAGGAATCTCTTTTGTGCCACAGACAAAAAATGTTTTTTCAGAATTGACAGTAAGAGAAAATCTTGAAATAGGTGGATTTCTTAGAAAAGATGATATCGATATAGTCATTAATCAAATCTACGAATTATTTCCAATTTTAGCAGAAAAAAGAGACCAAGTTGTTGGACAATTATCTGGTGGTCAAAGACAACAAGTAGCCTTAGGGAGAGCTTTAATGATACAGCCATCAGTTTTAATGTTAGATGAACCAACCGCTGGTGTTTCACCTATTGTGATGGATGAACTGTTCGAACATATAGTTAAAGTTAAAAAAACCGGAGTGGCTATTATTATGGTAGAGCAGAATGCAAAACAAGCACTTAGCATATCAGACCGTGGTTATGTTTTGGTGACTGGTGAAAATAAATTTGAAGGTTCTGGAAAGGAATTGTTAAATGATCCAGAAGTAAGAAGGTCATTTTTAGGAGCTTAATTATGGATTTTATCAATGCAATTATTGTATTATTGAATTACACAATATTACCCGCCTTAACCTATGGGTCTCAATTAGCTTTGGGAGCAATATTTGTTACCCTTATTTATGGAATTTTGAGATTTGCTAATTTTGCAACAGGAGACATGATGTCTTTTGGCACTATGTTCGCAGTTTTATTTACTTATTATCTGCAATCAAAAGGAATAAGTTTTGGTTTTTTACCGACAGCTTTACTAACTATACCTTTTGCCGTTGCAATGATGATATTCTATATGCTCATTATAGATAAAACAGTTTTTAGTTATTATAGAATAAATAAAAGTCCCCCAGTGCAATTAGCAATGGTTAGTATTGGTGTAATGTTCGTAACTCAAGCAATTATTAGAATAATTATTGGTCCCACTGATAGAAGATTTATGGATGGAGAAAAATTTATCTTAAAAGCGTCAGAATTTAAAGATATGACAGGACTAGCTGAAGGGTTAACAATCAAATCAACACAAATCATTACTATTGTAGTAACTATTATATTAGTTGCGATCTTATTTTGGTTTTTAAATAAAACAAAAACAGGAACAAGTATGAGAGCTTATTCAGATAACGAGGATTTAGCATTGCTCTCAGGAATAGATCCAAAAAAAGTAGTTCTTATAACTTGGATAATTGCGGGAATTTTAGCTACTATAGGAGGTGTATTATATGGCTTAGATAAAAGCTACAGACCTTTTGTTTATTTTAATAATATGCTTCCTATATTTGCTGCAGCTATAGCAGGAGGTATTGGTAATCCTTATGGTGCTTTTCTTGGTGGGTATTTAATTGCATTCGCAGAAATATTTCTAACGTATGCATATAAAAGATTTTTCATTTATATTTTACCAGAACAACTGGAACCAAACTCTTTGATGCAACTTTTATCTACAGATTACAAGTTTGCAATATCATTCTCAATTTTGGTCATTGTTTTGGTATTTAGACCATCAGGGATTTTTGAAGGAAAGAAAATATGAAGAATTACTTAAATATAATTATTGCTTACTCAATTATGTTAGGTCTAATAATTTTAGTAGGTATTTTTCAGTCTTGGTCTATTGCTTTGACAATTTTTAATTATTGTATGATTTCAGCTGTAATGACTATGGGTGCAAATATTCAATGGGGATATGCAGGTCTTATAAACTTTGGAATAATGGGCTATACAGCTTTAGGGGGGTTAGCAGTAGTACTTGTTTCTGTTGCTCCAGTTTCTGAAGCATGGAGTGTTGGAGGAGTAAACATGCTGATGAGTCTTCTTCTTATAGTTTTAATGATATTTTCTATAAGATATGTTCTCAAAAATATAGATAAATCAAAGAAAAGAAACTACTTAGTTGCAGGAATAATTATAGTTGGGCTTTTGCTTATCAAAATAATTTCAGGACCAGCCATCGAATTAATAGAGGCTGTTGAGCCAGCTAAAACTGGTTTTTTAGGTGGATTAGGAATGCCAGTTTTATTCTCTTGGATTGTTGGTGGTTTTTTTGCAGCTGGTTTAGCATTTATAGTTGGAAAAGTTGCATTAGGTTTAAGAGCAGATTATCTAGCCATAGCAACCTTATTAATAGCAGAAATAGTTGTTTCAATTATTAAACATGAGGATTGGTTAGCGAGGGGTGTAAAAAATGTTATAGGATTAAAGAGACCTGCTCCTTATGAGATAGATTTACAGACATCACCATGGTTTATAAACCTAGTTGAAAAACTTCATAATACAAAATTATCATTAACCAACTCACTTACGGAAAGACAAGACCTTTTAAACCAATTAGTAATAGATGCGTCTTCAATTTATGTAAAACTTTGTTTTGCTGGATTATTTTTAGTAGTAGTTATTATTTTATTGTTAGTTACTCAAAAAGCACTTTATTCACCCTGGGGAAGAATGATGAGAGCCATAAGAGATAATGAAGAAGCGGCAAGTGCAATGGGAAAGAATGTTGTTAAACAGCATTTATTTATATTTATCTTAGGTTCAGCTATTGTTGGAATAGCGGGAGCAATGATGGTAACTAATGATGGATTATTTACACCAGGGAGTTACCGACCTATGAGATATACATTTGTTATATGGGTGATGGTAATTGTAGGTGGAACAGGTAATAATTTTGGAGCAATTCTTGGTGGTTTTGTAGTTTGGTTTTTATGGGTAGAAGCTGCACCAATTGCATTATTTTTTATAAATCTATTTACTGCACATCTTCCAGAAACAAATGAGATAAAAATTCATTTAATAAATAGTGCACCATATTTTAGATTTTTATTAGTTGGAATAGGTCTTCTTTTAATAATGAGATTTAGACCTCAGGGCATAATTCCTGAAAAGATTATTAAACAATAATCTTGAAAAGTGAGCTATTTAATTTTTGGTTTTCTTACAGGTCTTAGTTTAATCCTAGCAATCGGAGCACAAAATATATTTGTAATTGAACAAGGTCTTAAAAAGAAACATGTATTTATTGTTTGCTTAATTTGTTCATTATCTGATTTTATACTTATTTTTTTAGGAATATTTCTATTTCATCATTTCCAGAGTTTTTTTTCACCATTAATAGAACTCATATTAAATCTTCTCCTTCTTTTGTTTTTAATAAATTTTATCTGGAGGAAATTAAAGTCGATTAATAATCAAATTTCGATTAATAAAAATTCTGATAGAAATACTTTTATCTCTACAGTTCTTAAAACACTTGGTTTTACTTACTTAAATCCACATGTGTATTCAGATACGGTATTTTTTTTAGGTAACTTTTCTAAAGATTTTTTAATTACTCAAAAATACCTTTTTGGTATTGGAGCATCATTTTCATCATTTCTTTTCTTTTTTATACTAGGATATCTCTCAAAATTCTTATCTAATTATATAAGTAGTGAAAGACTATGGAAAACAATTAATTATTCTATAGTCCTCTTCATGTCCTTGCTATCAGTTTATGTTTTTATGAGTATTCTAAAATAAAAAAAACTCCAGCAGCTTTCACTGCTGGAGTTAAATTTAACAAATATTATCTTTGTTTTTTGTCTTTGAATTTTCCACCTTTAATTTCTTTTTCAATAAAGGCACCTGATGCTTCTCCAACATCAGTAAATTCAACACTAGATGCACCTTCGTAGTTAACTGCTTTACCGCTAGCAAGTAAATCTAATGCTTTTTTTAATTCTCCTGGATATATTTTTTCTCCTGGAGCATTTGCAACTGACATTACATTTGCTTGAACAGTAGCTCGATCAGCTTTACCACCTGCTTGCATAGCTAAAACTATTAATGCTGCTGCATCGTAAGACTCTGAAGTGTAAGGTCCAGATGAATCAATTCCTGCTCCACCAGCTACACCTTTAAATATTGTAGCACCTTTACCCATTGATCCTGGCAAAGATCCAAATGATTTGTTTAGATCATTTCCGAATCTGTCAGTTAAAGAGTCACCGATCATTCCATCAGATAAAACAAATACGTCAAACGCACCTGAGTCTAATGAACCATCAATGATACTTCCACCAGCTTGGTCTAAGTAACCTAATACAGCTAAAGCATCGCCACCTGCTGCTGCCAATGTTGCAACTTCAGCACCGTAGTCTCCTTTACCTTCTTCATGAGCTGTAACAACTGTTACGTTTATTCCATGAGCTTTAACAGCTGCAACATATACATCTGCTAAACCTTTACCGTAGTCGTTGTTAGTGTGCGTAACTGCAATACTTTTAACTTTTCTATCTTTAGTAATATCTGCTAATACTTGACCACCTCTTGCGTCAGATGGAGCAGTTCTAAAGAAATATCCGTTATCATTAAGATCAGTTAATCCTGGAGAAGTAGCTGATGGTGAAATCATAACTACACCATTTGGTACAGCAACGTTAGTTGCAATAGCTCCAGTTACACCAGAACAATCAGCACCCATAATTGCTACTACACCGCCAGATATTAAACCTTCAGCAGCAGCTGTTGCAGCAGCTGAGTCAACACAAGTTGAATCTGCTCTCTCAACAGAAATTTTCTTTCCTCCAAGTAATGAACCTGAATCTGAAGCTTCTTTAAATGCAAGCTCTGCAGATGCAGCCATTGCTGGAGTTAGGGATTCAATAGGACCTGTAAATCCTAAAATAATTCCCATTTTAATGCCATGTCCATCTGAATATGCTTTAGTTGCAAAGCAAGAAACAAATACAAACATCGCTAATACTAGTTTTTTCATATATTCCCTCTAATTGTTAACAATTTATATAAACAAAATTAAATCCTATTGATTTTAATTTTCAATGAGAAAATTATCTCATTTTTTGAGCAAAAAACACTGAAGTAATGACAATTATTCCTCCAATTACTGTTACTAGAGATGGAATCTCACCAAAAATAAAAAAAGTAAGGATTAAACCAAATACAGGGAATAAAGCGTAGAATGGCAATACCATATCAAGAGGATAAAATTTATAAAGATAGAACATCATTAAATGTCCAAGCAAAGAAATAATTGCTCCAGCGTATAAAACTGTGAACCAACTTCCTAAACTTATATTTTTTATTGTTTGAAATGTATTTCCCTCAAATATTGCAGACAATATTATTAAAATTATAAATCCAGTAAAGCTCATTATAGTATTAGTAAATTTAACATCTAATTCTTTTAAATATCTTGAAAATACTTGGGATAGTCCATAAAAAAAAGCCATACCACAAATAAGAAGTGACCCTATTATTTCCTCGATTACTTTTGGGTCAAATGCAAGTATGACAATACCAAAAAAAGATATCATAATTAATATCCATTTCTTATAACTTATTTTTTCATTTAAAAATATTGAGCTTAATATAATCCCAAAGGGAATTGAAAGTTGAGCACCTATTGTAATTGGCGCAAGTATACTTGATGCATTTATAGATAAATATAAAAACATATTCACTGCAACACCAAAACATAATGAAAACCCAATCAAAGGAATAATATATTTGTTATCTATACTTTGAATTTTAAAAAATGGAATTAAACAAATAAAAACAATAGCCATTCTTAATGAACCAAAAAGAATTGGTGGAATAGTGTCGTTCAATCCAAGCTTACCAGTTGGATATGCACTTCCTAATAAAAATACAACAAATAAAATAAGTAAAGTATGTTTTGCAGACAAAAATTATCTTATAGAGAAAGGATCTAAAGTTGGTTCATCAGATGTGTAATACCAAGTTGTCTTAACTCTAGTATAATCCTTTATTGAGTCCATTCCCGCTTCCTTTCCATATCCACTATCTTTAATTCCACCAAAAGGTGCTGAAGGAGAAATCAATCGATAAGTATTTACAAACGTTATACCTGCTCTAATTGCATTAGAAACTCTTAGACCTCTAGAGAAGTCACTAGTATAAACTCCAGAAGATAATCCATATTGATTATCGTTCATTTTCTCTATTACCTCATTTTCTGTATCAAATTTCATAACTGATAAAACTGGTCCAAAAAGCTCATTTTCTGCGGTTGGAAGATTGTGATTATCACACTCAATTATTGTGGGAGGAAAGTAGTATCCCTCATTTGAAAATGGATGCCTTTCACCACCGCATTTTATTTTTCCCCCTTGTTCAGTGGTTTTTTTTATGTTTTTTTCAATAATTTCTAACTGTTTATAATTACTCAAAGGTCCCATTTCTGTGTCTGGATCCATAGGAGCACCAATTTTTATTTTTTCAGCTCTTTTTGTGAGTTTATCAAGGAACTCATCGTAAATTCCTTTTTGAAGATATAGCCTTGAACCAGCAATACAACTCTGTCCGCTAGCTCCAAATATTCCTGCAGTAATTCCATTAACAGCATTTTCTTGATGAGCATCATCAAATACTGCAACAGGACTTTTTCCTCCAAGTTCTAAGCTTACTTCTGATAAATTTTCTGCAGAATTTCTAATAATATGTCTTGCAGTTTCGGGCCCTCCCGTAAAAGCAACTTTTTCAACTAAATTATGTGTAGTTAAAGCTTTTCCACACGGATCTCCAAAACCTGTAATAACATTTACTACTCCTTTAGGAATACCAGTTTCCTCTATCAATTTTGCAAATTCAAACATTACTGCTGGGGCAAGTTCAGAGGATTTAATAACCACAGTATTTCCCATTGCTAAAGCAGGTGCAAGTTTAGTTGCTGTTAAAAACATTTGAGAATTCCATGGAACAATCGCAGCAATAACACCAATAGGTATTCTTGAAGTTATAGCTTGAATATTTGGTTTATCTATTGGTAGAACTGTGCCTTCGACCTTGTCTGCCATACCAGCATAATAATCGTAATACTCAGCAATATAATTTGCCTGTTTATTTGTTTCTCTATAAAGTTTTCCAGTATCTATAGTTTCAACTTTTCCAAGTAATTCTGCGTTATCTCTAAGCTTATTTCCAATAGCTCTTAGAAACTTTGCTCTTTCACGCGGTAATATTTTAGGCCAATCTCCTTCAAATGCTTTTTGAGCTGCTTGAACTGCTTTATCTACATCAGAAGCACTTGCCTCAGGAACAATAGCCCATGGTTTATTATCCTCTGGATTTAAAGTTTCAAAAGTTTTTTTAGTGTCGGAGTCAACCCATTCTCCTCCTATAAACATTTTGTATTTTTTCAATTCAGGCATTTTTTATATGATCTTTAATTGATTTATTTACATCATAAGAGCATTCAATACTACACAGATGTTTACCTACAGGTATTATTTTTGCTTCAGAATTTTTAATTTTTTTACTCAGATTATTGGTCATTTCTGGAGTTGAGCCGATATCACCTTCTCCAGTCATCACAAGTGTTTTAACATTAATATTTTCAAATTTTTCATTATCTTTGTGATTTACAAACAATGAGTAAACTTTAATAAAGTTATCCATATTATTATTATTAAGAATTGTGATGATTTTATCTGAAATTAGAGGATTTTTTTCAATAAAATCCTTATTAAACCATCTTTTGAGCGCGTCTTTTGTAAGTTTTTGATCTTTTTTTGTCTGCTCAAACCTTTTATTTACTATTTTTTGTTCATCATCAGATCTATTAAATATTGAGCACAACAATGTTAGGGATTTCAATCTATCACTAAATTTCGTTCCAAAGTTTCTTGCAATCAATGAGCCTATTGAAAACCCAACAAGATGAATTTTATCAAATTTTAATTCATCAATTAGATCAATAATTTGATCTGAAAAATCATCAAAACTTATTTTTTCTTTATTTAAAGGTGTTCTACCATGTCCAAGAATATCATAAATTAAAACTGTATTATCAAATTCATCAATTTGTGGATCCCAAATATTATGATCAAGACCCACACCATGAATAAATACTATTGGAATTCCTTCTTTTTGATTTAGTTTATAGAATGTACCTTTAGAGTCTGTTGCATTGATCATTATTATTTTGGTTCAATGCCCATCTCCTTCATATCTTGGTACCTATCACCTGTTCTTGCATGAGCTCTACCTGTCGAAGCGCCACCAATTGCAATAACAATTTCATCATCAAATGGAGCATCATGAATTGTAAACTCATGTGTTAGATAATATGGTCTTAAACCAGAGTCTGTTTTGTGCATCATTGGAATAGATATTTTTGATCCAGCCGGACCTCTTGTGTTTGTAAAACTTAAATAAGAAGTTCCTCCAACAGCATCTCTGAACTTATTACCAAATCTTAATGTATGAATAAATGCTGATGCATGTTCTATTTCTCCATTCAGTCCAACCACACCTGCTTTTCCATACGCTAATATTTTATCAGGAGAGCCTATTTCATTTATAAGTTCAGGAACTAATAAATCTCCGAGTTTAGGAGCTAGATCTAAAATAATGGGTTTTAAGTCTTCCACAAAACCTTTTCCATCCCAAGGATTTTTAAAAACCGCAGCAACAGAAACCATCAAAACAGGTTCTTTAGCTTCTTTTCCACCTTCAATAAAAGTCTTATCTACAAATTTAGTGAACTTACGTAATTCTAATTTCATTTTCTTATTCTATGTGTAAAGCTATCTCTCCTAAAACTGTATAACGCTTTTGGATCTACATCAACATCTATAACAACTGGTTTATTTACTTTTAATGCGCTTTTTACTGCCTCGTTAACTTCTGATAATTTTTTAACTTTAATTCCTTTAGCGCCATATAGTTTAGCAACTTCATCAAAAGGAGGACTTTGAATATCAGCTCCTAAATATCTTTCACCATAGAAATCTTTTTGATAAGCTTTTTCTGCTCCCCAACTCTTATTATTCATTACAATTGTAATTGTGTTAATGCCATGCTCTACAGCAGTACTTAATTCAGAAATAGTCATTCCAAATCCGCCATCACCCATCAAACTAACGACTGTTTTATTAGGTTTTGCAACCTTTATTCCCAAACCACATGCAAATGAGAAGCCTACTAAACCAAAATCAAGAGGTGTGAAAAGGGCAGGAGGATTGTAATATTCTAAAGCATCTGTTGCTTGAAGACAAAGTGTTCCAGCATCAAGTGTTATTGCAGTATTTTTCGGTAGTACTTTTCTTAATTCTCTGAATAGACCATTCGGTTGGATTGGAAAATTTTTTGACTTTATATTATCTCTATCTTTAAGAAATTTTGATCTCTCTAATAAAAAGCTATTTGTCCATTCTTCGTAATTGAAAATTTTCTTTTGTTTTCTTAACTCAGCTAAAATTTGATCTGTCACAAGAGCAGCATCGCCATGAATACCTACATTAACTGGAAAGTATCTTCCTATCATTGTTTTTTCTAACTCAATTTGTACAATTTTCGCATTTTTATTTATATTGTCATACGAATAGAAAGTAGAATTGAAACCAAGTCTTGTACCAATTGCAATAATTAGCTCTGCTTCTTTGACTAATCTTGATGCAACAATATTTCCTCTAGGTCCCATTTGTCCAGCATTTAACTTATGACTGAAGGGAATTGCATCTCCATGTCCTGCTGCAGTTACAATTGGAATATTTAAAAATTCAGCAAGCTTTGTTACAGACTTAAATTTTGAATTATATTTTATTCCTCCTCCAGCAACAATTACTGTTTTTTTTGAGTTGAGAATAAGTTTTATAGTTCTATCAATTGAATTCTTTTTACTTTTTAAGTCACTTTCAGTTTTATAAGATTTTTTATTTTCATTAATCTTAAACTTTGAAGTATCAGAAAGAACATTTCTTGGAAGGTTTATACAAACTGGTCCTCTGCGTGGTGACATTGCAAGATTAAAAGCATCTCTAAAGGCCGTTGGTATATGACTTGCCTTTTTTACTGTCCATGTTTTTTTTGTTATAGGATCAAAAAGTGATTGTTGATCAAGTCCTTGAAAGGCATCCTCCATCTTATCTTTAGTAGAATATAAACCTGCAATAGATACTACAGGAGAAAATGCTGCTTTTGCTTGCGCTATGCCCGTAACTAGATTAGTTGCTCCTGGACCGTTTTGACCGGCAATTATTACACCTGGTTGATTAGAAGCTCTTGCATATCCATCCGCCATATGTGTTCCAGTTCTTTCGTCTCTTACACCTATAAATTTAATTTTCTTTTCATGATATAACGCATCAAACATTTCCATTGTTGCTGAACCAATTAGACCAAAGACGTGTTTAACTTTTTCTTTTTTTAGTGATTTCACTGCCGCTTGACCACCTGTCAAGGTATTCTTGGACTTAATCACGATACTTTTTTAACTTCAGTATCTAGATCATCTTTAAAATTAGGCATTACTTTTTCAGTGAATAATTTAATACTTTTCATACAATCTTCATGTTTAACACCCGGAAAATTAGACCAAACTTGAAGATTTTGAAGATTAAGCTCTGATTGAAGTTCTTTAATCTTATCTGTTACATATTCAGGAGTACCAAATAACATATTTCGCTTATGTAAAAACTCGTAATTAAGAAGATCTAATTTACCCTTTGTTTCTGGAAGCTCTTCACCAGGATCCATATGATTACCAAGACCTCTCCAATGACAAACCCATTTCATATAATTTACCATATGTTGCCCAGCTTTCTCTTTGGCCTCTTCCATAGTATCAGCGACAAACATATCTCTAACGAGAGTAACGCCTTCACCTAAAGGGACATTTTTTTTAGTAACTTCAGATCTTTTATTTTTGTAAGCTTCAAATCTTATTTTCAATGCTTTAACTGTAGGTATCCACATAATTACATTTATATTATTTTCTGCTGCCCACTCTATAGATCTTATACCATCAACAACTTGATGTATTGGAGGGTGTGGATTTTGATAAGGCTTTGGAAGAACACTAATTTTTTTCATAGTGCTATCTGCCATATTCATAAATTCTTCACTTGGCGGACTCATGTCATGCTGCCAAACATAATTTGGTGATGGGTAAGTATAAAATTCTCCATCATGATTAAAAAATTTCTCTGACCATGCTTTTTTCAAAATTTCTAATGTTTCAGCAAATAATCTAAAGTTTTTTGCCTGATCTTTTAAATCTGCTTCTTTGTTTAAATTAATTGCCTCTCTCCCATAAACTCCTCTTGCAACACCAACTTCTACTCTTCCTTTTGAAAGTTGATCAAGTGTAGCAATATCTTCTGCTAATCTTATTGGGTTATGAAAAGTTATTACATTTGCTGCTTGTCCTATTCTTATGTTTTTTGTTCTTGCTGCAGCATCTGCTCCTAGCATTAATGGATTAGTACACGACTCCATTCCCTCATGGTTAAAATGATGTTCGGTAAACCAAATTGAATTCCAATAGTTTTGATCACAATATTCAGTGATTTGTTTAGTTTCATCTAATAATTTGTGATAGGGTTTGTGTGTCCAATTTGTAGTATTACAAAAATAACCAAACTTCATTAAAGCCTCCTTTAAAAATTAATTTAAAGACGACCGATCCCACTTTCGTATATGAAATTACGACGAGTTATGTATCGCTTTATAGAATTATATTATTATTCTTACCTTTGATATTCAACGAATTTTTTAAGGGATTTATTAAGAAATTTATCGTATCTGAGACCGCTATTAGTTAGTTTTTTCTTATTTAAAAATGAAAGATTCATTTTAAAGTCATATGAGGGTTCAAAAAAGAAAGGAACTGAGAGCCTTTTTTGCTTGTTCCATAATACCCTATGATTAGTTGCTTTAAATCTTCCCTTACTTAAATATTCAAGCGCTCTTCCAGTATTTACAACTAAAGCATTTTTATTAAAGGGAACATCGTACCATTTTTTTGTTTTACGGTTTTGTACTTGTAAACCACCCTTTTTATTTTGATAAAGTACTGTGAAAATACCACTATCTACATGTGTTTCACACCCAAGAGCAACCCCATCTTGTTTAGAAATTTCAACAGGCTTTGTTTGATTAGGGTAATAATTAAAACGTAATGTACTTAAAGTTTTTAATCTTGAAAATGCTTTTTTTGATATATCAGTATCCTTATTATAGATTTTAATAATACTTTTAAAAAGAATTTCACTTAAATTAAATATATCATCATAATAATCAGATAATTTAGAAATATTATTTGTGGTAAATGATTGCTTAATATTTAAATATTCTATGTACTGATTTTTTACTCTTTTTGAATATTTCTTAGTTACTTTTAAATCTCCCAAATCTAGTCCTTCTTTACCATTTACGTCGTTAGGAAAGTAACCTCTATAAACATTTTTATTTTTTTTATTCCATTTTTTTGGAGCTAATTTAAGTTTATTTTTTATATTTAGTTTGAAAAAATTTTCTCCAACCTTACAAATTTTATTTATATTTTTTAATTTTATACCATGACCTGTAATTTGAAAAAAACCAACATCTAAACAAGCTTTCTGAATTTCTTTAACTATTTTAAGGGTAGGTTTTGTATCAAAACCTTTTTCAAGAATAGAAGAAATATTTATTGTTGGAATATAGTTTTTTTTTATCATCTATTAGGTGTATCTGATGCAATCATTTGGCCTCGAATTTTTTCTCTAAAATAAATATATACACCTGCGCCAATAATTATTGCGGCTCCAAGAAAAGTTCTAGGTACTGGTATAGTTTCAAATAATATGTAACCAGCTATCATTGCAAAAACTATGTACGAATATTCAAACAGAGATACTACAGACGGAGAAGCAATACTATATGCTGTAAAAACACAAAAAAAAGATATTGATGCAACAATACCCATTACAAAAACGTAAGGCCAAGAAACAGCTGGATTTACAAACCATTCTCTAAAAATAAACTGCATTGTAGGATCGGAAAAACTATTAAACTTTCCATCACCACTTATTAAAAATATTATAACACTCGCAATTACTGCAAAAATATAAAGTAAAGTTAACTGAGTATAAATATTATCTTTTTCAGCTGTATATTTTGTAATTGTCATAGAGCATGCATAACAAAGTGAGCATGCAACTGGCGCCAATTTAAAAAAGTTAAAGTTCTCTAAAGTTGGATTTAGCACAATTAAAACACCAATAAATCCTACGGTTATTGCACTCCATCTTCTAATTCCAATTTGTTCTTTTAAAAATACTTTAGCAAATATTGACATGAAAAAAGGACATGAAAAGAATAATGCGCTGACCATAGCCAAAGACATAAATGTTAGTGAAATATAAAAGAAACTAAAGCCAAAGAAAAAACAAATTACTCTTAATAAAGTTAATAAAGGATAATGAGTCTTTAATGTAAATTTTTTCTTTGTTATTAAGAATATAGATATAAGCACTGTAGCTTGAACAATAGTTCTACCAAGATATAACTCAAACAAAGCAATTTCTTCAAATATATATTTTATAAGAGAGTCTTGAATTGAAAAAAAAGCCATCCCTATCATAATAAATAGGATGCCTTTAGTATTATTATTTGCTTCCATATGTTAATTCAAAATAAAGTCAGCAGCTCTCTCACCTATCATTAATGTTGGTGCATTTAGATTTCCACTTGTAATTTCTGGCATCACAGATGCATCGGCTACCCTTATATTCTGAAGACCACGAATTTTTAATTTTTCATCTACCACTGCCATATCATCTATACCCATCTTTAAAGTACATGATGGGTGATATGCTGTTTCTGCTTTTGATCTTACATATTCTTCAATTTCCTCATCTGAATTTGCATTATCACCTGGCCCAATTTCTTTACCAGCAAAAGGTTTCATAGAGTTTTGACATAAAATTTTTCTTGCTACTCGAACACATTTTATTGTTTCTTTAAGATCATAATCATCCTCTAAATAATTAAATTGTATTTTTGGATAATCATAAGGGTTTGAACTTTTCAAAGTAATTTCCCCTCTACTTTTAGGTTGGTTTAAACTTGCATGTAATTGGTATCCGTGTCTATCAGGATCTACTAAACCATGGTCTATTACAAATGCTGGAAAAAAATGAAATTGTATATTTGGATACTTTTTATCTGGAGACGATTTACAGAATCCACCAGCTTCTAAAAACGAGGTAGAGCAGGGCCCACTTTTGTTTAAGAACCACTGGATACCCACCTTTACCATATTAAATTTATTTACATATGAATATAATGTATCTGGAGTTTTACATTCTTGTTGAATATAGGTTTCTAAATGATCTTGTAAATTTTTTCCAACTCCTTTTGAATCATGAATAACGTCAATTCCTTTTTCTTTAAGATGATTGCTTGGACCAACACCTGATAACATTAATAATTGTGGAGAATTAATTGATCCACCACTTAAAATAATTTCTTTATTTGCGTAAATAGTCTTCGTTTCATTTTTTATTTTAACTTGAATTCCAATAGCTTTTTTGCCATCAAAAATAATCTTTTCTACAAATGACTCAGTAAATACTTTTAAATTTTCCCTACTTTTAGCTGGTTTTAAATAATATTTTGAAGCACTTGCTCTCTGACCTTTATGAATAGTAACATCGTACATTCCAAAGCCTTCTTGGTCTTCTCCATTCATATCACTATTTATTTTATGTCCTGCCTCTTTAGCCGAGTCCAAAAAAGCTTTAAAAAGGGGATTTTTGTTATTTGATTGATTTACAGGCAATATACCTTTTCCACCTCTATAATTATTTTCTCCACCTGACCATGTCTCAATTTTTTTAAAAAAAGGCAAAACATTTTCGTAAGACCAATTTTTTAACCCAAATGAAGCCCATCTCTCATAATCATTTTTATTTCCTCTGACATAAACCATTCCATTATGCGCGGAACAACCACCAATCATCTTTCCCCTAGGACAAAATAATTTTCTATTGTTTAAGTGTGGCTCAGGTTCAGAATAATATTTATAATTATATTTTGGGTCATGCATTGCATAAAGTATTGCAAGGGGCATGTTTACTTTCCATATATCACTATCTTTACCAGCTTCAAAAATTGCAACCTTATTTTTACTTTGTTCAGTTAGTCTATTAGCGAGAACGCATCCTGCTGTACCTGCTCCAATTATTAAATAATCAAATTTCAAGGTATTTATTGTGGGTGGTCACCTTCAATAGCAATTCTATCCATTACTCTTTCATATCCTAATCCTCTACCTGGATAAAAATCTGCAATTGCAAAGTGAATAACACTTCTATTATCCCATATACAGACTGTATTTTCAGTCCAGCTAAACCTACAGGTTAATTCAAGTCGTGCTTGGTGTTCAAATATTTTTTTTAAAATTTCGTCGCTTTCTTCTTGTTCAAGTCCAATTATTTTTTTTGTGTATGTCCAATTGACAAATAGAATTTTTTTTCCAGTCTCAGGATGTGTTCTTACTATTGGATGTTCATTAGAATATTCATCAAAATTTCTTTTTTCATTTCCCTCCATTTTTTTATATTTTTCAATAAAAAATTCTGCGCCAAGAGAACTATGGATT
>CACGED010000005.1 GCA_902571975.1 uncultured Pelagibacteraceae bacterium | reverse complement strand
GAAAATTATTTATTAAAGATTGAAAAAGTTATTAAGTCAGCCCACAAAGATAATTTGTTAGAGTTGACAGATAATTTATCGGGTATCAATGTTGACATTCCACCTGCAAAGTTTAGTGGAGACATTTCTACAAATGTTGCAATGGTTTTATCCAAAATTAATAAAAAACCTCCTATAGAACTTGCTAAGCAGATAGCTGATTTAATAAAAGATAGTGATAGCAATATTGATGAAATTAGCATTGAAAAACCAGGTTTTATTAATCTAAAATTTAAAAATGAATTTTGGAATGGCTTTATATTAGATGTCTTAAATAATTCATCATATGGAAATAGTGCTAGTGGGAAAAAAAATAGTTATTTAGTAGAGTTTGTTTCTGCCAATCCAACTGGACCTTTGCACGTGGGTCACTCAAGAGGCGCTATACTTGGAGATGTAATATCTAATCTTTTATCTTTTAATGGTCATAAAGTTACCAAAGAATATTATGTTAATGATTATGGAAATCAAATCTCTCATTTTACAAAATCAGTTTATTTACGAATAAAAGAAATACTTTATAGTGAAACTTTTCCTGTGGAAGATAAGGATTTATATCCTGGAGTCTATCTTATAGATATAGCAAAAAAAATAATTTCAAATAATAAAGATTTAGATTTTAAAAACTTTGACTCTGTATCAGAAAAACTAAAACATCTTTCAATACAAGAGTCTTTAAAGTTGATAAAAATTAATTTAGAAAATCTTGGTATAAAACATGATAACTTTGCCAGCGAAACTGAAGTTATAAATAATAATGAAGTTGATGAAGTAATTAAAAATTTAAAAGATAAAAAATATATTTATGAGGGAAAAATTAAAGCTCCCGAAGGAGAAAGTAACGAAAATTGGGTGGAAAGAGAGCAATTATTATTTAAATCTACAGAATTTGGTGATGATAAAGATAGAGCACTTCAAAAAGAAGATAAATCATGGACATATTTTGCAAGTGATGTTGCTTATCATAATACAAAATTAAAAAGAGATTTTAATATTCTTATAAATATACTTGGTGCCGATCACGCTGGTTATATTAAAAGAATTACTTCTGTAGTTGAAGCTTTGTCCGGTGAAAAAAATAAATTAATTTGCAAAGTTAGTCAGTTAGTAAAACTTATTAAAGATAAAAAACCTTTTAAAATGTCTAAAAGGAAAGGTGATTATATTACTATTGAGGATCTTATTAATGAAGTGGGTAAGGACGCAACAAGGTTTATTATGTTAAGCAGAAGCAGTGATGCAGAAATTGATTTTGATTTTGACAAAGTAAAAGAAAAATCGAAAGAAAATCCTATTTACTATGTTCAGTATGCATATGCTAGAATTTCGTCTGTTTTTAGAAATACCCAAAATGATATCAATAGCAATCTTGAGATCAAGAATTCAGATTTTAATTTTGCGAATGAAGAAATAAAATTATTCAAAAAAATTAGTGAATGGCCTAAATGTGTTGAAGTTTCTTCAGAAAAATTAGAACCACATAGAATTTCAGTTTATCTTTATGAATTAGCTTCTGAATTCCACTCTTATTGGAATATGGGTAAGGAAGATATTTCTAAAAGATTTATCGATCAAGACAATACAATTAAAATGGAAAAACTAGTTTTCCTAAAATCTATAGCCAATACTTTGAAAACAGGTATGAATATTTTGGGTGTAGACACACCTGAAAAAATGTAATGATTAAAGAACTAAAGTATCTTTTTTTCCTTATTATAATTTTCTTCTTTATATTTTTTACCGCCAGATACTATTTTTCAGATGAAAATATTAAGAAATCTTACAGATCACTTTCTTTAATTGATGAAAAAATTAATATTATCAAAAAAGATCTTATATTATTAAAAAATGATACAGAAAATATTATTGAGTATGTAGAATTTAAAAATAATAAGAAAAAAAATAAATATTCTTTTTGGGAACTTCTTTATAATGACAAATAAATCCCATAGATCTTTTATTTGTGGAATAAAAGGTAAATATCTTACCAAAAAGGAAATAAGTTTTTTAAAAAAATATAAACCATGGGGAATTATTTTATTTTCTAGAAATATAAATTCTATAAATCAAACTAAAGAACTAACAAATTCTATTAAAAAAATTTTTAAAAATAAAAATTATCCTATTATGATAGATGAAGAGGGAGGTAGAGTTAGTAGATTAAGAAAATTTATTGATAATTCTATTTTTACAGCAGAATATTTCGGCAATCTATTTAATAGAGATAAAAAAAAGTTTAATATTTATTATAATGTTTATGTTAAACAAATTACATACCTATTAAAATTATTAGGTATAAATATCAATACAGTTCCAGTTCTAGACCTTAAAAGAAAAAATTTTCATAAGATTGTTGATGACAGATCATTTTCCAGTAACAAAAAAATAGTATCAACGATGGGAAATATCTGTATCAATCATTTTCATAAAAATGGTGTTGCTACAGTGATGAAACACATTCCAGGCCATGGTTTAGCTAAAGTCGACAGTCATAAAAATCTTCCTAAAATTAATAAAAATAAGGATTATTTAGTTAAAAATGATTTTTATACTTTTAAAAATAAGAAAGCATTAATCGCAATGACAGGCCATTTACTATTTCAAAAAATTGATCCACAAAATAATGTTACTCATTCAAAAAAAATTATTAGTTTAATAAGAAATAAAATAAAATTTAAAAGTCTAATTTTAACAGACGACCTTTCAATGAAAGCTTTAAAAGATAAACTTGATGTTAGAGTAAAAAAATCTTTTTTAGCTGGATGCAATTTAGCCTTACATTGCAATGGAAATTTAAGTGAAATGGTTACAGTTGCACAAAATTCACCAAAACTAGACAAATTTGTAACGAAAAAAACATCACAATTAATAAAAATTATAGGTTAGAGTGATTTACAATGTCCGATGATTCTTTAGACTTTAATGTAAATTTAAATAACTTCAGTGGTTCACTTGAGATTTTACTAGATCTTGCTAAATCTCAAAAAGTAGATTTAGAAAAAATTTCTATAACAAAACTTGCTGATCAATTTCATCAATATCTAATAGAAAAAGAAAATTTAAATTTAGAAATAGCTTCTGAATATTTGTTAATGGCAACTTGGCTTACTTATTTGAAATCAAAATTATTACTTCCTGAAACTGATGAGGATGAGTTTAAAGCTTTTGAAGTTGCTGAGAAACTTAAATTACAATTAAAAAAATTAGAGCTAATTAGATTGTTATCTTCTCAAATGTTAGATAGAAAAAGATTAGGTAGAGATGTTTTTATGCGTGGCTCTAAAAGTGGTGTAAAGTCGATTTATGATAAAAAAGTTTCTTTAACTTTATTTGAATTATTAAAAGCATATTCAGGGATAGTCATGACCAAAGATTTTCATACTATGAACATACCCAAACTTCCTGTCTTTACTACTGAAGATGCTATTAAAAGAATAAAGGAGTTCTTTGGCACGCTTAATGATTGGAAAAATTTGTCTGAGTTGGTTCCGTCTGGATTTAATAAATCTCCTAATTTAAAAAAAACAGGTAAAGCTGGAATTTTTGCTGGCTCTTTAGAATTGGTAAAAGAAGGCAATATATCTTTAAAACAAAAAGAATTATTTGATGATATCTATATTAAAGAAAATTAATGAACAAAATTAAAAAAAATAATATTGTAAGTTTTCCAACTAAACTCACCGACGTAGAAAGAGAGATTGAAGCTATTGTATTTGCTGCTGCCGAACCTCTTTCAGTTGAGACAATAGAGTCTAAATTATCTAAACAAACAGATATTCAACAATCACTGGAAAAACTAAGAGATTTTTACTCAAATAGAGGTATTAATTTGATTTGCATATCTAATAAATGGTCATTCAGAACTTCAGTTAATTTATCTTCTTTAATGTCAGAACAAAAAACTGTTGAAAAAAAATTATCTAGAGCTGCAATCGAAACTCTTGCTATTATTGTTTATCACCAACCCGTTACAAGGTCTGAAATTGAAGAGATAAGAGGTGTAGCTTTCGGAACTAATACTTTAGAAATCTTAATGGAGTTAAACTGGGTTAAACACGAAGGTAGAAAAAATGTTCCTGGGAAACCAATACAATATGGAACTACAGATGAATTTTTAAGTCATTTTAATTTACAAAAATTGTCTGATTTACCAACTGTGAATGAATTAGGTTCAGCGGGCCTAATCGATACATCAAGTGTAGACTCATCAATATTTGGAACAGGTAAATTTTTTAAAGAAAAACAAGTCGATAAAAAGGAAAATATTTATTCTGATATTGATGAAATGTTAAGCAGTACCCTCAAATCTGACGAAACCTAAAAAATCACTTTTAATAAATCAATAATAAGGTTATAAATAATTTATGAGTATAGGATTTTGGCAAATAGCAATTGTAGTAATTTTAGTAGTCTTACTTTTTGGCAGAGGAAAAATCTCTAGCCTGATGGGTGATGTTGCTAAAGGGATCAAAAGTTTTAAAAAGGGTATGGCTACAGATGTTACTGATGAAGACCAAACTAAAAATATTTCAGAGAATCAAGACTCTAATAAAAAAGAATAACAAATGCCGTCAATTGGCTGGCTAGAAATACTAATCATAGTCTCAATAGCAATTATTGTAGTAGGTCCTAAAGATTTTCCTTACATGTTAAAAAAAATCGGTTCATGGATTGGTTCAGCTAAAAGATATGTTCGTGATGTCCAAGGACAAGTCAGTGATTTAACAAATGAAACTTTAAATACTGATACAGACGATAAACTTAAATCAGAAAATAAAGAGAAAAAAAAAGATGAGTAAGGATAAAGAGGGAAGTTTCATAAGTCATTTAACCGAATTAAGAAAAAGATTAATAAACTCGTTTATATTTTTGGCTATTTTATTTGTAATTTGTTATTATTTTTCTGAGTACATTTATGGATTTTTAGTTGAACCATATGCAAATGCAGTAAAGGATGACAACACAAATAGAAGATTAATATTTACTGCTCTTCAAGAAACATTTCTAACATACTTAAAGGTTTCTTTTTTTGCTGCTTTTTTTATTACAAGCCCATTTATACTAATCCAAATTTGGAAATTTATAGCACCTGGCCTATATAATCATGAAAAGAAAGCTATAATGCCTTACTTGGTGGTAACTCCAATTCTATTCTTGCTTGGAGGCATGTTAGTTTATTACTTAATAATGCCTTTAGCTATAAAGTTTTTTTTATCCTTCGAGAGTTTAGGTGCAGCAACCAATCTACCAATTCAATTAGAAGCTAAAGTAAACGAATATTTATCATTAGTAATGAAGCTTATTTTTGCATTTGGTTTAAGTTTTCAATTACCAGTAGTATTAAGTTTATTAGCTAGAATTGGGGTAGTGAACTCAACATTTTTAAAAGAGAGAAGAAAATATGTTGTTGTAATAATATTCGCAGCAGCGGCTATATTAACTCCACCAGATCCAATTACTCAAATTGGTTTGGGTATACCATTATTAATTTTATATGAATTATCAATAATATCAGTAGGAATAATTGAAAAGAAAGCAGCAGAAAAAAATGCACAATATTAAAGATATCAGAAATGACTTCGAAAACTTTAAGGAAAGACTTAAAAATCGAAACATTGATATAAGTCTTGATAACATATTAAGTTTAGATGGGGAAAATAGAAAACTCATTCAAGAAAAAGAAAAATTTGAAATGGAAAAAAAGTCTATTTCAAAATCGAAAGACCAAAGTTTATTCGAAAAATCAAAAGAACTTTCTTTAAAAATTGAAGAAATTAATAAAAATCAAATAAAATTACAGAGCCAGATTACTGATATTTTATCATCTATACCAAATATACCATTGAGCGATGTCCCGATAGGACAAGATGAAAATTCTAATAAAGAAATTGAAAAAAAGGGCGAAATAAAAGAATTTAATTTTAAGCCAAAATCTCATTATGAACTAGGAGATAAATTAAATATGCTTGATTTTGACTTAGCAACAAAAACTACTGGTTCTAGGTTTGTATTTGTCAAAAAAGAATTAGCTCAATTAGAAAGAGCAATATCAAATTTTATGATTGATACACATACTCAAAAAAATGGTTATACAGAAATATCGCCTCCATTAATCGCAACTGCTGAAACAATGTTTGGTACTGGACAATTGCCAAAATTTGAAAATGATCAATTTGAAATTAAACTTGATGAAGGTGAAGAAAGAAAGTTTCTAATACCAACTGCTGAAGTAATTTTGACAAATATTGTAAAAAATCAAATTTTAGAGAAGAACGAATTACCAATCAGAGTAGTTGCATCAACGCCATGTTTTAGAAAAGAGGCGGGTAGTTACGGTAAAGATACTAAAGGTATGATCAGGCAGCACCAATTTTATAAAGTGGAACTAGTAAGTATTGTAGAAAACGATAAATGTTCAGAGGAGTTAGAGAGGATGTCTAACTCAGCTACAGTGATATTGGATGCGTTAAAACTTCCTTATAGAAAAATAGTATTGTGTACTGGTGATATGGGTTTTAGTGCAGAAAAAACTTATGACATTGAAGTTTGGCTTCCATCTGAAAATAAGTATAGAGAGATTTCAAGTTGTTCATCTTGTGGTTCTTTCCAAGCAAGGAGAATGAAAGCAAGATATAAAGGACAAAATAATTCAAAAGAATTTGTTGGCACACTTAATGGTAGTGGATTAGCAGTTGGTAGAACTATGATTGCAATTATGGAAAACTATCAAACGGAGGATGGATCTATTTTGATACCAGATGTTCTGAGGCCATATATGCCAAATATAGATAAAATTTCTATCAATTAAGAGTTGAGTTTGAATAATAGATAGGATAAATAGCCTTAACTTAATAGGATACGATATGGATGCTGGAATTGGACAATTTATACCTTTAATTTTAATTTTTGTTATTTTCTATTTTTTTCTTATTAGACCTCAACAGAAAAAAGTAAAAGATCATAAAGCTATGGTTGAAGCACTTAAAAGAGGGGACAAAGTAATTACTTCTGGTGGTATAGTTGGTACTGTTGAAAGAATAATTGATAACGAAAAAGTTGAGGTTCAAATTTCTGATAATGTAAATGTTGAAGTTGTCAGAGCAACAGGAATTCAAGGTTTAGTAAGCTCTACAGAACCAAAAAAATAACATAACAAAAAAGTGTTATACTTTTCAAAATTACGAATAATTTCAGTAATTGTTTTTACAGTTATTTTTTCCTATTTTGCTTTTTCAAATTTTGTTAAATTTGATGATAAATTTTTTTCAAAAAACATAAACTTAGGTTTAGATTTACAAGGTGGATCTTATTTGCTTCTTGAAATAGATAATCGGCCAGTAATTACTCAAAAGCTTCAAGCAAAAATAATTGAATTAAAAAGATATTTTAAAGAAAAGCAAATAACTCTTAAAAATTTTTCACTCAAAGGAGATACAATTTTATTTGAAGCGACAAATAATGAATTTGAAAATGTTAAAAATATTTTAAATGACAAAGAAAGTGATGTTAATACGTATTATCCAACTTACAAATCACATGAATTTGATGTTCAAGAAGATGGAAACCTTTTTTCATTAAATTACTCTAGATATGGTTTGGTCTTATTAAAAAATTCTTCACTAGATCAGGCAATTGAAATTGTAAGAAGAAGAGTTGATGAGGTTGGAACAAATGAGCCCAATATTCTAAAAAGAGGTAATGATAGAATATTAGTCGAATTACCAGGCTTAGATGATCCAAATAGAATTAAATCTTTGCTTGGAAAAACAGCAAATCTTACATTCCAATTTATTTCACAAAATAATGAAGAGTCTTTTGGAACTGAAAAATTATCTTTCGAAGATGGTTCCAGAGACGCAATTGTTAGTAAAAGAATAATTTTAAGTGGTGACAACCTAGTTGATGCAAAGCCATCAATGAACTCACAAACAAATGAAACAGTAGTTTCATTTACTTTAGATAGAGTAGGTGCCAAAAAATTTGGTAAAGCAACTAGTACAGGGGTTGGCAAACAATTAGCAATAGTATTAGATGGTAAAATAATTAGCGCTCCTTCAATTAGAGAACCTATAATAGGTGGTTCAGGACAAATCTCAGGTGACTTTACTTTTCAATCTGCAACAGATCTTGCTTTGCTACTTAGATCTGGAGCTTTGCCTGCACCTTTAAATATAATTGAAGAAAGAACAGTTGGACCAGATTTAGGTCAAGACTCAATAGATGCCGGTATTTTATCTTTATTTATTGGTTTCTTGTTAGTTATTTTATTTATGATTTATAAATATAGAGCATTTGGGTTAATTGCTAATTTAGCTCTTGTTTCAAATCTCTTTTTGCTAATTGGTATTTTAACTTTATTTGAGGCAACATTAACTTTGCCTGGAATTGCAGGTATCATTTTAACAGTTGGTATGGCTGTTGATGCAAATGTTTTAATTTTTGAGCGTATCAAAGAAGAGACTAAAAATGAAAAAAATCCAATAATAGCTTTTGATGCTGGATATACAAAATCAAGAACAACTATTTTAGATGCAAACATTACAACATTAATTGCAGCGTTCATTTTGTTTTTTATGGGATCAGGACCTGTAAAAGGTTTTTCAGTAACTTTAGGTGTTGGAATTTTAACTACTTTGTTTTCGGTATATTTTATAGCAAGATTATTAACTTCTTTATATGTAGTTAAAAATAAAGATAAGGAGCAGCTACTTTAAAATGAGAGATATTTCTTTTAATAAGTTCTATAGAAAATTTAATATACTATCACTTATTCTAATAGTGATTTCATTAGTATTTTTAATTTTTAAAGGTTTAAATTATGGTGTTGATTTCAAAGGTGGTACTTTAATTGAATTAAGAACTACTGAGAAAACTAATAATATTAGTCTTATTAGAGATAGCTTTAATCAAATGAATTTAGGAGATGTGTCTGTCAAAAAATTTGGCAATGAAACAGACTTTATTGTTAAGTTTGAAAAACAAAATTCAAATGATCCTGAATTTATTAAAAATATACAAAATAAATTATCTAGCTCTATTGGTGATGTCGACTTTAGAAGAGTAGAAAATGTTGGTCCTAAAGTAAGCTCAGAACTCTTAAAATCAGGTATTATTGCTATAAGTTTATCACTAGCGGCGATGCTATTGTATATTTGGATAAGATTTGAATGGCAGTTTAGTTTAGGAGCTATTTTAGCTATATTTCACGATGTTATAATTACATTAGGTATATTTTCTATTTTTTCACTTGAGATAAACCTTTCTATTGTAGCTGCTGTTTTAACTATTGTTGGTTATTCAATGAACGATACCGTTGTTATATTCGATAGGGTTAGAGAAAATTTAAGAAAGTATTCTGATGTTAAAATTTTTGAATTAACTAATATTTCAATTAATGAAACTTTATCTAGAACAATAATTACATCTGTAACTACATTGTTAGCTCTTTTTTCAATATATTTATTTGGTGGTGAAATATTAAAAGGCTTTTCTTTAGCAATGATATTAGGAGTTATTTTTGGAACTTACTCTTCTATATATATAGCAAATCCTATACTAGTTGCACTGAATGTCAGCCAAAGAACAATAGTTAAAGAAGAAAAAGATTAATATAGGTTTTGAGCTATTACCATCGTAAGAAGCATTGGCAAAGATAGAAGTGTATTTGTTCTAGAAAATAGCATCGCAGTTTTTGCAGATTTAGCTTTAACATCAGCTTCAACCTCAATCATACCTAATGCTTTTTTCTGATTTGGCCATATTACAAACCAAACATTAAATGCCATTATAATTCCTAACCACATGCCAATACCAATTGCAGTAGCTTTACCACCACCTGATCCAATTCCTAATGTCATAGCTTGATGAACATAACCGTTTAAATAAGCTAAGATCAGTCCTGATATTACTGTAACTAAAGCTGCCCATCTAAACCAAAAAAGTGCTGCTGGAGCTATAACTTTTCCAATTGCTGGTTTTTGTTCGTCAGGTATTTTAGCCATGTTTGGTATTTGAACGAAATTAAAATACCAGAGTAAACCGATCCACATAATTGCAACAATGACATGTATATATCTAAATAACCAACTCCAAAAAACAACGTCGATATCAAAACCACCATTTCCAAAGTATAAACCTAAAAAAAGTAAAATGGATAATGCTAAGGAGATATGAATTGTCTTAGATAGTGATTGAAGAATCGAAGTCATAATATCCTTATTTTATAACATTTTTAATTAAAGTTTAAGCAGTTTTTTTGAACTTATTGTCCAACATTGGTTTTAAAAATTTACCTGTATAACTATCTTTAACATTGATAATTTCCTCAGGTTTACCCTCAGCTATAATATTTCCTCCCTTTACACCACCATCAGGACCCATATCGACTATATAATCAGCTGTTTTAATAACATCTAAATTGTGTTCTATTACAACAACTGTATTTCCAGTTGCAACAAAGGTATGTAAAATTTCTAATAATTTTTTAATATCGTGTTGATGCAGTCCTGTTGTGGGTTCGTCTAATATATATATTGTTCTTCCAGTTGATCTTTTAGATAATTCTTTTGCTAACTTTATTCTTTGTGCTTCACCACCTGATAGCGTAGTAGCTTGTTGACCAATTTTTATATACCCTAAACCAACTTTCTTAAGAGTAAGTAATTTTGTTTTTATATTTGAAATATTTTCAAAATATTCACAACCTTCATCAACTGTCATATTCAAAACATCTGCAATACTCTTATCTTTAAATTTAATTTCTAGTGTTTCCCTATTGTATCTGGTTCCTTTGCATTCGTCACAAGTTATATAAACATCTGGCAAAAAGTGCATTTCATAAGTTATTACTCCATCTCCTTCACAAGCCTCACATCTTCCTCCTTTGACATTGAATGAAAATCTTCCTGGTTTGTAACCTCTACTTTTTGACTCTGGCAAATTAGTAAACCAGTCTCTAATTGGACCAAAAGCACCTGTGTAGGTTGCTGGATTTGATCTAGGAGTTCTTCCAATAGGTGATTGATCTATATCTATAATTTTATCGACTAATTCAATGCCTTTAAAACCTCTAAAGGGTTTTGGTATTTTTCTTGATTTGTTATTGTTAAGTGTCAAATTTAAAGCGTTATAAAGAGTTTGCAGTATTAATGTTGATTTACCACTTCCAGAAACACCTGTAACGCAAGTAAAACTTCCTAGTGGAATTTTAAGATTCACATTGTTTAAATTATTCCCACTTGCCCCATTGATTTCTAAAAATCTTCCATTTTTGGCTAATCTTCTAGTTCTTGGTATTGGTATGAAGCTTTTGTTTGATAAGTATCTCCCTGTAATACTATCCTGATTATTTAATATATCATTATACGATCCTTGAGCTATTACTTCGCCACCTTTGTTTCCAGCTTCTGGACCAAGATCAATTATGTGATCTGCATTTTCCATTGTTTCGGTATCATGTTCTACAACTATGACTGTATTTCCTAAGTCTCTGAGTCTTTTTAGTGCATTTATTAATTTAACGTTATCTTTTTGATGTAAACCAATAGACGGTTCGTCAAGCACATATAATACTCCTGTTAATCCAGAACCTATTTGCGAAGCTAGCCTTATTCTTTGAGCTTCGCCACCAGATAAAGTTCCAGACTCTCTTGATAATGTTAGGTAGTCAAGACCGACATTAAGTAGAAAATTTAATCTCTCATTAATTTCTTTTAAAATATGCTGAGCAATTTTAAGTTGACGTTTATCTAATTTTGTCTCGAGTGATTTAAACCATTCCTTTGCATCAAATATAGATTTTTCAGTTACTTCACTTATATTATGATCATTGATTTTAACGCATAGAGCTTCATCTTTTAGTCTGTGCCCATTACATCTTTCACATTTAGTATCTGATTGATATTGAGATATTTCTTCTCTTTTCCAATCACTGTCTGTTTCTAAAAATCTTCTCTCTAAATTATTTACCACTCCTTCAAATGTTTTTTTATGTGAATATTTTTCATATCCATCGTCATAAGAAAATTTAATTTCTTCCTCATCAGATCCAAATAAAATTATATCTTTTATTTTTTTTGAAAGCCTTGACCATCTATCATTCAATGAAAATCCATAATGTTTAGCTATAGAGGCTAATGTTTGTGCATAATATAAAGAAGACGATTTTGACCAAGGTTCTATAGCTCCATCTGCAATAGTTTTCTTTTCATCGGGAACAACTAATTTTGGATCTACATTCAATTTAACACCTATGCCTTCACACTCTTCACATGCACCATAAGGGCTATTGAAAGAAAAAAGTCTTGGTTCTATTTCTTCAATAGTAAAACCACTTTCAGGACAAGCAAACTTAGTTGAAAAGATTAAATTTTCAGTTTTTCTAAACTTTTTTGGAAGTGTTTCATCTTCATATTCCACAAACATCAATCCATTTGCTAAATTAACTGCTGTTTCAACACTCTCAGCTAATCTATTTCCTAATGATGCATTTAAAACAATTCTATCAACCAGAACTGCAATATCATGTTTTAACTTTTTATTTAATTCAGGAACATCATCAATATCATAAAGTTTATTATCAACTTTAATTTTTCTAAATCCTCTTTTCTTGTATCCGAGAATATCTTTTCTGTATTCGCCCTTTCTCCCTCTTACAACAGGCGCATATAAAAAGATTGTTGATTTTTTTGGAAGCGTTTTTATTTTATCAACTATTTGACTTATAGTTTGAGACGTAATTGGGAGTCCTGTAAATGGAGAGTAGGGTATACCTGCTCTTGCGTAAAGAACTCTCATGTAATCATAAATTTCGGTAACGGTTGCAACAGTAGATCTTGGATTTTTTGATGTATTTTTCTGCTCTATTGAAATAGCAGGACTTAATCCTTCAATTAAATCTACATTTGGTTTTTTCATTTTATCTAAGAATTGTCTTGCATAAGCTGATAAGCTTTCAACGTAACGTCTCTGTCCTTCAGCATATACAGTATCAAAAGCTAAAGATGATTTTCCAGATCCAGATAGTCCAGTAATAACAACAAATTTTTCTTTAGGAATCTCTAGTGTTATATTCTTTAAATTGTGCTCTTTTGCACCCTTAATAACTATCTTTTTAAGCATAATTTTTGTTGCTTTAGATTAATAAAATTAATATTCAAGTTAATAAGTGATATTATAAACATTCTTAAATATTAAAATATTATGGCTGGAAGTTTAAATAAAGTACTATTAATTGGTCGTTTGGGCGCAGACCCAGAAGTCAAGCAAATGGTGAACGGCAAAAGCGTTGCAAGACTTAGTCTTGCTACTAGCCAATCCTGGAAAGATAAAAATACTGGAGAAAAAAAAGAAAAAACTGAATGGCATAGAATAGTTGTTTTTAATGAAGGTTTGGTAAATGTTGTCCAGCAATATTTAAAAAAAGGAGCACAAGTGTACGTTGAAGGACAGCTTTCGACAAGAAAATGGAAAGACGAGCAAAGTGGACAAGATAAATACTCAACTGAAATTTTAATACAAGGATATAACTCTTCCTTAACTATGCTTGGAGGTGGTAATCAAAACAATATGGCTTCACAAGATAATAAACAAAATTTTGATGATAGCCCCACACCAGATCAAAGTGGCTTAGACGACGATATTCCATTTTAATTAATATGGAAAAAAACGAAATTCCAAAGATAAATAATAATATTAAACCAATCTCTATGTATGATGAGATGAGTTCATCATACTTGTCTTACGCTATGAGTGTTATAGTAAGTAGGGCATTACCTGATATTAGAGATGGATTAAAACCAGTTCATAGAAGAATAATTTATGCAATGCATAAAGGCGGTTTTGATTGGTCAAAACAATTTAGAAAATCTGCAAGAATTGTTGGAGATGTAATTGGTAAATATCATCCTCATGGAGATCAAGCTGTTTATGATGCACTAGTTAGAATGGTTCAAGAATTTTCAATGAGTTTACCTTTAGTTGATGGGCAGGGTAATTTTGGTTCTATAGACGGAGACCCACCTGCAGCAATGAGATATACCGAAACTAAACTTGCTAAAGTTTCACAGTTTTTAATTGATGATATAGAAAAAAATACAGTATCTTTTAAAAGCAATTACGATGAAACAGAACAAGAACCCGTTGTATTACCAGCTCAATATCCAAATCTTTTAGTTAATGGTGCTGGTGGAATAGCAGTTGGTATGGCAACAAGTATACCACCCCATAATTTAGGCGAGGTTGTAGATGGAACATTAGCTTTAATCAAAAATAAAGACATTAAAATAAGTGAATTAATGAAACATATTCCTGGTCCAGATTTTCCTACAGGAGGATTAATAATTGGAAAAGATATAATTAAACAAGGATATAAAACTGGTAGAGGCTCTTTTAAAATTCGAGGAGAAATTTCAGTTGAGAATTTGAAAAATGGAAGAGATAGATTAGTAATTTCTTCAATTCCATATCAGGTAAACAAATCAAATTTGAACGAGAGAATTGCTGAACTTGTTAGAGACAAAAAAATAGAAGGTATAAGAGATATAAGAGATGAATCGAATAGTGAGGGTATAAGGGTATCAATTGATCTTAGAAGAAATATTGAGCCAGAAACAGTTAAAAGACAATTATATAAACATACAGCTATCGAATCTTCTTTTGGCTTTAACTCATTAGCAATAGTTGATCAAAAACCTAAGACTTGTAATCTTAAAGACTTTTTAGACAATTTTTTAAAATTTAGACAAGATGTAGTTATTAAAAGAACTAAATTTGATCTTAAAAAAGCAGAGGGAAGAGTTCATATTTTATTAGGGTTATCTGTAAGTGTCGAAAATATTGATAAAGTTATTAAAATTATTAGATCATCAAAAAATCCAGATGAAGCAAAAAATTCTCTTTTGAAAACTACTTGGAAAATAAACGAAGCATCAAAACTCATAAAATTAGTTGATAGCAAAAATTATAAAGGAAAATACGTATTATCTACCGATCAAGTAACATCAATACTGGAACTAAGACTTCAAAAATTAACTGCAATAGGCATCAATGAAATAGAGATAGAAATCAAAAAATTAGCAGATGATATCTCTAAATATAAAAAAATTATCAATTCAAAAAATGAATTACTTAGAGTAATAAGCAATGATTTGCAGACAATAAAAGATAAATTTTCAATTCCTAGAAGAACAAAAATTATAGATGCCGTTTTAAATTATGATATTGAAGAAACAATTCAAAAAGAGTCAGTAATAATAACAATAACACTACAAGGATATATAAAAAGAGGTGCTCTCAGTGGTGTCAAGCAACAAAAAAGAGGTGGAAAAGGAAAAACAGGTATTAAAACACGCGACGAAGACTCTGTTGTTCAAACGTTATCCGTTGATACACACACGTCATTATTATTTTTTTCTACAGAAGGCTTAGCCTACAAAGTAAAAGCCTGGAAAATACCTGAAGGTTCAGCCTCATCTAAAGGTAAATCTCTATTTAATATATTACCTCTGAAAAATCATCAGTCTATAAGCTCTATTATGCCTTTTCCTGATGAGGATGTTGATAAAAAAGACATGCACATAATATTTGCAACTAGCAAAGGAAAAATAAGAAAGAATAATTTAGAGGATTTTTCGTCTATTAACACATCTGGTAAAATCGCGATGAAACTAGATTCTGATGATAAAATTGTTGGAGTTAAAATATGTACTGATGATCAAGATATAATGCTAAACACAAAATTTGGTAAATGTATAAGATTTGAATCAAAAAAACTTAGAGTTTTTAAAGGTAGATCTTCTAAAGGCATAAGAGGTATTAATCTCTCCGAAAAGGATACAATTGTTTCATTATCTATAATTGATAATGATAATACTAAAAAAAGTAAAAATAAGACAAAAGATGAAAAATCTGAGATTAAAGCAAAAGAAAAATTTATCTTATCAATTACAGAAAATGGTTATGGTAAAAGAACATCTCATTATGATTTTAGAGTTACAAATAGAGGAGGTAAGGGGATAATAGGTATTGTTAATTCTCCAAGAAACGGTAATGTCTCTTCATCTTTTCCAGTGTTCGAAGGTGATCAAATATTAATTTCTACCAATAAAGGTAGAGTAATAAGAACTGCCGTTAAGGAAATAAGGATTGCAGGAAGAAATACCCAAGGGGTAAGAATTATTAAATTAACTGGAGATGAACAGGTTGTTTCATCAATTAAATTAGATGATAATTTAGTTTAATGAAAAACATAGCTATATACCCTGGAACATTTGATCCAATAACAAACGGCCATATTGATGTAATTAAAAAAGCATTAAAATTAGCTGATAAAATTATTGTTGGTATTTCTGATGGTAATGAAAAAAATTTTCTATTTCCAATAGACGAAAGGTTAAAAATTGTTACAAAAGCATTATATGGAGATTTGAAACTTCCAAAAAAAAAAATTCAAGTAATTAAATTTAATTCATTAACAACTGAATTATGTAAAAAATATAAATCAAATCTCATTCTAAGAGGCTTGAGAGCTGTATCAGATTTTGAATACGAGTTTCAACTAGCTGGAATGAATAGAAAATTAAACAGTAATGTAGAAACAATATTCCTTATGTCTGATGTTGAAAATCAGATTATTTCATCTAGGTTTGTTAAAGAAATAGCTCTACACAAGGGTGATTTAAGAAAATTTACAACTAAAAGTACCATCAAGTCACTGAAGGAAGTTTATGCTTAAAAGAATTTACATTTTATTTTTGTCAATATTTTTATTAACAACAGCATTAAATGCAAAGGAGAATACAATGATACTTAAATTAAAAGATGGAGATGTAAAAATTGAATTATTTACAGATGCGGCGCCAAACCATGTAAAAAGAATAACTGAACTAGCTAATAGCGGAAAGTATGATGGAGTTGTTTTTCATAGAGTAATCGATGGTTTTATGGCTCAAACAGGAGATGTTCAATTTGGAAATTCGTCTTCAGAAAGTTTTAACCTAAGTAGAGCTGGCATGGGTGGTTCAGATATGCCAGATCTTAAAGAGGAGTTTAATGATTTACCTCATGAAAGAGGAACATTATCAATGGCAAGATCTTCAGATCCGAATAGCGCCAATAGTCAGTTCTTTATATGTTTTGGACCTACACCACATCTTGATAGACAATATACTGTATTTGGAAAAGTTACAGAAGGTATGGAGTTTGTTGATATGATAACGAAAGGAGATGGACCAAATGGTTCCGTTTCTAACCCAGATAAAATTATTAGTTTTAAATCTGAGTAGACATTAATGGATGGAAGACATAAAAAAGAATTTTTCTTTTACCGTAAAACATCAAAATAAAAACTATCGTGTTGGATTAATTCAAACACATCGTGGAGAAATAAACACTCCCACTTTTATGCCAGTGGGTACACAAGCCACTGTTAAAGGTGTTTTTATTGATGATATTATTAAAACAGGAAGTGAGATAATTCTATCAAATACATACCACTTAATGATAAGACCTGGTACTGAAAGAATAGAAGCTGTTGGTGGACTTCATAAATTTATGAATTGTAAACTTCCTATTTTAACTGACTCTGGTGGTTATCAGGTGATGTCTTTATCTAAATTTAACAAAATTGATAGAGATAAAGGAGCAATTTTTCAATCACATATAGATGGAAAAACTTTTATATTAAGTCCCGAAGAAAGTATTAAAATTCAAAAAAAACTTAACTCAGACATTGTTATGGTGATGGATGAGTGTCCAAAAAATACCAACGATTATAATAAAATTAAAATATCCATGGAATTATCTACAGAATGGGCAAAAAGGTCTAAAGCAGAATTTGGAAAAAATCCTCATAAAGCTTTGTTTGGTATTGTTCAAGGAGGTTTATTTAATGATTTAAGAAATAAGTCACTTGATAAATTAATTGAAATAGGATTTGATGGTTACGCTATAGGCGGTTTAGCTGTTGGAGAAACTCAAAGAGAAATGTTTGACGTGTTAGATGGTATTAAATATAACCTGCCAGTTGATAGACCAAGATATTTAATGGGTGTAGGAACTCCATCTGATATACTAGGTGCGGTTAAGAGGGGAATTGATATGTTTGATTGTGTCCTTCCAACAAGATCAGGAAGAACCGGATTAGCTTTTACCTGGAATGGCAGAATTCAAATAAGAAATTCTGAAAATAAACTAGATAATACACCTCTAGATAGTACTGTTACTAAATTTGACTTAAACAAATACTCTAAGAATTATTTAAACCACCTCCATAATACTAATGAGATGTTGTCATCAATGATTTTAACATTAAATAATATAAATTTTTATCAAGAACTTATGTATGAAATTCGAAAAAATATTAAAATGGGAACTTTTGATCAGTTTCATGACAAGTATATTAATATTTTGTAAATTTTTACCATTGCCAAATATAAAAAAATCAATATAAGAATTTTCGTGTTGGGCCCTTAGCTCAGTTGGTAGAGCAATTCCCTTTTAAGGAATGGGTCGATGGTTCGAGTCCATCAGGGCTCACCAACGCATTAAGAAATTGGTGGGTATTTCAAAATAATCTCGTTCATCCAATTATTAATTTGGTCAATCCTTCTATCATTTGATGGGTGTGTGCTCATAAACTCTGGTGGTTCTTTGCCTTTGTTTGCTTTTTTCATCCTTTCCCAAATTTTAGTAGTTTCTCTTATATCGTAACCAGATAACGATGAGAAAATTAATCCTAAATAATCAGCTTCACTTTCTTGTTTTCTTGTAAAAGGGTTCATTATTCCAATTTGAGATAATAAGCCAACTGTATTCATGCCTGTGGTTTTATTAACTTGAGATAGTTTTCCCCCTGTTGCAATATCTATTATTCCAGTTGTTGTATTTAATAATACTGTTCTGCTTGCTCTTTCAACTGAATGTTTTGCAACTGCGTGAGCAATTTCATGTCCCATTACAGCGGCTAAACCATCGTCATTTTTAGTTATTTCTAACATACCGGTATAAACAGCAATCTTTCCCCCAGGCATACACCATGCATTTTTAACTTTTTTATTATCAATTAAAATATACTCCCAAGAAAAGTTTACAGTTGGGTCTTCCATATTATTCTTGTAAAAATACTCAGATATCGATGTTTCTATTTTTGATCCAATTCCAATAATTTTATCTAAACTCTCTTTATCGTCACTTAATTTAGCTTTTTGTTTTACTTTTTCATATAATTGAGCAGCTTGTGCATTTAATTTTGATTCTGGAATTAATTTTAATTGTCTTCTATCTGTGATTGGAGCTGTAGTGCATGCGTGTAAACCTGCAGAAAGACAGCCACAACCCATTAAATATATAAAATTTCTTCTATTCACTTTTCTTAATATTTATATTACATGTAATTTATAATCAATTAAAGTTATGTCGAAACTGAGAAAAAAAAGAATTTCATTTATAGCAAGACTAAGAAACTATTTTATAACAGGAATTGTTGTTTTAGTCCCTATAGGAATTACATTATATCTCACAACATTTTTTATATCAATTTCATCAAAACTAATTCCACAAGGAATAAACCCAAATAGTTATTTACCTTTTGCCATACCAGGTTTAGAAATTTTGCTTTCAGTAATTTTTATTACTTTTGTAGGTGGATTGTCACTTTCATTTATTGGTAAAAAATTTTTACAGTTATTTAATGATTTGTTGAAAAAAATACCAATTTTAAGAACCATATATTCTGCTATTGGACAAATGACAGAAACATTTGCTCCTAAAAAAGGATCAAAAAAAAGTGTGGTTCTAATTCAGTATCCACGAAAAGGCACATGGGCTGTTGGTTTTGCTACAAAAGAGAATAAAGGAGAAATTTCAAAAAAAACTAATACAGAACTGGTTAATGTTTTTGTTCCTACAACACCAAACCCAACTAGTGGATTTTTATTAATGTTTCCTAAAAGTGAAGTTGTATATCTGGATATGACATTTGAGGAAGCGTCAAAGTTTATAGTTTCAGCTGGTACTTCGGATACTAAATCTAAATAGTCTCATTAATTACAGCAACCTTGTCGTAAAGTTTGATAAGCTTATTAAAGTTATTTATTTTAATATTATTATTTTCAATTTTTTTAATCTGCTTTTCCGCAATATCGAAAAGATCTTTGTGTTGAATAGGATCTGCTAGATTGTATTTTTTTAAACCACTTTGCTTAAATCCTAAAATATCGCCATATCCTCTAATTTTTAAGTCTTCCTCAGCTATTTTAAAACCATCATTAGTATCCTTGAGAATTGTTATTCTCTTACGAGCATTTTCACTCAGTCCTGCTTTAAACATAAGTATACATGATGACTCTTTGTTTCCTCTGCCAACCCGTCCTCTCAATTGATGTAGCTGAGATAAACCGTATTTATTTGAATTTTCAATGACTATTACATTAGCATTTGGAAAATCGATGCCAACTTCTATTACTGTAGTTGAAACCAATATATCTACCTTTCTATCATTAAACTTATTCAATACTTTATCTTTTTCTTCCTTACTCATTGCTCCATGAACAATATCAACCTTGTCATTAAAAATTTTACTTAAATATTTATATTTCTCTATAGCAGATTGATGGTCAATCTTTTTTGATTCTTTGATAAGTGGACAAACCCAAAACACTTGATTTTTTTTTGAAATTTCACTTTTAATAAAATTAATAACTTCATTTATTTTACTCTCATTTTTACTATATGTTTTAGTTGGTTTTCTAGTTTTTGGTTTAGATTTTATTAAAGAAATATCCATGTCCCCATAAATAGTCATCATCATAGTTCTTGGAATGGGAGTTGCTGACATAACTAGTACATCGCAATCTTTGCCTCCTTTATCTGACAGTTTTTTTCTTTGATTAACACCAAATTTATGTTGTTCATCAATAATAATTAAACCCAAATTAAAGTAAGTAATTTTTTCTTGAAAAAGAGAATGCGTACCAATTAAAATATCAATTTTATTATTTAATAGATCATTTAAAATATTTTTTCTTTTTTTATACTCAGTTTTACCAGTTAATATTTCTGGATTACAAAAGGTTTTAAAGTTTTCTAATATAAATTTATAATGTTGAATAGCCAATATTTCAGTTGGAGCCATTATTGCAACTTGATAGCCTGCTTTTATGACATTTAATGCAGCTATTACAGATACTATTGTTTTTCCTGATCCTACATCTCCTTGTAATAATCTAAACATTTTTTGTTTTGAAGCCATATCTTTATTTATATTTTTTAATGAAGTTATTTGATCAGCTGTAAGTTTAAATTTTAAATTTCCAATTAGTCTATTTTGATACTTAAAATCTAAAATCTTATTTTTTTTTTTTATTTTTTTAATTTTATTTCTGACATCAGAGGAAAGTAAAAAATTTGCAAATATCTCATCAAAAACAAGTCTTTTAAAATATTTTGTATCTCTAATTTTTTTAATTTCTTCCTTATGAATTTTGATAATACATTCCTTCCAGGATACATTATCAAATAAACTCAACACTTCTTTTGGCAACCATTCTTCTAATTCAGGTAAATTTTGTAAAACACTATTTATTACTTTATTATATTTATTTAATTTTAGCCCATCTGAAAGACTATATTTAATATCTTCATTTATAAGATTTAAATTATTTGTCTTTTTCATTGTTGGGTTTACAAATTGAAATTTATTTTTAAAATTATTAGCTTTTCCATGTATTATTATTTCTTCATTTAAGGGTAGTAATTTTTTTATATATCCTTCGTAAGTATTAAAAAAAATACAGTCTAATTTTACTCCATTTTTTTCACATAATACTTTATTGGGTAAATTTCTAATTCGCGGAAAATTATATTTAAGTGGTATAACTTTTATATTGTAATTTTTTCCTACCTGTAAATCATCAATCTCTGTATCTTCAGCGGTTTCAATTCTTGATATAGGTAAATGCCATAATAAGTCAAAAATTGTAAAAATTTTTTTTTTGTTGAATGAACTTAATGTTTTTTTACCAACGCCTTTAATTTTATTAATAGGTGACAATAAATATTCAAAATTATTCATTAAATATATATATATATGTTTATAAACAATGAATTCAAACAAACAAAATTTAATTAATAAGATTATTTATAGATCTCAATACCGGGGCACAAAAGAAATGGATATATTTGTCGGTGGTTTTGTTGAATCTATTATTGACTCATTATCATTTGATGATTTAGTGGATCTAGATAAATTAGTTAATATGAATGATGAAGACATTATTAAAATTTCGAAGAAGGAAATGATATTTAAAAATAATAAAATATTAAAAATGTTGATTGATTTTAAATGAATGGCGGAGAGACTGGGATTCGAACCCAGGAAAGAGTTGCCCCTTTGTCGGTTTTCAAGACCGATGCTTTCAACCGCTCAGCCATCTCTCCGTGTGCAAGGTTTTATTATTATTAATATATATTTCAACAATAAAATGACTTAAGTATTAAGTCAAAATATTCAAATATTTAAAAATGACCAAAAAAAATTTTAATAAAGGAGTTTTGCTTACATCCTTTGGTTCTTTTTGGTGGGGTTTTTTTGGTGTTATTTACTTCAAATATATTTCTTTTGCAGGACATGTAGAAGTATTAATTCATAGAAGTGTTTGGACAGCTTTTTTATTAATAGTTACTACTTTTTTATTTTCTAAATGGAATATTTTTAAAAAAATTCTTAAAGATAAAAAAAAATTATTAATACTCTTTATCTCAGGCTTTTTAATATTTATTAATTGGGGAGTTTGGATCTACGCTGTTAGTGTTGATAAAATAATTGATGCTAGTTTTGGTTATTTTATAATGCCAATAATAAGTGTTTTTCTAGGAAATTTTTTTTTTAAAGAGCCGATCACAAAAAAAGGTAAAATTTCAATATTTTTAGTAATTATTTCAGTTAGCTATTTATTACTATTAGATTTTAATTCAATTCCATGGGTAGGTTTAATTGTGGCTTTGAGTTGGAGTTTTTATAATCTGTTCAGAAAAAAAATTAATGTTGAAACTGATATAGGTCTTCTTATTGAAAGTTTATACATACTACCTTTTGCATTAGTTACATTTTATTTTATTAGTATTAATAATTACAACGATTTCAGTCTATCAAATCCCTCCTTGATGCCACTATTAATGTTAGCTGGACCAATGACGGTGATTCCTCTTTTTTTGTATGTAAGAGGCGTAGAATTAGCAGGACTAGGACCTGCTGGAATGATTTTTTATATTACTCCTACTTTGCAATTTATACTTGGTTTTTTCATTTATAATGAGCAATTTAATATAAATCAGTTAGTTAGTTTTATTTTAATATGGATTGCTGTATTTATATATTTGAAAGATATTTATGAAAAAAATTAAAATTTGTGTTTTTTTTCTTTTTGTTATCATAAATTTCAATGCTTATGCGAATGACACTGAATTCGAAAAGTGGAAAGAGAAATTTAAATTGATTGCTTTAGAAAGAGGCGTGAGTCAGAATACAATTGAAAATACTGTTGGTAAATCTTCTTTTTTAAAAAATGTTATTAAATATGACAGATATCAACCAGAATTTTATGAAGACACTAAAACTTATATCTCTAAAAGAACCAGTATTAAAAAAGTTAACTCTGGAATAAAAATCTATAACATAAATAAAGAAGTAATTGATAAAATCGCTCGTGAATTTTCTGTAGATAGAAATTTACTCTTGTCACTGATGGGAATTGAAACAAATTTTGGTAATTATTTAGGAAAAATGGATATAGTCTCATCTTTAGCAACTTTAAGTTATGATAAAAGAAGAAGTGAATTTTTTACCTCAGAACTCATAACTCTTCTAATCTTGTTTGATAATGGAATTGTAAATCCAAATAAATATTTAGGATCATGGGCAGGTGCATTTGGTAATTTCCAATTCATGCCCTCTACTATTAAAAATTATGCAATTGATTATAATAAGGATGAAACTATAAATTTAAAGAGTATCGAAGACTCATTTGCATCTGCAGCTAATTACTTAAATAAAATAGGATGGGATAACAGCGCTCCATGTTTTTTCAAGGTTGAGCTTATTAATGAAACGCCACATAAATATCTAAATACATCCGCAAAAAAAATTAATCATAAAAATAAAATTTCCTATTTAAAAAAGTACATTAAAAATAGTAAAATTCTTAATGATCTTGATAATTTAAAAGCAGCACTAGTAACCCCGGATTATGATATTATTCCAGATGCAAATCAATTAACCCCAGCTTATGTAGTATTTGATAATTATGAATTAATTTTAAAATGGAATAGATCTTTAAGATTTGCATTGGCAGTATGCACATTAAAAAGTAAATTTAAGAATGCAATTTAAATATTTTTTATACCTTATATTTTTAACTATATTTGCTTGTGAACATCACTCAGAAAACATAAATATTAAAAATAAACCTAAAGATAATAAAAATGTTGTTCAAAAAGAAGAAATTAAAGAAATCCAAGAAATAAATAATAAAAAAGATTTAATTAATATTGTTTATTCTAACAAAGGTTTTGCTTTAATATACAGTGAGGATGTAAATAACTCATTAGAATATAAATTAGATAATGCATCAATTAATATATTAAGTCCAAATCTCCCTAATGGAACGCCAGTTAGAATAACAAATATAATAAATGGAAAATCATTAATAACTGTTGTTCAAAATAAAACAGTTTTACCTATCTTTTACAATTCAGTAATTACTAGTAGAATTGTTAATGAATTATCAATAAATCCTAATGAACCTTATATATTTATTGAAACAATCAATTCTAATAATTTGTATGTTGCAAATGATGTTAAAACTTTTGATGAAGAAAAAGAGGTTGCCAATAAAGCTCCAGTAGACGACATAATGATTCAAAGTATAAGTATTAAAACAGAAAAAAAAGAATCTGATACTGAGAATTTTGTAACAAATTTTAATTATATAATTAAATTTGCAGATTTTTATTTTGAAGACTCAGCTATTATGTTAAAAAACAGGTTATTTGAAGAATATAATATTGAGAATATCTTAATCAAAAAGTTGTCACAAAATAATTTTAGAGTTTATAAAGGACCTTATAAAGATTTTGAGAAATTAAAGAAAGGATTTCATAATATCGAAAATCTTGATTTTGATAGTATTGAAATAATTAAACTATGAGAATAAAAAATTTATCATTGATTTTGATATTTTTATCTTTTTTTATAAAACCAGTCTTTGCTAATTTCGATGTAAATGCGAGAACTGCTATTGTGCAAGATTATTTATCTGGAAAAATATTGTATGAAAAGGATGCCGACCGACAAATTTTTCCTGCGTCTATGACTAAAATTATGACTTCGATTATAGTTTTTGATTTACTTAAAAGCGGTGAGTTATCATTAGATGAAAAATTTTTAGTATCTGAAAATGCATGGAGATTGTCACAAGCAGGGTATTCATCGATGTTTATTATGGTTGGAGATGAAATAACTGTAGAAAATTTATTAAGAGGTATTATTGTTTCGTCAGGCAATGATGCTTGTATTGCTCTTGCCGAAGGTATTGCTGGCACAGAAGAAGAGTTTGCAATTATGATGACTGAAAAGGCAAAAGAAATTGGTATGGAAAATACTAACTTTTCAAATTCATCAGGAATAAATGCTCCAGATAATTTATCAACAGTTAGAGATATATTAATTATGTCTAATTATTTGATAAAAAATTACCCAAATTATTATGAATATTACAAAGAGACTGAATTTACTTGGGATAGAACAGGTGGAGAACCAATCAAACAGGGCAATAGAAACCCATTGCTTTATAAAAATATAGGAGTGGATGGAATAAAGACTGGATATCTTGCGTATGAAAAATATTCACTTGCTTCAACAATTAAAAGAAATGATAGGAGAATAATTGCAGTTGGAAGTGGTTTTGTTTCAAAAAATGAAAGATCAAAACAGTCACTTAAATTACTAACATATGGTTTAACAAATTTTGATACAATCAATATTGCAAAAAAAGATGAAATATTTGATGAATTAGATGTTTGGCAAGGAACAAAAAAAACAATTAGATCATATATTAATGAAGATGTTTATCAAACAATTCCAAAAGCTAAAAAAAAATATCTAAAAGTATCAGTCAATTATCAAGGTCCTTTAAAAGCACCAATATTGAAAAATGACATAATAGGCAAAATTAAAATATCATATAAAGATGAACAAATAGGCGAATACGATCTATTAGCTTTTGAAGACGTAAAAAGACAAAATATTTTCTCTAGGTTTATTTCTTCCATAAATTTCCTAATATGGGGTGATGTCTAAATATCCCATCTTAGTATTTGAAGGTATAGAAGCTTCTGGAAAATCCACCAGCTTAAAAAAAACAATTAAATATTTAAAAAAAAAAAAAATTAGGTATGTTTCCTTTAGAGAACCAGGTGGCACAAATCTATCTGAGAAACTAAGATCTTTAATGCTAAATAAAAAATCAGCATTAAGCAATAAAACAGATTTATTTTTGCTAATGGCATCTAGATCAGAAAATGTAGATAAAATTCTAAAAAAAAATTATAAAAAAAAAGTTATATTAATTGACAGATTTATTGACTCTACATTATCCTATCAACATTATGGAATGAAACTAGATAAAGATTTAATTTTAAAAATGAATAACTTTTTATTAGGTAATATAAGACCAAATTTTACTTTCTTAAGTATTGTAAATAAAAATAATATGCTTAATAGATTAAAGTTGAGAAAAAATAAAAATAAATACGATAATTTTAATTATAATTTTTATAATAAAGTTCAAAAAGGTTTTTTAAAAATTGCAAATAAAAACAAATCTAAATACTTAATTTTAGATACCAATAAAGACAATTTAAAAATAATTGAAAATAAATTAATTAACAAAATTGATAAAATTATAAAGTAAATGAGTGAGATAAGTAAAATGATTGGTCATAAGCCTATTTTTAATAACTTTATTTATCTTGACCAGATACAAAAATTTCCCAATAAAATTTTATTAAATGGTCCGAAAGGTATTGGCAAAAAATTATTTGTAAATCATTTTTTAAATTATTTTTATTTTAAAGAGAACAAACAATCTTATAATTTAAATAATTATGAATATAATTTGAGTAATAATATATCTAAACTTATATCTTCGAACACTCATCCCAATGTTCTCAAAATTTACCGGAAAAATGATAAAAAAATAATTGATATAGATCAAATTAGAGAAATGATTAAATTCACAAATCAAACTTCTTTTAACAATAATAGAAGGTTTATAATTATTGAAAATGTTAATCTATTAGGAATTAATTCTGCTAATGCGTTATTAAAATCAATTGAAGAACCTAATAACAAAATACACTTTATTTTAATCAATAACTCAGAATTTAAGGTTTTGGAAACTATTAAATCAAGATGTTTAGAATTTAAATTAAATTTACTAAATTCAGAAGTAATTGAGATTGTGAATTACCACTTTGAAGCTGATATATATAAAGATATAAATTTAGATTTTATAAACAATTACAACTCTCCATCCTTTTTAATATCATTAGTGAACTTTTTAGAAAGTAATGATTTATCAATCAAAGATAACTCTATAGAGAATCTATTGGCCTATATAATAAAAAATAAATCATATACATCTAATGATTTTATAAAAGAATATTTAAATTTATTTATTGAACTTTTTTTCTATAAAAATATAAATATCTCTAAGAAAATTTCATTTAAAATAAAAAAATATTTTTACCTAAAACTTTCTTTTGTTAAAAAATATAACTTAGATTTTGAGTCTTTTTTTCTAGAATTTAATGATAAATTATTAAGTGAATAAAAATTACTACATTACAACACCAATTTATTATCCATCTGCAAAGCCACATATGGGTCATGCTTATTCAAGTATTATTGCTGATTTTTTTGCAAGATTAAAAAGAATACAGGGTTTTAATGTTTATTTTTTAACAGGCACTGATGAGCATGGACAAAAAATACAACGAGCTGCAGAAAAAAAAAAAATGGATCCTTTATTATTTTGTGATGAAATAAGCAAAACCTTTAGAGATTTATCCGACACATTAAATTTATCTAATAATGATTTCATAAGAACAACTGAAAAAAGACATGCTAAATCTGTTGAAAATCTTTGGAATATTTTAGAAAAAAAAGGTGAAATTTACTTATCCAAGTACTCTGGTTGGTATTCAGTATCAGATGAAGCATTTTACACAGAAAGTGAAATTGAAGATTTAGACGGTATAAAAAAATCAATTAGTTCAGGTTCAAAAGTAGAGTGGGTGGAAGAAGAGTCGTATTTTTTTAAATTATCAAATTGGCAAGATAAATTGGTTGAGTTTTATAATAAAAATCCAGACTTTATACTACCTGAAACAAGAAAAAATGAAGTTATCAGTTTTGTAAAATCAGGATTAAAAGATTTATCTGTAAGTAGAAAATCTTTTAATTGGGGTATAAAAGTTCCATCTAATAAAGACCATGTTATTTATGTTTGGTTGGATGCTTTAACAAATTATCTAAGTGCTTTAAATTATCCAAATGAAAGTGATGATTTGTACAAATCCTTTTGGCCCGCAGATCTACATCTAATTGGAAAAGATATATTAAGATTTCATGCTATTTATTGGCCAGCTTTCTTATTGGCTGCAGATATAGAACCCCCAAAAAGAGTATTTGGCCACGGATGGATACTTTCAGGAGATGAAAAAATGTCTAAATCTAAAGGTAACATTTTAGATCCACTTGAGATTATAGATAATTATGGCCTAGATCCTTTAAGATATTATTTAATTAAAGAGGTTTCTTTTGGTAATGACGGAAATATCTCACAAGAAAAATTAGAGTCTTGTATTAATAGTGATTTAGCTAATAATTATGGAAATTTGTGTCAAAGAGTTTTAGCGTTTTGTGAAAAGAATGCGAACTTAGAAGTTCCTGCTATAGAAGATCTAACAGAGGAGGATAAAATTATTTTAAATCAATACACCAAATATTATGATAATTTAATTATGTATTCAGATAATCAAGATGTTAATTCATATATCAATTTTATTGTTGAACAACTATTTTCAGCAAATAAATATTTCAACGATCAAGAACCTTGGAAAAAAAAGAATGATAAATTAAGGATGAATACTATTATTTATGTTGCTTTGGAATTAATAAGAAAAGTAACTATACTTCTTTATCCTATTATACCATCATCATCTCTAAAAGTTTTAGGTTTATTTGGTATAAATGAGGAAAAAATTAATTTTGAAACGATTAAAGAAAATAATTATCTAAAAAAAGGTCTTAAATTGAACAAATTAGATATTTTGTTCAAAAAAATTGAAAAAAATGATTGATTCACATTGTCACCTTGATCACGAACCTTTAGCTCAAAATATTCATGATGTTTTATCAAGATGCAAAAAGGAAGGAATTAATAAAGTATTAACAATTTCTACTACATTAAGTGGTTTTCCAAAAATTTTGGAGATTATTGATAAAGACAAAATGATATATGGCACTTTTGGTATACATCCTCACGAAACAAACACAGATCAAATTTCAAAAGAGGAAATAATCAGCAAAATCAAATCAAATAGTAAAATTATTGGAGTGGGAGAGACAGGTTTGGACTTTTATTATAACAATAGCGATAAAGATAAACAAATCACAAGTTTCAAAAATCATATTAATGCTGCATTAGAATTAAATTTCCCTTTAATTGTTCATTCTAGAAATGCTGAAGATGAAACTTATGAAATATTAAAAAATTCAGACAAGAAATTAAAAATCCTGATGCATTGTTTCACAGGTTCACTTCCATTTGCTTTAAAATTAATGGAGCTTAATTCTTATTTTTCAGCTAGCGGTATTATTACATTTAAAAATAGCAATGACCTTCAAAATACGTTTGAACATTTACCTTTAGAAAGATTACTAATTGAAACAGACAGTCCCTTTCTAGCACCTGAGCCAATGAGAGGTAAGAAAAATGAACCATCTTTTGTACGCTATACATTAAAAAAACTCTCAGAGCTAAAAAAAATCACTTCTAAAGAGCTTGATAAAATAACAACAGACAATTTTAATAGATTATTTTTTAATCAATGAGCTTAAAATTTACTATTTTAGGTTGTGGCAGTTCTTTAGGTATACCAAGAATTGACGGTTATTATGGAAATTGCGACCCGAAAAATAAAAAAAATATACGCTCAAGATGTTCAGCATTAATAAGATCTAAAAATTTAAATATCCTTATTGATACATCTCCCGATCTAAAATCCCAATTACTTCAAAATAAAGTAAAGAATATTGATAAGGTTTTTTACACACACGCTCATGCAGATCAAACACACGGGATTAATGAATTAAGGGTTTTCACATTAAAAAATAAAAAAAAAATACCTATTTATGCTGACTTAATTACAAAAAGGAGTCTTCAAAAAACTTTTGGTTATTGTTTTAAAGATTATAAAAATTATCCATCAATTCTTGATGCGAATACTTTAAAGTCTAAACATATATTAAAAGATGTAAATACAAAAATTTTAATTAAATCTTTAAAAGTTCATCATGGTTCAATAAAAAGTATCTGCTATATAATTAATGATAAATGTGCTTATGCACCAGATGTAAATAAAATAGATAATAAAGATTTAAAATATTTAAAAAACTTAAAATACTTTATTGTTGATTGTTTAAGATATAATTATCATTCGACACATTTTAATTTAGATGATGTATTAAACTTAATTAGAAAAATTAAACCTAAGAAATCGATTTTAACAAATTTAAGTAATGAAATTGATTATAATGAAATAAAAAAAATATTGCCGAAAAATGTAACTCCCGCTTACGATGGGTTAACTGTTTTAATTTAATAAACTTTCTATTTTATTTATAATTTTTTTTGAGGTTGGATTTGTTAAAGATGCGTAAGTATCTTCAATTTTACCTTCCTTGTTAATTAATATTTTGTAAAAATTCCACTTTGGTACTGCAGATTTACCATAGTTATCTTTTGCCCATTTATAAATTTCATGCGCATTATCACCTTTTACATTTGTTATTTCAGTGAGTGGAAAGTTAATATTAAAGTTAACCTTACAAAAATCTTTTACTTCACTATTGTTTTTTTTTTCTTGATTAAAGGAATTTGATGGCACTCCTAATACAATCAAGCCTTTATCTTTATATCTTTCCCATAAGTCTTGCATGTCATCATATTGTTTTGTGAAACCACAATAACTAGCAGTATTCACTACTAAAACGGGTTTACCTTTATAGTCATTTAAATTTATTACATCGCCTGAAATACTATTTATTTTGAAGTCATAAAAGATTTTTTTATAATCAGCATGTGATGAACTTTTAAAAAAAAACATAATTATAGCTAATGCAATTATTAGTAGATTTTTCATTATTTAAATTATTTATTTGGTGTAAGTAATATTAAAAAGTAACCAAATAAAGTGGATAATAATGACCCAGTTAAAACTCCAATTTTTACACCATCCATGTATTGCATACTTTCAGCAAATGCTAAATTTCCAACAAATAAACTCATAGTGAAACCAATTCCAGTTAAAACACCGACACCATAAAAATTATACCAGCTTGTATTACTTGGCATTTGAGCAATTTTTAATTTAATTGATATGTATGAAAAAACAAAAACTCCTAATTGTTTTCCAACAAATAAACCTAAAACTATACCTAATGGAACTTTATCTAATAATGATGAAAAGGATAAACCCTCTAAAGATACACCTGCATTTGCGAAAGCAAAAATAGGCATTATTCCAAATGCAACATAAGGACTTATTGAATGCTCTACTTTAATTAAAAGTGAGAAATCTTTATCTTTCTTTCTATGAGGGATTGTCATTGCAAGCAATACTCCGGCTATGGTTGCATGAATTCCTGAGTTATGAGTAAAATCCCATAAAAAAACTCCTACAATAAGGTAGGGTAGAAATTTTCTTACATTATATTTATTTATAACTAATAGAACAATAAATGCTAACAACATCAGAGATAAATATTTAATACTTAAATCACCAGAATAAAATAAAGCAATGATTACTATTGCTCCTAAATCGTCTATAATTGCTAAAGCAGTTAGAAATACCTTTAGTGAGAGCGGTACTCTCTTACCCAATAATGATAATACACCTAAAGAAAAGGCTATATCTGTGGCCGAAGGTATTGCCCAACCTTTTAATGTTTCTCCATCCCCTAAGTTTATAAAAACATATATTAGTGCAGGAACTAACATTCCACCAACTGCTGCTATTATAGGAAGCAAAGCTTGTTTAATATTAGATAACTCTCCTTGTAAAAATTCTCTTTTAATTTCAAGTGTTACAAAAAAGAAAAAGATTGCCATTAATGCATCATTTATCCAATGTAATACAGAAAGCTTAAGACCAAAATTATTAATACCAATAAATAAATACCTCTCTAAAGTTGAAAAATATAAATTAGATAATTCAGAATTACTTATTATCAATGCTATTACAGCTGCAAAAAGAAGCACTATTCCACTTGCGGCCTCAAGTTTAAAAAATGATGTAAAACCTTTTGTAATTTTTTGAATCATATTTAGTTAGCAAGGTCTTTTATAAAAAGTTTGAAATCTAAAAGGGTTTCGTAAAAGCCATCAAGTAATGGAGTTATAGTTGGAAATACAATAATTAAATAAGACTTAAATGTATCTAATAAAAATATAAGACCTAATAAAGAAATAATAACTACAATAAAATAAACTAACACCATCTTTATTTTTCCCTGTTTTTCATCATTTTCTTTTTCATCTTTTATATCATATTCTTCATTTTCTATATCATCTGTGTTCTTTTCTGGCAGTGTCTCTTGATTTTTATCATTTAAATTCTCATCATTAGTTTCTTTGTTATGCTCGTCATCTTTATTTTCTACTTCAGAATTATTAGTATCTAAATTAGTATTTTTGTCTTGAGGCATTCCTAGAACATCAATGCTCTTAGTTATTGGAATTTTATAATGCCAAATATGGTCACAGTTACTACATTTAAGAGTTCTTCCAATTTCTGGTATTAATTTTTTGTCTATAGTGAATTTTTTATTACAATTTGGACATTCTATGATCATATGATCCCTTATAGCATTAAATAGCAAATTTATTATAAATTTGTAACCAATATAACCTTTGAAATTTCTTTTATCTGCTGTATTAGTACTGCAATCGGGGCGTAGCGCAGCCTGGTAGCGCATCTGGTTTGGGACCAGAGGGTCGCAGGTTCAAATCCTGCCGCCCCGACCACTATTTATGAAAAAAGCAAAAATTTACAAACCTTCAAAATCTGCCATGCAATCCGGTCTTAAAAAGTTTGATAAGTGGATCATTGAATTTATAACTGAAGATCCAGGCAAAAACCCTCTTATGGGTTGGGAAAGTTCTTCAGATACTTACTCAGAATTAAATTTAGAATTTAAATCTAAAGATTTAGCAATAGAATACGCTAAAAAAAATAATATTCTATTTGAAATTATAGAACCACAAAAACGAAAAATAACTAAAAAATCGTATGCTGATAATTTTATAAAATAATGTTTAGATTTTTTACTATAAAAAAATGGTATTTATGGTCTTGGATAGGATCTTTAATAATTTTGTCATCACTTTGGGTGCAGGTAAAAATTGATGTAAAAATAAACGAATGGTTTGGAGAATTCTATGACATGATCCAAAAAGCACTTGGAAAGCCAAATGCTATTACCATCGAAGAATATTGGGCGAGTTTGCTTTCATTTATTATACTTGCAGCTATGTATGTTGGTGTAGCTGTTGCTGTAAGCTATTTTACTTCACACTATTTATTTAGATGGAGAACAGCTATGGTCGAATACTATCATAGTGTATATGAAAAGGCCCGAAAGATTGAAGGAGCATCTCAAAGGGTTCAAGAAGATACAATAAAATTCTCAAGAATAATGGAGTCTTTAGGAACAAGTTTAATAGAGGCAATAATGATACTAGTTGAGTTTATGCCAATATTATTTGGCTTAAGTATTGGTATTCCAATTTTTTTTTTTGGTGATTGGGAGTATGGTTTAATTGTAGGTGCACTTATTTGGTCAATAGGTGGAACAATTTTTTTAGTAATTTTAGGTATAATTTTGAGGTTAGTAGGTGTCGAATATGATCTTCAAAAAAAAGAGGCTGCTTATAGAAAAATCTTAGTTATAGCCGAAGATGATGGGACAGTAAGACCAAAGTCAATTGAAGAATTATTCGATGATGTAAGAAGCATTCATTTTTTGAGTTATATTAGATACCTCTATTTTAATATCGGTAGAATAGCATACCTACAAGCAAATGTATTATCTGCTTATGTTTTTCTTGCGCCTGCAATCGTAGCAGGTGCTGTAACACTTGGTGTAATGCAACAAATTATAAGAGCTTTTGGGCGTGTAGAAGGTTCAATGCAATACATTTTAAAAGCATGGCCTACAATTATCGAACTAGCAAGTGTATATAAAAGATTAAGAGAATTCGAATATAAATTAAAAACTGAAGATACAATTGGCACGAGTGAATCACAATCATAGTTAATGAAATTATCTCAGGAATTATTAAATAACCTTATTGAAATAACTTCAAATTCAGCGATTGCTTGTTTTCCTTTTATTGGGAAAAATGAAAAAATATTAGCAGATAAAGCTGCTACTGACGTAATGAGAGACCAACTTAATAAATTAAATATAAAAGGTAGAGTAGTTATAGGGGAGGGGGAACTTGATGAAGCACCTATGCTTTATATTGGAGAAGAGCTTGGAACTGGTATTGGACCCGAATTAGATATAGCTGTAGATCCAGTTGAAGGTACAAATTTTGTTGCAAAGAATCTACCTGGATCAATGTCTGTATTAGCAGTAGCAGAAAAAGGTAATTTGATAAATGCTCCAGAAACTTATATGGATAAAATTGCGACTGGAAATCATATCCCTAAGGGTTCTATAGATATAGATTATTCAGTAAAAAAAAATATTAAAATTTACTCAGAAATTACAAAAAAAAAAGCGTCAGAAATTACAGTTTGTATTCTAAATCGACCTAGACATAAAAAAATTATAGATGAATTACAAAAACTAAATGTTAACATTAAATTTATTACAGATGGTGATATTTATGGTGCATTACTTGTCTCAAATAAAAAATATAACGTAGATATTTTTATGGGTATCGGCGGTGGCCCAGAGGGCGTAATAGCAGCAACAGCACTTGATGCGTTAAATTGTAATTTTCAAGGTAGATTTTTATTTAAAACTCAGGAGGATATAAAGAGAGCAAAAGAGATGGGTATAAAAGATTTGAATAAAAAATATGAAATTAATGAAATAGTTAAAGGCGAAAGTATATTTTGCGCCACAGGTATAACCTCAAGTGATTTAATGAAAGGCGTTATAAAAGAAAATAAGAAATATATAACTGAGTCAATCATTACTCATAATAAATCAGATATAAAGCTAGTAAAAAAAGTGATTTCACTTACTTGATTAATTGAAAAAATTACAATAAAAGATCCACCACTGGTCCCTTCGTCTATCGGTTAGGACACATGGTTTTCATCCATGAAAGAGGGGTTCGATTCCCCTAGGGACCGCCACTTATTTTTTTTTTCTTGTTGGGGCATTAATTTTTTCCTTTAAAGTTGATAATATATTGTAAACATAATTATCTTGTTTGAATTTTTTAAATGTTTTTTTGTCGGCAATTTTTAAATCATTCATATCATTAAGATCTAATAAACTTTTTTCTTTAACCAAACCATATTCATTGAATTCCACAATAAGAATATTGTTATTAACAATCTTCTTATTCCCTAATTTAAACAAAGACTGACTTCTTTTTGTTCTTTCAATATAAAACCATACGTCATCAAATATGCTTTTAGAAGATGGAGGTCCGATTATATTTTTAAGATCATTTTTATTCGTTTTATTTAATACGATTTTTTCGTATTTTACCTCTATAAATCTTAAACCGTGAGTTTTTGAAACTTTATTTATGGAACAATTAAGTGTAAATAAAAATAATATAATAAATAATATATTTTTCATATGAAATCTGAGTATTTAAATATTTACAATAATTTAATCAAATTAACTAGAAATAAAAATCTTTACTCTTCCTTAAAAAATAATGATACTTTTTCAGATAGATTAATAATTCTTTTATTTCACTTTGGTTTTTTTTTAAAAATTTATAAAGATCAATTAACAAAAAAAGAAGCTCAAAATATTTTTGATTTCTTTGTAAGACAAATTGAACTCTCTATAAGAGAAATTGGTTATGGCGATGTTTCTGTGAATAAAAAAATGAAAGAATATGTCAACTTATTTTATACAATTTTAGAAAAAATTGAAACTTGGGAGATTCTTGACAATAATAAAAAATTTGAAATGATAGCTAATTTTATGAATATTGATGAAGATAATGATAAATTTGTTAATTATTTTGATAAATATAGAGAATTTATCTCAAATAACTCTTTAAAAAACTTTACAAAAGATATATTAGAATTTAAATTTTAATTATGGCTGTACCTAAACGTAAAACAACAAAGTCTAGAGCGGGTAAAAGACGCTCACATCTAAAAATATCTTCAAAAAATATTATAGAGGATAAAAAATCGGGTGAATATAGACTATCTCATCATTTAGATTTAAAAACAGGTTTCTATAAAGGAAGACAAGTTTTAGATCCTAAAGAATAATTTTTTTATGAACAACCCAATATTTGTTGCTGTAGATGCAATGGGTGGTGATAATTCTCCAAATAAGGTCATAGAAGGTATTAAATTGCACTCTAATTCCTCTGCTGATGTGTTTTACAAAATTTTTGGTAATCAAGAATTAATATATCCATTTGTAAAGGAATATAATTTATCAAAAAAAAGATTTGAAATAATACATACAAATGATGTTGTGGAAGGTGAAGATACTGCCTTGTCTGCCGCTAAAAGAGGAAAAAAAACAAGTTTATGGCTTGCAATAGAGTCATTAAAAAATGATAAAGCTCAAGCAATTGTATCTGCTGGAAATACTGGAGCACTTTTTTTAATATCAAAACTAAATTTAAAAATGGTCGAAAATATTGATAAACCCGCATTAGCAGCACTATGGCCTAGTAAAAAAGGAATGAATGTTGTTTTAGATCTAGGTGCAAACATTGACTGCAATTCAAAAAATTTAATTGATTTTTCCATTATGGGATCTGCACTACATAAAGTCTTATTTGAGAGTAAAAAACCAAATGTTGCTTTACTTAATATAGGTTCAGAAGAGTTAAAAGGTAATGCAATGATAAAGGATACTTATCAATTATTAAATGAAAAAAAATATGAATTATTTGATTTTAAGGGTTATATAGAGGGCAACAATATTATGGAAGGTGAAGTTAATGTAATAGTTGCTGATGGTTTTACTGGAAACATAGCATTAAAAACTGCAGAAGGGACATCAAATTTTATAATCAGTGAGCTTAAAAAAGCACTTACATCTTCGATAATTGGAAAATTATCATCATTAATTAATTTTAATAATCTAAAAAATTTTAAAAATAAACTTGATCCTAGATTATATAATGGTGCAATTCTTCTAGGTTTAAGCAAACCTGTCATAAAAAGCCATGGTTCTACAGACTCAATTGGTTTTGCAAATTCTTTAAAAGTTTGTGAACAAACAATCAGAGGTAATTTAATTAATCAAATAAAGAATAATATCAAATGATAAGAATTAATTTAACTAAAAAAGAAATTATTAATTCAATATATATGCAGATAGGTTTTTCAAAAAAAATTAGTGAAACTTTATTGGAAGATATATTAGAATCGATACTTAAAAATATTATAAAGCACAAAAAAGTTAAAATTTCTAAATTTGGTACTTTTACGCTTAGAAAAAAAAATCAACGATTTGGTCGAAATCCAAAAACTAATGAAATTAAAACAATCTCAGAGAGAAATGTTATTCTTTTTAAACCATCTAAAGAGTTTAAAAAATATATAAACCAAAATGAATAGTTTTAATTCTAATAGCAAATACAAAACTATTGGCGAAGTTGCGAAAATCTTAGATCTAATTAACAAAAAAAATGGTTTACCATCTACACATACTATAAGATTTTGGGAAAAAGAATTTAAGCAAATAAAGCCTAAGATTTTCTATGGAAAAAGAAGATATTACGATGAAAATGTAATAAATATATTAAAAAAAATTAAATATTTGTTGAAAGACAAGGGCATGACGTTAAACGGAGTTAAAAAGGTTCTAAATTCAGAAAATTCAGATATTGACGAATTATACAATACCTCTATAAAACAGAAAAAAAATATTAAATCAAAAATAATTAAAATTAAACAAATATTGAAAGAGTTTAAAAATTAGATGGCCAAAAAAACACATGTTAAGGTTAGATTAGTTCCTGAGGCGAAACCTGATAGTCCTTTTTTTTATTATGTAAAAAAACCAGCTGGCGGGGAAAAAGCTAAAGTTAAACTAAAAGCCAAAAAATATAATCCTGCAACTAGAAAACACGAAGTTTTCGTGGAAAAAAAATTACCGCCACACAGTAAATAAATTATTTTTTTTTATTAAAATTTCTTCGTTCAAAATCAATATATGCATAGATCATATTTTTCCATATTTTATTTGTAATCTTTGGATCAATTTTATTTTTAATTGATTTTTTTTTTATATTTTTAAGGATTAAATTAATTCTTTTTTGGTCAACGATTTGGTTCTTTTTTTCTTTAAGTGCCAAAACTCTTTTTACCAAGTTAGTTCTTTTCTTGATTATTTTTATTAATATATTATCTAAATTATCCAGTTCTTTTCGTATTTTACTTAGTTTTTGTTTTTTTAATGGCGACATTTATATATTTGGATAATCCAAAAATTATTATATTTATCCTTTTATGTATAGTGAAAATCTAAAAGTCAATAATCAAATATCAATATGGCTTATAACCATGTTTTGGATAATTTCAGCGATGATTATAGTTGGAGGTTTAACTAGATTAACTGATTCTGGATTATCAATTACTCAATGGCAATTATTCTCAGGTTTCTTTCCACCACTTAATAATTCTCAATGGATTATGTATTTTGATTTATACAAAGAGATACCTGAATTTAAATTGCAAAATTACGATATGACCATGCAAGAATTTAAAATTATTTTTTGGTGGGAATGGGCTCATAGATTTATGGGAAGGTTAATAGGCTTAGCTTTTCTAATTCCACTAATATATTTCACTTTCAAAATAAAATTTAAGAAATTAATAAATCTTTATTTCATTTTTGCTTTAATATGCTTTCAAGGATTTATAGGTTGGTATATGGTAAGTAGCGGGCTAATTGATAGGGTTGATGTTAGTCATTTTAGATTATCTATACATTTATTATTAGCTTTTCTTATTTTATCTTTAATTTTTTGGAATTATTTAAAAATAAAAGTTAAAAACAACTTTCAAAATACTATAAATATAATATTCCCATTTAGTTTTCTTTTTTTAGTTTTTTTACAAATTTCTATTGGTGCATTTGTCTCAGGAATGGATGCAGGTAAAATTTATAATTCCTGGCCATTAATGGGTGACTCAATTTTTCCAAATGATAATAGTGTTATTAATTTATTTAAATTATCTGCTTTTAGTGACCCTTCTTTGGTTCAATTTATACATAGAAAATTAGCTTATTTAATAGGATTATTTTATCTTTATTTATTATTTTATATTTACAGGAATAAAAAAACTGATTTATATAAAACAATTAACGTTTTAGGAATTTTTATAACATTGCAGATTGTCTTAGGAATATTTACATTATTATATGGTGCACAGATTTTGATTGCATCAATGCACCAAATAAGTTCTATATTTTTAGTAGCTTCTTGTATCTATTTTTTATTTATAAATACAAGATCTAACTTACAGCTTTCAAGCTAGGTTTTCCAGAAGCTCCTAAAGCTTGATCTAGATCTGCTATAATATCGTCTGGATGTTCAATACCTATAGACAATCTTACATATCCAGGTGTTACACCTGCAGCTAAAAGTTCCTCTTCAGTTAATTGGCTGTGAGTTGTAGTTGCAGGATGAATAGCTAAACTTCTAGCATCACCAATATTTGCAACATGGTAAAACATCTTTAATGACTCTATAAATTTTTTACCTGCTTCAACACCACCTTTAACTTCGATACCTATAAGTGCTCCATTTCCACCCTTCATATATTTTTTGGATCTTTCACCAATTTCTCCTTTGTGCAAAGTAGGGTAGATAACTCTGTCTACATTTTTATGTTTTTGTAAAAATGCAACAGCTTTCTCGGCATTAGAACAATGTTGTTTCATTCTTAAGGGAACAGTTTCTAAACCTTGAATTATTCCCCATGCATTATCAGGTGCTAATGGTGCTCCTAGATCTCTTAATAGCACAACACGTGCTCTTACTGCGTATGAGACATTTGCTCCTGTCAATTGTGGAACAACAACACCCCATTGCGCGCCACCATAACTGGCATCTGGCTCGTTAAATAAAGGCTGTCTTTTTGGATCCTTTGTCCAGTCAAAATTACCTCCATCAACAAGACATCCTCCTATTACCGTACCATGACCACCAATAAATTTAGTAAGTGAATGAACTACCACAGCAGCTCCATGTTCTAAAGGCTTACAAATTACTGGTGCTGCAGTGTTATCCATAATTAATGGAATACTGTACTTTCTACCTATATCAGATACCTCTTTTATTGGAAATACTCTTAAATATGGATTAGGCAAAGTTTCTGCATAAAAACATCTTGTTCTATCATCAATTAATTTTTCAAAATTACTTGGATCTGATGGATCTGCATATCTACATTCAATACCTAATTTTTTAAGTGTGTGAGTGAATAGATTTACCGTTCCACCATATAAATCAGTTGAACTAATAAAGTTATCTCCTGACTGACACACGTTCATTATAGCGAATGTTGATGCCGCTTGTCCTGAACCAACAGTTACAGCTGCAAGCCCACCTTCAAGCGCCGCAACTCTTTTTTCAAGTACGTCATTAGTTGGATTCATAATTCTTGTGTATATGTTTCCAAATTCTTTTAGTGCAAATAAATTTGCAGCATGATCTGTATCATTAAATTGATAAGATGTTGTTCTATAGAGTGGTACTGCTACTGCTGTTGTAGCTGGATCACTTCTGTAATCTCCACCATGTAAAGCAATTGTTTCTGGATGTTTATTTTTACTCATATTTCCCCTTCTGTTTAAAATGCTATTAAACTAAAATGAAAAATACAATCAAGCTTAAATTTAACTTGATAATGGGGGGTAATTTGTGGTTATAAATTTTTTAAGTACAGTTAACACTCTATCTGCTTCTTCTAGCAACATCATGTGACCACAGTTATCAATTATATCAACTTGACTTCCATCAATTAATGAAGCTAATTTTTTTCCCTCTTTAATAGGGCACATTTTGTCATCAGTTGCTAAAATTGATAGAGTAGGGCATTTAATTTTTTTAGCTGCCTCAAATCCGTTCTTATAATTATCACAAGCTCTAAAATCTACACCTAATGTATTCTGTATGGTTCTAGTTTTTGCAAGCATTGTTCCTGTGTTGATATGGTAAAGACCAGGTACTGGATGACCACCAAAGTGACCGGCAGGACCATGAGCCCAATCCATCATTAAATCTACTGCTTTTGGATCATTATTTTCAGCTAATGAAAGTAGTTCGGGATTCATAGGTATAGCACCAGCTCCACCCATTAAACTCAAAGTTTTAATTTTGTTAGGATATCTTGATGTGCATTCTACAGTTACTAAACATCCCTGCGAGTGTCCTACCAATGAAGCTTCTTTATGACCAACAGCATCAATTACATCACTTACCCAATCTGCCATTTCCTCAATTGATTTAAGACTTTTACCGCTAGATAAGCCATGACCAGGCAGATCAACCGCTAAAGAGTTATATCCATGAAAAGCAAAGTACCTTGTTTGTAGTACCCAGGTCATATGGGTTAAACCACTTCCATGAACAAATATAATTAATGGTTTTTTTTTATCAAACGGTCTTCCACCAGTAGAGGCGAAAACCTCATGCCCGTTTACTTTGAATTTCATTGATTTGAAACAAGCCTTGGTTTTCTAGCTGCTCTAAAACCAATCTCGAAATCGTTTTTTATATCATCAATGTCTTCTATACCTACTGATAATCTAATCATGTCGTGGGACAAACCAGCAAACTTTAAAGTTGCCTCATCCATTTGTGAATGGGTTCCAGATGCAGGATGGATAACTAAAGTCCTTGTATCACCTACATTTGCTAAATGTGATGCTAATTTTACGTTATTAATAAATGCAACACCAGCATCTTTTCCACCTTTAATACCAAATGCAATCATAGAACCTTTACCATTTGGAAGCAACTTATTAGCAAGCTCTGCATCTGGATGATTAGGTGCACTTGGATGTGATACCCAAGCAACACTTTCATGGTTTGATAAATATTTAACCATTTCTTCTGCATTTGAACAATGTTTTTTCATTCTTACAGACAAAGTTTCTATGCCTTGTAAAACATTCCATGCATTTTGAGGACTTAAACAAGGACCAAAATCTCTCATACCCTCAGCTCTAGCTTTCATTGTAAAAGCAGTTGGGCCAAATTCCTCTGCAAAAGATAATCCATGATATCCCTCATAAGGTTTTGTCATTGTTGGAAATTTATCATTTTGCATCCAATCAAATTTTCCACCTTCAACTAATATTCCCGCCATAGAAGATCCATGACCTGCCATCCATTTTGTTAGTGAATGAATTACTATATCAGCGCCATGCTCAAACGGTTTACATAAATAAGGAGTTTGATAAGTTGCATCAACCATCAATGGAATTCCAGCATCATGAGCGATTTTTACAATTTCAGGCATGTTCATTATTTCATTGCCTGGATTTCCAACCAGTTCTCCAAAAATACCTTTTGTATTCTTTTGAATTGCTTTTTTAAATCCTTCAGTATCTCTCGGTTTAACAAATGTACATTTAATTCCAAATTTAGGTAAGGTTAATCTAAATAAGTTTACAGTGCCTCCATAAAGTTGAGATGATACAACTAAATGATCACCTGCTTCACACAATGTCATTACTGTTAAAAATATTGCACTCATTCCCGAAGATGTAGCTAATGCTGCTGTACCACCTTCAAGTGAAGCAACTCTTTCTTCTAATACACCAACAGTTGGGTTTGAAATTCTACTATAAATATGTCCACCTCTTTCTAAATTAAAAAGAGCAGCTGCGTGATCAACATCATCAAAAAGGTATGATGTAGTTTGATATATTGGTACTTGTCTTGAGCCAGCATTTTTGTGTGGCTGATAACCAGCATGTAAACTAAGGGTATCAAATTTATACGTATTTGGTTTCAATTCTTTTTTTTTATCACTCATTAGGCTCCTTTAATTTATAATTTTGTGAGTTCGTTTTTATCAGATTATTACTAATAAATGGTCATAATTCAATCAACCATTCAGTCCAACCAAAATATAATAATTTGACAATATAAGTAATTATAAGTATTAATCCCGCATTCATGACAAAGTTTGTTAAAAAAGATGAGATAAATAGCGAGTGGTTTGAAATCGATGCCACAGGAGCCGTTGTAGGCAGACTAGCAACAGTTGTATCAAAAATCATAAGAGGGAAGAACAAAACAACATATACTCCTCACATGGACCATGGAGATTTTGTTGTAATCAAAAATGTAGACCAAATTAAATTTACGGGAAATAAATTTCAAAATAAAAAATATTACAGACACACTGGATACCCTGGTGGTATTAAAGAAATAACACCTGAAAAATTGAGTGAAAAAAAACCTGGCGAGGTATTAAAATTAGCTGTTAAAAGAATGTTGCCCTCAGGTGCACTAGGGAAAAAACAATTAACTAAACTAAAAATTTATTCTGGAGAAGAACACCCTCACACTGCTCAAAATCCAAAAATAATTGAAATCGGTAAACTTAATAATAAAAATATTGTAAGAAATTAATATGGAAACTTCCCAAACATCTACACCAAAAATAAAATTAGACTTTAAAGATAGTAAATACGCAACAGGAAGAAGAAAAAAATCTGTAGCTAAAGTCTGGTTAAAAAAAGGTTCAGGAAAATTTTATGTAAATGGTAAATCTTTAAACGACTATTTTCCAAGAGCTAATCATGTAATGCAAATTTTAAGACCTTTTGAAATAATTAATCAATCAACTGATTACGATGTTAGATCTAAAGTTGTAGGTGGAGGACAAACTGGTCAAGCTGGAGCCTTAGTACATGGTATTTCAAGAGCTTTACTAAAATTTGATGAAACATTAAAATCAACGTTACGTAAAGAAAAACTTACGACAAGAGATCCAAGATCTGTAGAGAGAAAAAAACCTGGTAGAGCAAAAGCTAGAAAAAGCTACCAGTTTTCTAAAAGATAATTTCTTTTTAAATTTCAACTGTTATATTAAATTATGGGTAAGAAAAAAGTTCTTATATGTGGTGCTACTGGATATATAGGATTACAATTAACTAAACTTCTATGTACACATAAAAAAGTAAATATTAAATATTTATGTGGAAGTACTTCAGTCGGAAAAAAAATAGATTCCTTTGAACAAGAATTAAAAAAATATAAATTACCAAAAATTTCAAAATATAAAAAAGAATATTTATCAGATGTGGATATAATATTTACAGCATTGCCAAATGGTGAGGCTCAATCTATTTCAAAATTTTTAAATAAAAATAACTTACTAATAGATCTAGCAGCTGATTTTAGACTTAAAAATAAAAAAGATTATGAAAAATGGTATAAAATTAAACACAAAGCGTTAAATCAAATCAAAAAAAGTATCTATTCTATACCTGAAATTAGTGGTCAATTAATTAAAAAATTCTCAATAGTATCTTGTCCTGGGTGCTATCCTACATCTGTATTAATTCCATTAATCCCATTAATAAAAAAAAACTTGATTAATAATCAAACAATTATTATTGACTCGAAATCTGGTTATTCAGGAGCAGGTAGGGGAGTACATAAAAAATATAAAGATAAAAATTTATATGAGTCTTTGAGTGCTTATGGATTAGCAAATCATAGACATAATTCTGAAATTCAACAAGAGCTTGATCTTAAAACTGGCAAAAAAAATAAATTTCATTTTACACCTCATCTTACACCGATGTTTAGAGGAATTTTAAGCACTATTTATGTTGATTTAAAAAAGGGCATTAACATAAACAAAATAATTAATGTTCTAAATGTTCAATATAAGAATCATAAATTTATAAAAATCTGTAAAATAAACTCTTTCTTAAGTACTAATGATGTTATCAATACTAATAATTGCTTTATTTCTGTATGTAAAAGCAAATATAAAGATAAAATAATAATATTGTCTGCAATTGATAATTTGATTAAAGGTGGTGGAGGTCAAGCTGTACAAAATATGAATAATTATTATGGCTTTAATCAGAGTGAAGGTCTAAATGTTTAAATATATTTTTATAATTTTATTAATATTTTCATTATCACATTGTTCACTAAATCATCCTGTTTCTATGTGGAATATTGAGAAAGACAGTACTGACAAAGATATTTCGAAATTAAACTTTGAAAATGAAACATATTTTGATGAATTTAAAAAAAATGTTATTAAATATGGTAAGATCAGCGATTTTCCTAAATTAGATTAATTTAATGAATAAAAATATAAATATTGCTGTTATTGGACTTGGTCAAATTGGATCTTATGTTTTAAATGAGTTAAATACAAAAAAGAAAGATATTGAAACTAAAACTGGAAAGAGAATTAAGGTTATAGCTATATCGGCTAAAAATAAAAATAAGAAAAGAAAATTTAAAATTAATAAGAAAATTTTTTATTCAAATCCTCTAGATATTTTGAAGATTAAAAACTTAGATATAGTAATCGAAGCTATAGGTTTATCAGACGGTATATCAAAAAAAATTATTGAGACAGCTCTTAAAAATAAAATTCATGTTATAACTCCAAATAAAGCATTAATTTCAAAACATGGTGATAAACTGGGAGAATTAGCTGAAAAAAATAAAGTTAATTTAGAATTTGAGGCATCTGTTGCAGGTGGTATTCCTATTGTAAGAACAATCAAGGAAGGTTTGGCTACGAATAAAATCACAAAAGTTTATGGCATACTTAACGGTACTTGTAACTACATCATGTCAGAAATGGAGAGAACTAAAGATAGTTTCAAAAATGTTCTGAAGATGGCACAGAGACTAGGTTATGCTGAACCTGGAAATCCAAAATTAGATCTTAACGGTTACGATGCGTTAGCTAAAATAAAAATTTTGACATCATTAGCTTTCAATAAGAAAATTTCAAAATCTGAATGTTTAATGGAAGGTATAGAAAACATAGATTATGCAGATATTAAAATTGCTTATCAGTTGGATTTTAGAATAAAATTATTAGGTATAACTGAGGTTATAAATAACAGTATTTTCGAAAGAGTTCATCCATGTTTAGTTAAAAAAGATTCTTATATAGGAAATGTAGATGGTGTAATGAATGCTGTTATATTAAATGGTTCACCTATTGGAGAATCTGTATTACAAGGTGAGGGGGCTGGACCAGGACCAACAACCTCTGCTTTGATGTCTGATTTATTATCTATATTGAGAGGAAATATAAAATATCCTTTTGGTATATCTAAAAATAAAAGATTAAAACCTAAAATATTTAATAAAGACCAATCATCAAATTCTCTTTATTTAAGATTAGAAGTTAAGGATAAACCAGGCGTTTTATCTTCTATAACAAAGATTCTGGCAAACTATAAAATTTCTATTCAAAGATTAATACAAATACCTGATCATAAAAATAAGAAAGCTTCGATTGTTCTTATTACTCATAATGCAAATGAATTAGACGCTCAAAGATGTATTAAATCATTTAAATCAAATAAAAATATTATTAAAAATCCTGTTCTTATTCGATTATTTTAATGGAACTTTATATAAAATTATTTGAAGTTCTTTTTCCAGTTTTTTTTATAGTTGGTATCGGATATTTTTTAGGTAAAAAAAATCCAAATTTTGATACATCATTTATAACTACTTATTCTGCTAATTTTGGAACGCCATCTATAGTAATATTCTCTATTTCGGCAAGCGGTGTAACTTTTGCAATGTTTTCAGAGTACTTTTTATATGCAGTAATTCTTTTATCCTCTTTTTTAATTGTCGGTCTAATTTTTTTAATTTTAATGAAGAAAGATTATTTGAGAGAACTACCAACATTTTTTTTACCTAATACAGGCAATATGGGTATTCCAATATGCTTATTTGCATATGGTAAATTGGGTATGGGTATTGCTGCAGCTATATCTTCTTTGGTCGTTCTTCTTCATTTTACTCTTAATATTTTTTTAGCTAAACGTGAGTTTGATTTAAAGGTTATAATAAAAAGTCCATCATTTTATGCAATAATTGCTACCATTATTTTTCTATATTACGAAATACCTTTGCCAATATTTGTATTGAATACTGTTATGCTTCTTGCTTATGGAATGATAGTAATGATTTTAATGTCTTTAGGTGTTTCATTAACACAAATGAAAGTTTTTTCCTTTAAGGATGCTTTAATTACATCTACCGGAAGAGTTATTATAGGGCCACTAATTGGCTTTTCGTTGATTTCTTTTTTTAATCTTTCTGGGTTTGCTGCTGGTGTTCTTTTAATTCAGTCATCTATGCCAAGTGCAATACTTTGTTATCTTGTTGCTTCAATGTATTCGCCTAAGGAAATTGTTGATAACATATCTAGCACAATAGTTGTTTCAACTTTAATGTCTCTTGTAACTGTACCTATAACAGTATTCTTTGCTTTAAAATACTTTAATTAAGAGATAAGATTTTCTTATGAAGGCTGTTATTCTCAATGCATCAGCTTGGATGATTGTTCCATTTATGGATGCTTTGGCAAAATATTTAAGTTCATCTATGGATGTTTTGCAAATTACTTGGGCTAGATATTTTTTTACAGTTGTTTTTGCACTCTCCATAATGCTTTTTTTTGATAGAAAATCCATGGTTTGGAGTAAAAAACCTATGCTTCAATTGATAAGAGGATTAATTTTTGTATTTTCAACATATTTATTTTTTTTTGCAATATCTGAGATTTCTTTACCTAAGGCCTTAACACTAGCATTTGTAGCCCCAATTTGTGTAACCGCAATGTCCCCCTTTTTTTTAAATGAAAAAGTAGGCCTAAGAAGGTGGACAGCTGTATCCATGGGATTTATTGGTACCTTAATTGTTATTAGACCTGGATTTATAGAGATTAATTTAGCTACATTAGCAGCCTTGGGTAATGGTATTTGCTATGGTTTTTATTTAATTATTACAAGAAAATTAAGTACCTCTGATAATTCTTTGTTAACTTTATTATTTGCTGGGACGGTAGGGACTATTGTCATGTCTTTATTTATGCCCGGTGTTTGGATACAGCCAACAAATAGTCAGTGGATTATGATGGCTTTAATTGGCTTTATAGCAACTATTGCTCACCTTTTTATCATTTTGTCTCTTAAATACGCTGATGCTTCTAAATTAGCTCCCCTTGGCTATACTGAAATTATTACTAATATTTTGCTCAGTTATTATATATTTAAAGAATTACCCGATAATTGGACATATTTAGGTCTTTCTATAATAGTCCTTTGTGGTATTTATATTTCTAGAAGAGAGTATTATTTATCAAGACTTTATATAGGTAAGTAATATTTACTAATATACTAATGTATCACTTTATGTTTATATAATATATAATTGAAATTTAATGTTTTTTTAAATTAAAATAATTAAATAATATTTTTCATTTTTTTATCTTAGTAATTAATACCTTAAAAAAAGTCTTATTTTTAATGAATTAATTCATAATTTTTTCCAAATTTGACAAGATATGATGAGAATAGAGTGGGGAATAAATACCAGTTTATAAATAAAATTAGAATTACTAAAATTTAGTGATAAATAACTAAAAAAACAAGCAAATACGCTAATTTTTTAATAATTACATGTTTCAAAGAAATTATATTAAAGTTTTTTTAAATAATCATAATTAAATTTTTAGGGGAAAAAAGCAGATTTTGAAATAGCTCTGCAATATTCGAATATACCGTTTAAAAGCCCAAAATTGGGTCTATTTTAAGCATTTGTAATTTTACGGTGCAACTTATAGGTGATATTATAAAATCAATACTAAATATTGTAGATTTATAAAAAAACGTTGGTATTTAACATTTTTAGAGCAAAATACCTTCTAATTTTAGCAATTTTCTCTTGGTATTTATCCCGCCTTTACCTGAATAACCCCCTAAAGAGCCATCTGACCTTATTACACGATGACAAGGTATTTTTGGAGCATAAGGATTTTTTCCTATGGCATTTGCTACAGCTCTTACTGCTTTTGGCTTTTTGATTGCTATTGCTACTTGAGAATAAGTCCTTAATTCACCTTTAGGAATAGATTTAAGGTATTTCCACACTTTTAATTGAAATTTTGTGCCTTTAAGGGTCATAAATGAAAAACACTGTTCCCTTGCACCTTTTCAGGTACAAAGAACAGTAGTTTTTGGCACGTCGTTGTATGCGCTACCGCCATGCCCTCCACCTTACAATTTTAGCGCTACTCTGCAAGGCTTTCTGCCCTCTGGGCTTGAACCTCTCGGTTTTTCCCCAGATGGTCAGTTAAGAGTTGCCTCTTAATTCACTTTATACAATATCAGATAGAGTAGGTTGTATGTATCACTTTATCGTTGAATATACTTAGTTTTTCACAGGGTTGAATAATGGGGATAACTTAATCTATAGCTTTAAATAAACCATCTAAAACCTTCATACATAGCAATTCCATAAATTGAGTGTCTGATTAGAAACATAATTGATGTTTTAATGGGTATTCCAGTCTTATTTGCAAACACTCCCTGTCCTGTAAATGGTAAAAATATCATTAATGGAGCTAGTGTTGTGAGAGCTCCAAATATAAAGCCTGAAAAATATGTCATTTTTAGACCTACCATTAAAAAACAAAAATAATAGATTACAGCCCAACAAATCGATACATAATAGTGAAAAATCCAACCAAGTAAAACTTCATACCTAAAATTAGGCATATGGGCAATATTTGGGTTATAAAAAGTAGCATTTTTAAGCATATAGTAAGTCCATCTTCCAACAATTCCCCATGATGGTTCTGGAATACCCATCAATTTGAGTAGATAACCTAGGATATCAAGAATTATGCATGAAAATATCCCAGCAACTAAAATACTAATAATATCTATCAATTAACCTCAAAATATTAATAAAAATAGCAGAACAAAAATGCTTATAAAAAATATGCCAAAAATAATCATTAAAATACGAGTTTTTGTTTGTTCTTTTAATTTTGGCCAGTAATTCATAATTAGAAATGTTCCAATAACAACAATCAAACCGATTAATACATATTTAGGCATTGAGATTCTTTTACATTAAATGCTTGACTTGTAAAATGTGTTATATTATAGTTTCCGATAATTAATGGTTATCGGAAATTATTATGAATGATATAATCACAGATGTAAAAACACTTGAATTGGAGACAATTAAAAATCTTAAGAACTCAAAAGCAAATAATACTGTAAGAGCTTATGAAGCAGATTTTAAAGATTTTACGATATTTTGCATAAAACATGGTCTTAAACATCTTCCTACAGAACCTAAAATACTATCAATATATTTAACACATCTATCTAAAAATAATAAATTCAGTACTTTGAAACGAAGAATAGCCTCAATTAAAGTTATTCATAAAATGAAAGGTCATTATTTGGATTCTAAACATCCAATCATAATGGAAAATCTTTTAGGCATTAAAAGAATTAATGGATCTCATCAAATATCAAAAAAACCATTATTAATCAATGATTTAAAAAAAATACTTAATGTTATAGATGAAAAAGAAATAAATGAATTTAAAAGAATAAGAAATAAATCATTAATATTACTGGGGTTCTCAGGAGGATTTAGAAGATCAGAACTTGTAAATATAGAATATGATGACCTAGAATTTGTCGATGAAGGTATTAAAATTTTTATAAAAAGGTCTAAAACAGATCAAATAGGTGAAGGAAGCATCAAAGCAATCCCCTACTTCGAAAATATTGCATACTGTCCAGTAATTAAGCTTCAAGATTGGATTAAATATAAAAGCATTAACAGTGGCACTATTTATCAAATTTCAGATAAATCTGTTTCTTTGATAATTAAAAAATATGCCATATTAGCTGGGTTAGACCCAAATAAATATGGTGGGCATAGCTTAAGATCCGGATTTGCAACTGCTGCAGCAGAGGCCGGAGCCGAAGAAAGGAATATAATGGCAATGACAGGACATAAAACAACACAGATGGTTAGAAGATATATAAAAGAAGCTAACTTATTTAAAAATAACGCATTAAATAAAATTAAGATTTAAATTTTTTTCCAATTTGACGGATAGAAATTAGAGTTACCAGATGGGTTAAGGTTTGATGGGTAAACACAGATTTTATTAGGATTTTCATTTAAATAAGCACCCCACCAATGAAATGTAGAACCCCCAACAATAAAATGTTTCGCATAAGAGAAAAGATTAAAATCATTTAAAAGATCGTTACCGATAATGTAATAAAATTTAGTTTTATTAAAATGATGATCTAAATTAGTAAAATCATTTGACCAAATAAAAAAAACAGGATCGTCTAAATTTTTCTGAAAATAAACAATAGATTTATTAATATACTCAATTAATTTATTAGTGAAAATTTTTGACAACTTAATTTTATTATTATCGATTTTTTCATGAGGTTGTTCAGTAAATTTGTGTTGTCTTATATGGATAGATACTGAATTTGAATGAGTTAATTTATCAATTATTTCTTTATTAGAATGAATAAATTTGTTTAAAGGTTTATACATTCTAACAAAATCCTCTCTAAAGGAATCAAAATAATTATAATCTTCAAAATTACCTTGAACATAAATAGAGTCTGAAAGTTTTTTGTAATCTATATCACTAAAGGACTGGGCTTGCTTAATTCCGTTAATTTTATAATTTTTTTCAATTAAAAATTTTTTCTTAGAAGAAAATTTATCAATAAATTGGTGTAATTTCTTTTTTGACCTAGAAAAAAAACTATCATACTTATAGCTAGATGAGGCTAAATTTTGTTCAATATTGAAATGATCTAGCATATATTTCTGATGATTACGCAATTGATTTTTTTTTTTAAAATATCCACTTGTGTTGTCAATTTGTATCTTATAACCAAATTTTTTGGATAAGGAATATGCATGTGAATACATAAATAATTGATTTCCTAAACCTTCAGCAATTTCAACAGTTAATATTTTTTCCATTACATTAATTTCGATAATTTATTAATTGATTTTGAATAGTCCTTTTTAAGAATTGTAAATTTAAAATTTGATAATGGTGCCCATTCTTTACATGCAATAATTTGTCTAAAAATATCAGATTTATATTTAAAATTAAAATGCATTAAAGCAAGAGTATTTTTATTCAAAAAACTACCGATATGAGTTATGCCACTCTCCGGAGCAATAACATCTTTGCATAAATAAATCGCATTAACTAAATTTTTTCCTTCTATATTTTTTAAATATAAAATGTTGTCATTATTTAATTTGTTAAAATTTTTTGTATTAAAGTCAAAACTATTAAAATTTTTATAAAAAAAATTATCTTTTTCCTCGTTATTTAGTTCGGATGAAAATACTATATGTTCACGGTTTTTTGACAAATAATAAATAAAATTTTTAATTTCAAAGTTTGACCAATTCAGTTTTTCATCAAATAAATTATGTTTATAATGGAAAAACGTAGAATTCTTTGGAAATTCGAAAAAACCAAATTTTTCAAAGTATAGAGATACAAAATCTTTACACTCAGTTTTATGATTAATTAAATTTTCTAAAACTTTATAAACTGATAAAATTTTAGATTTATTATTTCTGTATAATATTTCTTTGTTATATAAATATTTTTTCAAAAATTTTGAAGGTCTACTTGTC
>CACGED010000004.1 GCA_902571975.1 uncultured Pelagibacteraceae bacterium | reverse complement strand
AAAAGAGATCAAATTGAATTCTTTATGGCTAATGGAGTAAAAATAAATAAAAAAGTAATGAATCTTTCTAAAGAAGAACTTAATTACGACAAAGGTGACTATAAATATTTCATGGAAAAAGAGATTGATGAGCAACCTTCTACCATTAAAGATTGTATAAATGAGTATGTAGATAAATTTAATAACCAAATAAATATTTTCAACTTTCCTTGGAAAATAAGTTCCTTAAAATCTATTGTATTAATTGGTTGTGGAACAGCCTACCATTCATGTTTGGTCGCAAAATATTGGTTAGAACAATATACAAGTTTAGATGTAAGTATAGATATAGCTTCAGAGTTTAGGTATCGAAAAGTTAGATTTAAAAAAAATTGTTTATATGTATTTGTGTCTCAATCGGGAGAAACTGCCGACACATATGCTGCCTTAGAATTGTGTAAGAAAAATAAAATGAAAACTTGTGCAGTCGTAAATGTTGTAGAAAGTTCAATAGCAAGAGACTCAGATTTAGTTTTACCTATATATTGTGGACAAGAAATAGGAGTGGCATCCACAAAAGCTTTTCTTGGGCAAATGTTAGTTCTTTATATGCTGTGCTTAAAAATTTCTTTTGATCAGAAAGAAATTACAAAAGAAACATATCAATCAAAGATTAAAAATTTATTATTATTGTCAAATTCTGCAAAAAAAACACTCAAATTGGATCATAAACTTTTAAAAATTGGTAAAGTTTTTGCTCGAGCCAAAGGATGCATGTTCTTAGGAAGAGGTTTTTCTTACCCCATTGCTCTAGAGGGTGCATTAAAATTAAAAGAGTTAGCCTATGTTCATGCAGAAGGTTACCCAGCAGGTGAAATGAAGCATGGGCCATTAGCTTTGATAGAAGAAGGTATGCCAGTGGTCGTTATAGCGCCAAGAGACGAACATTATCTAAAAACCATGTCTAATATGCAGGAAGTCATTGCTAGAGGGGCTAAGGTATTACTAGTTACAAATAAAAGTAAAGATGAAATAATTTCTGAAAATATTTGGGAGCAAATAGAAGTTGATAAATTAAATGATGAACTTATTCCATTTTTAACTACTATACCTTTGCAAAAATTGGCTTTTTTTTCAGCACTGGAAAAAGGCTATGATATTGATAAACCAAGAAACCTAGCTAAATCTGTAACAGTAGAATAACTTGTACTATTATTTATCAAAATTTTTAGGGCCCATATTAAACCCAACAAATTTTTTATTTATAATTTTGATAATCTTATTTATCTCTTATCTTAGAAGTAAAAGAAAAGTTATATTAAAAATATTAAGCTTAAATATATTATTAATAATAATTATTGCTTTTTTTCCAATAGGTTACTTAGGTTTAAAGTATCTGGAAAAAGACTTTATAATTAAAAAAGAATATAAAAATATAAAAAACATATTAGTTTTATCTGGTGCAAATGAAAGAATAATAGCTTCAATTACTTTAGCCTATCAATACCCAGAAGCAAAAGTTTTTTATGTTGGTGGAAACGCATATTTAGTTAAAAGTAATGATAATGATGACCCTACTATAGCAAAAAAATTTTATAATGATCTTAATTTTGATATGGATCGCATAAACTTTATTGGTAAATCACGGAATACAATTGAAAATTTTAAAGAAATAAAAGAATTAAATTTAGAATACTCAGAGACTGTTCTTATTACATCTGCTTATCATATGAAAAGATCCATGTTGATTGCTGAAAAACAAGGAGTAAAAGTCTTACCTTACCCCGTTAATACTATTTCAACATCAAAAACACCTTTGCTAAATAGTTATCAGGTTTTCGATATCGTGAACAATCTTTCAAAATTTAATACTTTTTTAAGAGAAATCCTTGGAATAATTGCTTTCAAAATAACAAGATATACTTAAATTTTTAATATAAATTAAAATTAATCAAAAATTTACTTTTTTTTATTTAAATCAGATATATATACACCTTGAGATTGTATTATGAAAAAATGGAAAGCAAATAGTTGGAGAAACCATCCAGTTAAGCACATCCCTGAATATAAAGATGAGGATGAGTTAAACTTAGTTTTAAACAAATTAAAAAATTTTCCCCCATTAGTTTTTGCAGGAGAAACTAGACATCTTAAAGATCAATTAGCAAATGTGGTTGATGGAAAAGCTTTCTTATTACAAGGCGGAGATTGCGCCGAGAGTTTTGCAGAATTTAATCCAGATAACATTAGAGATTATTTTAAACTAATGCTTCAGATGTCATTAGTATTAACTTATTCAGCATCTTTGCCAGTCGTAAAACTAGGAAGGATTGCTGGTCAATTTTCAAAACCAAGAAGTGCTCCTACTGAAAAACAAGGAGACGTAGAACTACCAAGTTATCTAGGAGATAATATTAATGGTATGGAATTTACTGAAGCTGCAAGAGTTCCAGATCCAAAAAGATTATTTAGAGCATACTCTCAATCAGCATCTACATTAAATTTAATAAGAGCGTTTTCTAATGGTGGTTTTGCTGATTTAAAAAAAGTGCATTTATGGAATTTAGGCTACATCAAATCAGCAGCACAAGCTAAAAAATTCAAGGAATTAGAAGACAAAATTGCAGATGCTCTTGGTTTTATGGAAGCATGCGGAATTACATCCGATTTTAATAGAAGACTATACACTGTGAATTTCTGGACATCGCATGAAGCATTACATTTACCTTTTGAGGAAACAATGACTAGAGTTGACTCTACAACTGGAGAATATCATGATACCTCAGCACATTTTGTGTGGATAGGAGATAGAACAAGACAAATTGATGGAGGACATGTTGAGTTTTGTAGAGGAATTGAAAATCCTATTGGAATTAAATGTGGTCCAACCTCTAAACCTGAAGAGATAGCTAAAATTTGTGAGCTGATAAACCCTAAAAATGATAAAGGTAAAATTACATTAATTTCTAGATTTGGTCACGATCAAGTAGAAAAATATTTACCAAAACTTATAAGAGGAATCAAAAAAGAGGGACTTAATGTTATTTGGTCATGCGACCCGATGCATGGCAATACAATTAAATCAACTACAGGATTTAAAACAAGACCTTTCAATAATGTTCTAAATGAAGTTAAAAATGTATTTGGCGTACATCAAAGCGAAGGATCATATGCTGGAGGACTTCATATTGAAATGACTGGTCAAAATGTGACAGAGTGCACAGGTGGAGCTCAAAAAATATCAGATACAGATTTATCAAGCAGATATCACACTCAATGTGATCCAAGACTTAACGCTAATCAAGCTCTAGAATTGGCTTTTTTAATTTCAGATGAGATAAAAAAGAATACCTTGTATGCCAAAAACGGTATTAGAGCGGCATCTTAATCATTTAATTTTTTAAATTAATTATTATATTTTCATTATGGAAGCGAGCAAAAAAGTAACATTTATTAAAGACTGGATATTGAATTACGTTAATTTAATGCCAAAAAAAGCCCAGTCTTTGGTAATAGGAATTTCAGGAGGAATTGATTCCTCTGTTTCAAGCACTTTAAGTGCAATGACAGGACTTAAAACCATCGTTTTGTCAATGCCTATAAAACAAAAAAGTGCACAACATGATTTAAGTTTGAAGCATCAGGAATGGTTAAAACAAAATTTTAAAAATGTTGAAGGAATTACTATTGAATTAGACAGTCTTTTTTCTTCATTTGAAAGTACTTTAAAAGATTTTAATAATTTACACGGTATGGCAAATTCAAGAGCTAGATTAAGAATGACAACTTTGTATCAAGTAGCAGCAGCTAATAATGGAATAGTAGTTGGCACTGGAAATAAAGTTGAAGATTTTGGAGTTGGCTTTTATACTAAGTACGGAGATGGTGGTGTTGATATTTCACCAATAGCTGATTGTAATAAAACTGAGGTTTGGGAATTAGGAAAAGAATTAAAAATTTTACAAGAGATTATAGATGCGTCTCCAACAGATGGTTTATGGGATGATGGTCGAACTGACGAAGGTCAGCTTGGCTTAAGTTATAAAGAACTTGAAGAAGCTATGGAAAATGAAAATTCAAAAAATAGAGAAAAATATATCCAAATAAGAAACGCAAATTTGCATAAAATGGATCCAATTCCAGTTTGCAAGATTCCTAGCTAATCAAATAGATTCACAAATCTATAATTAAAGTATATTCCTTGAGTAATGAACAAAGATATTTTTTTAACAAATAGCTATGGAGGAAAAAAAGAAAAGTTTCAGCCAATAGATGAAGATAATATAAAAATGTATGTTTGTGGTCCTACAGTTTATGATGATCCACACATAGGAAATGCAAGGCCATTAGTTGTATTTGATATTCTTTTTAAAGTTTTAAAATGCAAATACGGTAAAAATAATGTTACGTATGTTAGAAACATTACAGATATTGATGACAAAATAATTCAATCTGCAAAAGATAAAAAAATTACAATCTCTGAATTAACTAATAGGATAAATATAAATTTCCAAGAAGATTGTAATTATCTTAATTGTGAGGAACCTAACTTTCAGCCTAAAGCAACAGAAAATATAAATGAAATGATCGATATGATCAGAAGTTTAGTGGAGAAAGGTTTTGCTTATGAGAGCAAGAAGCATATTTATTTCGAGGTTAAAAAATTTAAGGATTATGGAAAATTATCAAATAAAAAAATAGAAGATTTAATTTCTGGATCCAGAGTGGAAGTATCAAGTAACAAGAAAAACGCTGAAGACTTTGTATTATGGAAACCCTCAAGTGAAGACGAGCCTAGCTGGTCATCACCATGGGGGAAAGGAAGACCAGGTTGGCATTTAGAATGTTCAGTAATGTCCAAAAAATATCTTGGTGATAAGTTTGATATTCACGGGGGAGGCAGAGATTTAATATTTCCACATCATGAAAATGAAATTGCTCAATCATGTTGTGCTAATGATACTGAAGCTTTTTCAAATTATTGGGTACACAATGGATTTATAACCTTATCAAATGAAAAAATGGCAAAATCACAGGGTAATATTCTAAAGATAAGCGATTTTAAAAATAATGTGAATGGTCAAGCTCTAAGACTAGCTTTAATTAGTGCACAGTATAGACAGCCTTTAGATTGGAATGATAAACTTTTAGAAGAAAGTCAAAAAACAATCGATAAATGGTATAAAAGCTATGTAGAACTAGATAAGCCCGAACTTATCTCTGATGATGATCTTTATCCTTTGTATGACGATTTAAACACACCAAAATATATAGCCAACCTTCATAAGCTATTTGAAAAATCTCAATCAGGTAATATGGAAGATAAACAACAATTTGTATCTGCATGTAATTTTGTAGGATTGTTAACAGAGACTAAAGATGAATGGGATAAATTTAAAAAAAATAAATCTGATTTAACCGATGAGATGATTGAAATAAAAATTAAAGAACGAAATCAGGCAAGAGATGATAAAAATTATGAATTAGCTGATAAAATTCGTAATGAGCTTTTAGAAAAAGGAGTTCAAATAGAGGATAAAGATGGTAAAACCTCGTGGAAATTTAAATAATGTCAGATAAAATATACATATTTGATACAACTTTACGTGATGGTGCACAAACACAAGGAGTAGATTTTTCTTTAGATGACAAAGAAAAAATCTCTGTAGCATTAGATAACCTTGGTGTCGATTACATAGAGGGCGGATGGCCCGGAGCTAATCCCACAGATACAGAGTTTTTTAACAAACAACATCCTTTTAATCATTCAATATTGACAGCTTTTGGTATGACAAAAAAATCTGATCATAGCGCTGAGAATGATCCAATGATTTCATCTTTAATAAATTCTAAGGCAAATTCAATTTGTTTATTTGGAAAGTCTTGGGATTTTCATGTGGATGTTGCTTTAGGCATATCCAAAGATCAAAATTTAAAAAATATTAGCGAAAGTGCAAAACATATAATCAATTCTGGAAAAGAATTCATGTTTGACGCTGAGCACTTTTTTGATGGTTATAAATCAAATAAAGAATACGCTTTAAGTTGCATTAAGTCTGCATATGATCAAGGTGCTAGGTGGATTATACTATGCGACACCAATGGCGGCACCTTGCCCCACGAAATATCGAAAATAGTTTCAGATGTATCAAAACATATACCAGGTAAAAATTTAGGAATTCATGCACACAATGATACAGAAAATGCAGTTGCAAATTCTTTAGTTGCAATCCAAGCAGGTGTAAGACAGGTGCAGGGAACGATTAATGGTTTAGGTGAAAGATGTGGTAATGCCAACTTAATGTCTCTCATACCATCATTATATTTAAAACCTGAGTTTTCTAACAATTATGAAATAAATATAAATGACAAGAATATTAAGCATCTAACACAATGCTCTAGATTATTAGATGAAATTTTAAATAGAAAGCCTAACAAACATTTGCCTTATGTAGGTGCTGCAGCTTTTTCGCACAAAGGTGGAATGCATGTTTCAGCAGTCCAAAAAGACCCAAAAACTTATGAACACATTGATCCAAAAGAAGTTGGCAATGTAAGAAATATAGTTGTCTCAGATCAAGCTGGACAATCAAATATATTATCTAGATTAGGAACCATTGGAGTAGATATCAAAAAAAATGACCCTAAAATTAAAGAACTTCTAGATGAAGTAAAAGGAAGAGAATTTATTGGTTATAGCTATGATGGTGCAGACGCATCATTTGAATTATTAGCAAGAAGAATAGTTGGCGAAATACCTAGATACTTAATTATTAAGGCATACGATGTATCGGTTAAAAAAAATTCTTCAGGAGAAATTATTTCATCTGCCAAAGCCGAGTTAGAAGTAGATGGAGAAACAATTATCTGTGAAGGTGAGGGGAATGGACCAGTAAATGCACTGGATAATGCAATTAGAAATAATATTAAAAAAATATCAAAATACTCTGATTATCTTAAAGATCTAAGATTAGTTGACTATAAAGTAAGAATATTAAATACAGGAACAGAGGCTGTAACTAGAGTTTCTATTGAAAGTACAGACTCTAAAGGAAAAAACTGGTTTACAATTGGAGTTTCTCCAAATATTATAGATGCATCTTTTAAAGCATTAATAGATAGTCTTGATTATAAATTATTCAAAGATAATGCACCAGCAAGTGCTTAATGAATTTTAATAATATATCATTTATTTTACACAAACCTCAGCTATCTGAAAATATAGGATTATGTGCAAGAGGAATAAAGAACTTTGGCTTTAAAAATTTATCATTGATAGAACCAAAGCCAGTATTTCCAAATGACAAAATCAAAGCAACTTCAGTTGGAGCCAAAGATATAATTGAAAAAGCAAATATTTATCCTAATTTAGAAAAATCTTTAAACAAAACTGACATTCTTATTGCAACATCAGCAAGATTTAGAAATAAAAATATCAAACATATTTCGTTACAAGAATTAAAAAAAATTGATTTTTCAAAAAAGGTAAGTTTTTTGTTTGGTTCTGAGGCTTCAGGGTTAACAAATAATGAAGTGAGTTATGCTGACTATACTTTGCAGATCCCAAGTAATTCTAAATTTAGATCATTAAATCTTTCACACAGTTTAGTAATCGTAGCTCAAACTGTTTCAAACTTAATTTCAAAAGAAAAATTTGATTTTCAAAAATCAAAAAAAATACAAAATGCAACTAAAAAGGAAATATCAACAATGTTAAATTTTTGTATAACAAACCTTGAAAATAAAAATTTTTTTAAACAAATAGCAAAAAAACCTATAATGCTTGAAAATTTAAGAAGTATTTTTTATAAAATGGAACTTTCTCAAAAAGAAACACGCATTTTATCAAGTGTATTTGCTGGTCTAAGCAAAAAACCTTGATTGACAAAAAAATTTTGATGTCTATAAACCCAATATCTACAATATGACAAAACGATTAAACTCAAAACACAAAGTTGATAGAAGGCTTAAAGTAAATTTATGGGGAAGACCCAAAAGTCCTTTTAACACTAGAGCATATCCACCTGGTCAACACGGCCAAACAAAATCATCAAAACCTTCTGATTATGGAATTCAGCTTCAAGCTAAACAAAAATTAAAGTGTTACTACGGTAACATGAATGAAAGACAGTTTCGAAACATGTACAAAAGGGCCATCATGAAAAAAGGTGATACTGCAGAAAATTTAATTGGACTTTTAGAGAGAAGATTAGATGCAGTAATCTACAGATCAAAATTATCAAATACTATTTTTTCATCAAGACAATTGATTAATCATGGCCATGTTAGAGTAAATGGAAAAAAAGTTAATATATCGAGTTACCAAGTTAAGGAAGAGGATAATATTGAAATTAGAGATAAATCTAAACAATTAGCTTTGATAGATATTGCACTTGCTAATAAAGAAAGAGAAGTCCCTGAATATTTACAATTAGATGAAAAAAATAAAAAAGTGAAATTTGTAAGAATTCCAAAATTTGAAGAAGTTCCATATCCAGTTGTAATGGAACCAAATTTAGTAATTGAATATTATTCAAGATAAGTTTTCTGATTAAAAGAACATCAAAAACCTACATAGAAAAAACTCTTTCAGAAAATCCAGAATGGAAAATTTTAGATATTGGTTGTGGATATGGTGCAAATAAATATGCAACAACAGTTAGTGATATACTAGATTTATCAAATCATTACAAAGATAAATCATTTGTAAAGATTACTGAAAAAAAATTACCTTTTAAAGATAAAGAGTTTGACTTTGTAATTGCCTCCCATGTAGTCGAGCATGTTGAGGATATTTCCTATTTTTTAAGTGAATTATCTAGAGTAGGAAAAAAAGGATATATTGAAGTACCTACAAGACTTGAGGATAATTTGGTTTTTGAAAATAAAAAAGCTCATATTTGGCATTTAGTATTTGATGATGTTAATAATCAAATTAATATTTCAAAAAAACAACAATTCTTAGAACCTGTTTTAACTGTAGGAACTATTAAAAAATTAAATGAATATTTTCGTGAAAGTTTAGTAATCGAGTTGAGTTGGGAAGATAGTATTAAATTTAATTTGGATGAAGATAATTTTAAAACTCCAGTTAAAATATCTACTTTAAACTTGCTAAAAAAGTATTTTTCAAAAAAAATTAGGTTGTTAATTAAATAAGATTAGTTTTTCTTTTTAAATTCAATTCCGTTATCTTCAAAAAGTTTAGCTAGTTCACCACTTTCGTACATTTCCTTAACTATATCACAACCACCAATGAATTCATTTTTAACATATAATTGAGGAATAGTCGGCCAATCACTAAAAACTTTAATTCCTTCTCTAAGGTTTTGGTCAGCTAAAACATTTACGCCCTTGAAATTAACTTCAAGCATTTTTAAAATGTTGGTTACAGCCATAGAAAACCCACACTGAGGAGCATCAGGCGTTCCTTTCATAAACAAACATACCTCATTACTTTTAATTTCATTATTAATTAATTCATTTGTTTGACTATCCATTTACTTCTCCTTTGTTTTTACGGCTAATGCATGTAATTCATTTCCCATCTTGCCTTTAAGAGAACTGTATACCATTTTGTGCTGCTGAATTTTACTTTTTCCTGCGAATTGCGACGAAATTACAGTCGCTGAATAATGATTACCATCACCTGCAAGATCTTGAATTTCTATTTTCGCATCAGGAAGTGCTTCTTTTATTAAGCTTTCTATTTCTTTCAAATCCATTGCCATTAGTTAACCATATATTCCTTTAGCCATTTTTTATAGCCTTCTTTAATATCGTCAATTGATATTTTCAGTTCATTTCCATAAGTAATCTGATTACTTTCTATTATACCTAATTTATCAAAATGGATTGAATCTTCTTTAAGTATTTTTTCAACATTTTCTAAATTCTCAGGCTTTATTTCTATTATATATCTTCCTTGGTCCTCTCCAAAAAAATATTCAAATTTATTTACTAAACCCTCAATTGGAAATAATTTTACTCCTTTATTTCCTTTTATACTCATTTTTGAAACAGCTGTTAAAATTCCTCCTAAGGATACATCATGACAAGTATCTATTAAATTCTTATTTTTTAAATTTAAAATACTCAATCCATTTTGTTTTTCATTGAATAAATTAATTTCTGGAGGTGGTCCATCGTGATTAGACAAAATATTTTTTGCAAATATAGATTGATCTAAATGACCTTCTGTCTTACCAATTACTAGTAGATAGTTTCCATCATTTTTTAATTCCATTGTAACCATCTTTTTATAATCAGATAATAGACCAATGCCTCCAATAGATGGGGTTGGTTTAATTCCTTTATCTTTTGTCTCATTATAGAAAGAGACATTTCCTGAAACTACAGGATAATTCAAATATTTAGAGGCTTCCGTAATTCCTTCAACACATTCAACAAATTCTCCCATATTTTTCTCTTTTTCTGGGTTACCAAAATTAAGGCAATTGGTTATTGCTATTGGTTTAGCTCCAACAGAAATCATATTTCTCCAACTTTCACAAACCACTTGCTTTCCTCCTGTTAATGGGTGAGCATGACAATAAGTTGCAGATGAGTCCACTGCCGCAGCTACAGCTTTGTTTGTTCCATGAACTCTTACAACTCCAGCATTCCCACCGGGCTTTTGAATTGTGTCACCCATAACCGTATGATCATATTGGTCCCATATCCATTCTTTATCTGCAATGTTTGGATCAGTTAGAAGTTTATTTAAACATTCACTTAGTTTTAAAGACTTAAAATCATTTTTTGAAAATTTATTTTCTTTAGGTAACTTAGCTTTTGTCCATTTACGATCGTACATAGGAGCATTTTCAGCTAAAAAATCTATCGGGATTTCAGCAACTTTTTTATTTTCAAAAAATAATTCTATATTTTTACTATTGGTAGTCTTTCCAATAACCGCAAAATCTAAGTTCCACTTATCAAATATTTTTTTTGCTTCATCTTCTTTTCCTGCCTCTAACACAATCAACATTCGCTCTTGGCTTTCTGAAAGCATTATTTCATAAGGTGTCATATTTTCTTCTCTACAAGGTACTTTTGTTAAATCTATTTCAATACCCAAATCACCTTTTGATGCCATTTCAATACTTGATGAAGTTAGTCCAGCAGCTCCCATATCCTGAATAGATATAATTGATTTACCTGCCATTAATTCTAAACAAGCCTCTAATAATAGTTTTTCAGTAAATGGATCGCCAACCTGAACTGTCGGTTTCTTTTCCTCTATTTTATCATCAAAAATAGCTGATGCCATACTTGCACCATGAATTCCATCTCTACCTGTTTTTGATCCCACATATATAACAGGTTTGTTAATTCCAGCAGCTTTAGAATAAAATATTTTATTTTTGTTTACTAAGCCTAATGTCATTGCGTTGACTAAAATATTTCCATTATAAGAATCGTCAAAACAAGTTTGACCAGCAATTGTTGGAACACCAATGCAGTTGCCATAACCACCAATTCCCTTAACAACTCCTCTTAACAGGTTTCTAGTTTTTTCGTGATCAATTGATCCAAAGTGAATTGAATTTAAATTTGCAATAGGTCTTGCACCCATAGTAAATACGTCTCTCATAATTCCGCCAACTCCTGTTGCTGCACCTTGATAGGGTTCAATAAATGAAGGATGGTTATGGCTTTCTATCTTAAATACAATTGCATCATCATCTTCAATGTCAACAACTCCAGCATTTTCCCCAGGACCCTGAATAACCTGGTCACCCTTCGTGTGTAATTTTTTTAAATGTTTTCTGGATGATTTGTAAGAGCAGTGTTCATTCCACATTGCTGAAAAAACTCCTAATTCAGTAATATTTGGCGTTCTCTTTAAAAGATCACAGATTTTTTTATATTCATCTTTCTTCAATCCATGATCTATTGCTATTTGCTCATTAACTCTACTCATTACATGCTACCTATTAAATTTTCAAAAAAAAGTGATCCGTCTTCACCCGAAAGAAAAGGATCAATCATTCTTTCTGGATGAGGCATCATTCCCAAAATATTTTTATCTTTATTGAATATCCCAGCTATATTTTTAATAGCCCCATTAGGATTATTATGTTCGCTATCATTTCCTTTATCGTCACAATAGGTAACCGCTATTTGTCTATTATCTTCTATTGATTTTAATTCATCATTTGAACAAAAGAAATTTCCCTCGTTATGAGCAATATGAAGTTCTAAAACTTCTTTTTTAATATTTTTAAAATATTTATTTTCTTTATTTTTAATTTTCACAAAAACATTTTTACAAATAAAGTTTAGGTATTTATTTTGTTGAAGTATTCCAGGAAGTAAGCCTGTTTCAGTCAGTATTTGAAAACCATTGCAGATACCAAGCACTAATCCTCCAGAGTTTGCAAAATCAATTACAGATTTTATTATTCTTGATTTACTAGCAATGCTCCCACACCTAAGGTAATCACCATAAGAGAAACCTCCAGGCAGTACAATTAAATCACTTTTGGGAATTTCAGAATCGTGGTGCCAAACCATTTGATTTTTAAACCCAAATTTTTTAAGAGCTACATCCATATCTCTATCACAATTTGAGCCAGGGAATATTATTACAGATGATTTCATTCAGTAGTTACAAGATTTTATAATCCTCAATAACTAGGTTTGCTAAAAGCTTCTTACACATTTCTTCTACTTGTGATTTAGCTTTATTTTCATCACTCTCATTTACTTTGATGTCAAAGAATTTACCTTGCCTAACTTCTGATACATTTTCAAACGTCATACCATTTAGAGTTTGTTGTATAGCCTTACCTTGAGGATCAAGCACTCCATTTTTTAAAGTGACTATTACTTTTACTTTCATTTTTTCTTAATTTTTACTGCTTTAGGTTTAGGGTAAGTTAACGGTCTTATATTTGATTGTTCGTGTAATATATTAAGCCTAATTGCCACCTCTTGATAAGCTTCAACTAAGTTTCCAAGGTTATTTCTAAATCTGTCTTTGTCTAGTTTTTTATCTGTTCTCATATCCCAAAGTCTGCAAGTGTCGGGACTAATTTCATCGGCTAACATAATTTCTCTTTTACCATCAGTTTCAAATCTCCCAAATTCAACTTTAAAATCCACTAATTTAATTCCAACACCTCTGAACATACCTTGAAGAAAATCATTTATTCTTCTTACTTCTTCGTAAATAAAATCTAATTCGAAAACATCCATCCATTTAAATGCTAAAATATGTTCTCTGCTTACAAGGGGATCTCCTAGATCATCATTTTTTAGGCAATATTCAACTAGTGGATAATCAAGCACTGTTCCATCCTCTATACCCAATCTTTTCGTTAAAGAACCTGTTGCAATATTTCTAACAACAAATTCAATTGGAATAATTTCCACTAACTTAACAAGTTGTTCTCTCATATTAAGTCTTTTTACTAAATGGTTTTTTATTCCAACATTGTTTAATTGAGTAAGAATATGTTCTGAAATTCTATTATTTAAAATTCCTTTACCTTCAATGACATCTTTTTTTTGATTATTAAAAGCGGTTGCATCATCTTTGAAATGTTGAATTACTAAATTTTTATCATTGCTAGCATAGATTATTTTAGCTTTACCTTCGTATAACTTTTTGCCTTTTTTCATTATTTAAAGACCCTATTAAAAATTAAATTAACATTCTTAAAGTGTGAAGAATAATCAAATATTTTTTTCATTTTCTTACTTGATATTCTAGATGTAATGTTTTTATCACTCATCACAACATCTAAAAGATTAAGATTATCTGCTATGCATTTTTTGGCATGTGCTTGAACTAATCTATAAGAGTTTTCTCTAGTCAAACCTGATTTTGTTAGTTCTAACATCAACTCTTGGGAGAAAATAGTACCTTTAGTAATATTAAGGTTATTAAGCATTTTTTTTGGATAGACGATCATCTTATCTAATAAGTTTGCTAACCTTACTAATGCAAAATCTAAAGTTATATTCGCATCTGGACCAATATTTCTTTCTACACTTGAATGTGAAATATCTCTTTCATGCCAAAGAGCAATATTTTCTAGTGCTGGAATAGTATAACTTCTAACCATTCTAGCAAGTCCCGTTAAGTTTTCACTTAATATTGGGTTTTTTTTATGTGGCATTGCACTTGAGCCTTTTTGTTTTTTTGAAAAAAATTCCTGTAATTCATAAACTTCTGTTCTTTGTAAGTGTCTAATTTCTGTTGAAACTCTTTCAATTGATCCAGCTATAATACCTAAAATCGAAAAATAATGTGCATGTCTATCTCTTGGAATAACTTGTGTAGATATTGGTTCAACTTTTAATCCTAATCTTTTAGCAACATGTTTTTCTACATTAGGATTAATATTTGCAAATGTTCCAACAGCACCAGATATTGCGCAAGTTGATATTTCATCTATTGCACTAATTAATCTTTTTCTATTTCTTTTAAATTCCTCATAATATGAAGCTAATTTAAGTCCAAATGTAATTGGTTCAGCATGAATACCATGACTTCGGCCCATACATGGTGTGAATTTATATTTTTTAGCTTTAGATTTTAAGACTTTTAAAATTTGATCAATATCTTTTATTAAAATTTTACCAGATTGAACTAATTGAATATTAAAACTTGTATCTACTACATCTGATGAGGTCATTCCTTGGTGTAAATATCTTGCTTTAATACCTACTTTTTCGGTAACTGAGGTTAAGAAAGCTATAACATCGTGTTTTACTTTCGCTTCAATAGTATGAATTCTTTTAACATTAATTTTAGCTTTTTTTCTAACAGCACTTGCCACACCTTTTGGAATAGTCCCTTGTTTTTCCATTCCTTCAGCTGCAGCAATCTCGACATCTAACCAGATTTGATATTTATTATATTCCGACCAGATATCCGTAAGTTCTTTTCTAGAGTATCTTGTTATCATTAATTATATGGAGGCCTCTTATAACCTTTAACAGATTCTGTGAAAATTTCATAAGAGTCTTCTGTAATTCCTATTGTATGCTCAAATTGTGCTGATAAAGACTTATCCTTTGTCACTGCTGTCCATCCATCATTAAGGACTTTTACATCTAATTTACCTACATTTATCATCGGTTCTATTGTAAAGGTCATACCAGGTGTTAGTTCATGACCTGTATTTTTTTTACCATAATGAAGAATATTAGGTTGCTCATGAAAAGTATTACTAATGCCATGACCACAAAAATCTCTAACAACTGAAAAACCTCTTTCTTCAACAAAGGATTGAATTTCATAGCCTATGTCTCCTAATTTTACTCCTGGTTTTAAAATTTTAATTCCTTTCATCATAGACTCGTAAGTTGTTTCTATTAAGTTTTTAGCTTTTACTGGAATATCTCCAATGGTAAACATTCTGCTGGTGTCACCGTAGTACTCATTAACTATTGCTGTTACATCTATATTAACAGTATCTCCCTCATTCAAAACTCTATCAGAGGGAATGCCATGACAAACAACATGGTTTAAAGATGTACATAAAGATTTTTTAAAACCCCTGTAGTATAGTGGAGCAGAGTGTCCACCATTGTCTCTTATAAACTCATAACCTAATTGATCGATTTTGTCTGTTGTAATACCTTCCTTAACTTCATCTGTGAGCATGTCTAAAGTTCTAGATGCAAGCTTCCCAGCAATTCTCATTTTTTCAAATTTTTCTGAATAATTACTCATCTATAATTTTTATTTTTTTTTCAATTTTAATTTCTTTAGAATTTAAATTGCATCTGTAAGCAAGAAAGCTTACACCAGATTTTTTAGCATCTAAATATTCTTTATAATAAGTAGAGTCTATATCTTTTGCTATTCTAAAATTATTTATACCCTGAATTTGAGTTAAAAATAAGACATAAGGTTTATATCCTTTTTTAATTGATTCTTTTAACTTTTGAAGGTGTTTTGTACCCCTAGAAGTAACAGCATCCGGAAATTCTGCTATATCATCCTCCCTCATTAATGTTGTATTTTTTACTTCTAATATTTTTTTATCACACAAAAAGTCAAATCTAGTATCATCAGAATACTTAAATTCAGCTCGTATATTTTTAATTGTACTAAATTCTTTTATTAATTTATTTTCTAAAGCATGTTCGACAATTCTATTTGCTCTATGAGTATTTACCCCAATTATTCTTTTTTTTACTTTTATCATCTCTAGAGTAAATTTTAATTTACGCTTTGGATCATTGTGTTCGCTTATCCAAGCTTCATTTCCTTGATCCAATAAACCCATCATAGAGCCTGTATTTGGACAATGTGCTACAACAGTTTTATTATTTACTTCTATATCTGTGAAAAATCTCTTATATCTCCGTTGTAATTTGCCTTTTAATAAAGTGTTGGTAAATTTCATAGAATTTTATTTATATTTAGAAATGACTAATAAAAAAGAAATATCTGCAGCAATTATCATTATAGGTAATGAGGTTTTATCTGGCAGAACAAAAGATTTGAACACAAGCACACTAGCTACTTGGCTTAATTCTTTGGGAATTTCTGTTGGAGAGGTAAGAGTAATTCCAGATGTGGAAAAAACAATAATTGATACAGTTCATGAATTAAGAGTTAAATACAACTATGTGTTTACAACAGGTGGTATTGGCCCTACTCACGATGACATAACCGCAGAGTCGATATCAAAAGCTTTTAATATTGAATATGGATTTCATAAAGAGGCATTTGCAATTTTAGAAAAATATTATGAACCAGGTAATTTTAACGATGGTAGACAAAAAATGGCAAAGATGCCAGTTACAGCTAATTTAATTTTAAATCCAACTAGTGGTGCCCCAGGCTTCTATGTAGAGAATGTGTTTTCTCTTCCAGGTGTTCCATCAATATTAAAAGCAATGATTGGTGGACTTGGCAACGTATTAGTAGGTGGCGATCCAATTCTTAGTAAGACAATAAATTTGATGACCTATGAAAGTGAAATAGCAAGTTCATTAACTGATGTTCAAGATAATAACAAAGATGTAGAAATTGGTAGTTATCCTTTTTTTAGACAAGGTAAATTAGGTGTATCAATTGTATTAAGATCAAAAGATCAAGACAAAATAAACCTATGTAACTCATTAATCCTTGAATTTGTAAAAGCAAAAAATATTAAAATAGTTGAATTAGAGTAATGTTATACTTTGCTTACGGAAGTAATCTTAACCTTTTTCAAATGAAGCGGAGATGTAAAGACTCTGTTTTCTTAAAAAAATACGAACTTAAAGGCTATAGATTAAACTTTAGAAGCAAATATAGAGCTGCTGACATTGAAAAAAGCAAAAATTCTTTAGTTCCTGGTGCTTTATTTGAAATATCAAAAAGTGATGAAAAAAAACTTGATGTCTATGAAGATTATCCAATTCTTTATAAAAAACTTTATTTTACTTATTACAATAAAATAGTGATGACTTATATCATGGTTAATAAAACAGAATTTAGATATCCAACTGAAAGATATTTAAATGTTGTTAAACGAGGATACAAAGATTGTAAGTTAGACGTAAAATACCTAAAAATAGCTCTACAACCAGTTAAGTAAATGCTCTCTAAAAAACAAATATTTTCTAAAGGAATATTGGCTGTAGCACCGCATATGTTCTCAGTAATTCCTTTTGGAATTGTATGTGGAGCAATTGGTATTGAGTTAGGTTTTAGTCCAGTATTAGTTTATGCAATGTCTATCATTATTTTTGGTGGTGCGTCTCAAATTGTCTTTTTGCAACTTCTTTCTGGAGGAGCTTCCGCATTAATTGCAGTAACTTCAGTTGGAGTAATTAATTCAAGACACTTATTATATGGGGCTGTTTTATCTGAATATTTAGAAAAATTATCATTTATCAAAAAGCTTTTGATATCTTACTTGGTTGTGGACCAAGGGTTTGCAGAATCTAATAAATTCTTTCAAAAAAATAGAAATGAAACACATCTTCATTATCATTTATTAGGAAGTGGTGGAACCTTATGGGTTTGTTGGCAGATATCTACATTAGCTGGAATAATTCTCGGCTCATTTGTACCTGAGGAATTAGGATTGAAATTTGCAGTTCCTTTAACTTTTATCGCAATTGTTGTTCAAGATATTAAAAAATTAGATCATGTAATAGTTATGATTACTTGTGGATTAAGTTCTTTATTATTTTTTGATGCACCTTTTAAATCCTACATAATTATTTCACCTATTATTGCATTGTTTGTTGCTGCATTAGTTTTGAGATTAAAAAAATGACTTGGTTTACAATTATAATTGCAGGGATAATTACTTATTGTATGAGAATGACTATGGTTGCTTTAGTAGACAGGGATCTGTTAGGAGAAAGAGTAAAAGCAGTTTTAGCGTATGTGCCATCAGCCGTGTTTCCAGCAATAATATTTCCTGGAATATTTATCAACGATTATGGAACCTTTATTGAAATGAATGATCCTAAAATTTTTGGTGCAATAGTTGCTATTCTAGTTGGTTATTTTTCAAGAAATGTAATAGCTACAATAATATCTGGGCTATTTTCGTATTGGATTATTATATTTTTGCTATAAAATTTACTCATGAGTATCACTACATCAGAAAGTAATTTCTACAAAAAGAATGGCTACTTATTAAAAAATGAACTTATTTCAAAGAAAAATATCAATAAGTTAAATGATTTAATTATTAAAATTGTAACAAAAGAAAAAAAAAGTAGAAAAAAGGTTAAAGATCAAGGTGGTACACAAAGCTATAACAATTATCACTTTGTATTCAATAGCAACTCTTCAAAAAATAAAGAAATACTTAGATTAAATAACCCCCAAAATAACAATAAATTATTTTATGATTTATCAAGAAATAAAAAAATAATTAATATTGTTAAAAAACTAATTGGTGGAACAGTAAGATTTCATCTCGGAAAATTAAATTTTAAATTACCTAATAAGAAAAAGGGTAGTTTAGTTGAATGGCATCAGGATTTTGCTTTTTATCCACACACAAATGACGATTTAATTACAGTAGGTATTTATCTAGAAGATTGTTACGAAATAAATGGTCCATTAAAAGTAATTAAAGGTTCACATAAAAAAGAACTATTTAGCCATCATAGCAATGAAAATTTCTTTGTGGGCAAAATTAATACTAAAAAAAATAAGATTAACTTAAAAAAATCAGTTTCTTTAACAGGTAAAGCGGGTTCGGTTGCTTTCTTTCATTGCAGAACAATTCATGGTTCAGGCTTAAATCATACTAATGGATCAAGACCACTAATATTATTCGGTTATAGAGCTTGCGATGCATGGCCAATAATTAATGATGGAAATCCTCACCCAGAATCAAACTTTGAAAACTATGAAGCAAATATTATTTATGGAAAAAAATCAATAGTACCTCGATGTACGGATGTGCCTGTAATAATTCCACTTCCTAAAAAAAAGCATTATGTATCAATTTATCAATTACAAAAAAGCTAGTAAGCTTTTTTTTATAACTTTTATTTTTTTAAGTATTTGTAATTTAAGTTATTCCAATATTGTTGAAGAACTCACATCATTAAATAATCTTTACAAACAGGGTGCTATCACGAAGGAAGAATTTTCTAAAGCAAAATCAATTATTTTAAAATCAGAGAGCAAAGTAACTAGCAACGATACTAAAAAAGTAGAGCCAGATAAAAAAATTAAAAAAGAAAATTTTTCAAAAGAGGAAGTCAATGAAGAAGCAAAAGATTTTGATTTAACAAAAACATATGTTTCACTTCAGGAATTTAATCAACTTGGAACTTATGTAAAAATAGACAAATATCCTGATGGATTGTTTAAAGCTATAGGATCACCTAAAAATACCGCTAAAGACGCTATGATGAGAATGTATACGACTTTTGTCCAAAAACCGAAATTACTTGAAAAATATCCAGAGAACATGATGAAAGCAATGGCTTATTTTGAGGTCTTTTATAATTATGAACTTAAAGATAAAGAAAAGTCGATAGAAAAATTTAAAAATAATTATCCAAATATCAATTGGAAAACAAAAAAAGACATTAAAACGCTGTATTCATTAAATAATGCAAAAAAATCAATGAGGGAGGCCATGTCTTTAAACAAGGATAATACACTCGATGAGGCTTTAGATAGATATATGTTTATGCATAATTTTTTAAAGCCCGCAAAAAAAATTACACACACACTTTCTAAAGAGGAAAAAAAATTAAAAAATGAAAACTCCAAATTCAAAAAATATTATGGAAATTTAAAAAAAACTTTTTCAGAAAAAAGTGAAAAAAGAATTGATGATAAGGATTTTAAAAAGCAATTAAATAAAAACGTAAAATATATAAAAAAATCTTTTAAAAATATTTCAAAATCAAATCATAAATCAAAGGATTTATATTCCTCTCTCAACGATATATTTCTTAAATCAATGGATTATTATGATGCATGTAAACCTAATTGCTCATCAAAAGAATTGAATGTAATTATTAATGCAATTGATGTCAATTTATCAATTTTAAAAGAATTCGAACCAAAAGTAATAAAAAAAAAATATTCACAAAATATGGATGATTTAAATTTAGATGAATTGAAAGAAGAAGATCAAGCAACATTAGCTTTAATAACATCTAAATTAAAAATTAGAAAAAAAATTGATTCTGAAGATACTCAGAAAGCTATATTAAATTTAGAAACAAATGGATTTGATTTAGATACGAGCTTAAATAAATTAGAAAACGATGGTTTTGAAGTTAAATCGATATCTATGTCTTTTGATACTTTGGACAACATGAAAAGATGGGCCATGAAAGATTGGGCTAATTCTTGGCGAGGTGAATTACCAAGCGAAATTAAAGACAGTGCTGGAAATATTATTGAATTTACAGATGAAAACGTGAAAGATATCAAAGCACAACTTGCTTATAATTCATTTAAATCTCTAATTGATAATCCTGATTTAAAAAATGCAATAAGTGATAATATAAATCAAAATATTCAAGATATTGCTCAAGAAATTAAAGAGAGTGGTTCATTTGATATAGATTCATGGTTATCACAAGATTTTAGCATTTCTTTAAATAATTATAGTCAGTTAGTAGGAAATTCACTTGGTATAGAATTAAATAATTTTGATGATCTTACTCAAACAGTTAATGAATTGTATGGAACTAATATGTCTGCAAAGGAGTATGCAGCATCTTGGGAATCATCACAATACTTGGAAGGATCATCAACCTGGGGAGATGTAACTAGAGGTGTAGATTTAATAAATCAACTTGGATCATTTGATGCTGCATCTATAGCTAAGGATTTAGGAACAGATTTAAGCACGGTTGCAGATAGTATTGTTGCAGCGGCAAATGTTGGTGTTTCAACAAATTTAGAAGCTGCAGCACAAGGACTTGGATACTCAAGTTTTGCCGATGCTGTTAAGGCTTACAATGAACAATATGGAACAAATTATACTGTAGACTCTGCTAAGGAAGCATTAGGACAATAAAATTAACTAAAAAATAATTCCTAAAAGACTTAGTATTAATAATGCTTCCATTCCAACAAACATAATTAGTTTTTACAATTTATATTGGTTAGGTTTTGATTATGTTTTTCAATTGTCCATCCATCATTTGCACGAGCATGTGGATGGACAATTAAGAGGATCACGAAAGCAACTAAATGAAGAAAAAAGAATAATGATAATCTCATGATTCTATTTCTATGATATCGATTTGTTATAATTGGGTTCTAATTTCGTTACGATTATGAAAAAATATCACATTTTAAACACAGATTATTTTAGGTATAAGTCTAATATATGAAATATATTTTATTAGGTGCTGCGATTGCCTTTGCAATGTATCTTGGCGATAAATATATCCTTTAAAAAGTTGAAAAAATGAGTGCTGAAGCAATAAGTTTTAATTGGAAATGTAAACATACTTGGAGAAAAAGTGCTAAGAATACTGCTTGGTGCTTGTTGGGTTGTGCCATTGGTGATTTTGGAACTATACTATTTTTTCAATTAACTAAAATTCCATTCCCAGTTTTAAGTATTATGATTTTAGCTATTATTAATGGTTTGATTACAAGTGTAATATTAGAGACATTTATTTTAATTAAACAAAATTTTACTTTTCAAAAAGCATTAAAGACTGCATTAGGCATGAGCTTTATTTCTATGATTAGTATGGAAGTTGCTATGAATATTACAGATTATGTTTTAACAGGTGGCGCAATGCTTACTTGGTGGGTAGTTCCTATAATGTTAGCAGTTGGATTTGTTACTCCTTGGCCATATAACTATTGGAGACTTAAGAAGCATAATCAGGCCTGCCATTAAATTAAATTAATTAACCAAAGGACCAAAATGAGAATATTAAAAGAATTAGAAGATGCAAAATTAGTAATTGTTGATTTAGAAGTTAGATTAGGAGAAGAAGTTAGAAGTGCACCAACTTTATGTGCAAAATATAAAGGTAAAATTATACCTCTTAATACTGCACATGATGGTAGACCAATATTAATGAAAGAAGAAAATTCAATAGAAAACTAAATTATGATTGAACAGATTAGTATTTACTTAACAGCAATGATTTTAGGAATAATGTTATTCTTTTCATTTGTTATTGCTCCAGTGGTATTTACTACTTTAGATGAAGATAATGCCAGAAAGTTCATAAGAAGAATATTTCCTTTTTATTACAATGTTAACCTAGGTTTAAGTTTAATTGTTTTATTAACTTTTTTATTCTTAAGTAAATTAGGAATAGATTTTTACTTAATACTTGCAATTACACTTTTATTTGCGACTTCAAATTATTTATTAATGCCTCTGATAAATAAATATAGAGACGAAAAGCAGGATAAAAAATTTAAATATTCACACTTTATATCTGTTGTGATTAATTTTATTCAGATGATATTTTTAGTTGTTTTACTTATTTAATGAGCAAATTATCTTCAAAAGAATTAGATTTATATTCAAATAAAATTCTTGAAGATTACGATGCAAAAAAACCTAGCCAGTTATTTAAAGACAAAGTAGTAATAAGTAATGAAAATGCTTTACTAATACAATCTAAAGTCGCTGATTTAAGACTTAAAAGAGGTGAGGAAATTATTGGTTATAAAATTGGTTGTGTTTCAAATGATACTCAAAAAAAAATGGGCTTTACTCATCCAGCTAGTGGATTTCTTTGGAATAGCGAATTGCATCAAAACGGTGTGGAACTTAATAAAAAAGATTATTCTAATCCAGCTATGGAAGCAGAATTTGGAGTAATACTTAATAGAGATATTAATCCAGATCTTGTTTCATTTGATTATATATTAGAGTCTGTTCAATCGATTTATCCTCTTATAGAAATACATAATTTAGTTTTTAATGGAGATGCTCCAAATGGTGCAGAACTTTTAGCTAATAATGCAATTCACGCTGGAGTTATACTAGGACAAGAAAATAAGGTTCCAAACAACACTGAAATTACAGATCTTAAACTTGTTTATGACAATGAAGTAGTCGATAAATGGATAGATAAAAAATGGCCTTTTGATATGCTTGGAGAAATAGAGTGGCTAGTTAAACATAAAGCAAAAACAAATAATATTTTGAAAAAAAATGATTTAATTTTAACAGGAGCTTATGGATTTCCTGTACCAATTAATGAAAAGAAGTTGATCGAAGTTACCTCATCAGCTTTTGGAGATGTAACATCAACATTTATTTAAATTACGAAAGGAGAGATCATGAGCGACATCATAACAATAGGAGTGATTGGCTTAGGAAATGCCGGTACACCAATCTTAAATAATTTACACAAAGCAAAGAAGTATAAACTTATAGCCTTTGATATTGACAAAAATAAACTCGATGATGTTCCTAAAGATGTTATTAAGGCGAATTCCATCAAAGATATTGCACAGAAATGTAATATAGTTTTAACTTGTTTGCCTAAACCAGAACATGTTTTACAAGTTGTTGATGGTGTGGATGGTTTATTACATAATTCATCCACTGGTATGGTTTGGATAGATACGTCCACAACTGATTTTAAACAAACACAAGAATTATCAAATAAAGCAAAAACTTATGGTATTTCAATGTTGGAAGCTACTCTAACTGGAGGTGTTCATGCTTTGCAAAATAACAATATGGTTTGTTTGGCAGGTGGAGATAAAGAGATTTTCAATAATTGGAAAGAAGTTTTACAAGATGCAATAGGTGAAGTAGTTGTTTTGTGTGGAGAGATAGGAGCAGGTGCAATTGCAAAAGTTGTCTCAAACATGCTTGCATTTACTAATATGGTTGCAGCATCTGAATGCATGATGATTGCAAAAAGAGCAGGACTAGATTTAGAAAGTTTTTTTGATGCAATTCGAGTTTCGGCAGGTAACTCTTTTGCCTGGGAAACAGTTGTTCCTCATATTTTTAATCAGAAATATGAAGCTGGATTTACAATGGATTTAGCATGTAAAGATATGAATTTAAGTTACTTACTTGGGCAACATTTGAATGTTCCACTAGACTTGCACATGGAAGTTAAAAAAAAAATGGAAGAAGCGAGAGTTCAATATGGAGATAGTGAGGGTTGTTATGTTTACCCGCGTACTTTGGAAGATAAACTTAGCGAACCATTATCGTTAAAAGGATGGGATAATTGGGGTTATGATATTAAGGTTGTTGATGGATCAATAGTGGTAAAGCATAAAAATCGTCCAGAGTCTAAACATCCTCAGTATAATTCAAAAAACTAATCTATTTAAATATAGCGCATGTTATCTTCGTTAACTGCTTTTTCTAATCTTATTAAAAAATCTGGTATTGCACTTTTAACTCTACTCCATGTAGGTATAAAAGGTGTATCCATTGGGTTTTGATAAAAAGCATCACCTGCTTTCATAATATTTGCAGCAAATAATTCAACTGCCTTTTCTTCAGTATGAGAGTCAAATTTTAAACCATTCATCTGAGCATCGTTTCTGTAAGCATCTATTAGATCTAAAGCTGCTCTATAATATGTTGCTTTTAAAGATCTAAATTGCTCTTTACTAAATGAGTGTCCTTGGGTTGCTAATTTTTTTATAAAAGTTTTTATAATATCAATAGACATTCTTGATAGACCATGCTTTTCATTATTAATAGACAATTTTTGATGTTTGTGATCATAGGTATCAGCCAAATCTACCTGACAAATATTTTGTGGAGAAAAGTTTCTTTGCATTTCTGATAGAATTCCAATTTCTATTCCCCAATCTGACGAAATTCTTAATTCAGGTAAAATATTTCTTCTAAATGAAAATTCTCCTGCTAATGGATATTTAAATGACTTCATAAAATTTAAGTAATCGCTATTTCCTATTGTTTTCTCTAATGCATTTAATAATGGAAATACAAGTAATCTAGCAACCCTCCCATTCATTTTGTTATCTGCAACTCTTGGATAAAAACCTTTGCAAAATTCAAAATTGAATAATGGATTTACAACAGGATAAAAAAGTTTTGCTAACATTCTTCGATCATAAGTTTTTATATCACAATCATGCAATGCCACAGACCTTGCGCTATCTCTTGCAATAGACATTCCAATACAATACCAAACATTTCTACCTTTTCCGTACTCATTTGGAGCAAGTCCTAATTTTTTTAATTCTTTGTCCAATTTTTTAAGGTTAGGACCGTCATTCCAAAGAATTGTAAATGGAGTTTCTAATTTTTCAAAAAATGTCCAAGCTCTTCTGGCTTGAGCCTCAGTTGCTTTATCTAAACCAATAATTATGTGATTTAAATAATTTGTTTTACTTATCTCATTTACAATTTTAGGTAATGCATCACCTTTTAATTCTGAATAAAGACAAGGTAAAATAAGTTCCATTTTTCTTTCCTTGGAAAATTTTAAAAGATCTTTTTCTAAATCTTTTGTTGATTTAGTGCCAAAGTCATGGAGCGTTGATATAGTGCCATCTTGATAGAAATCACTCATGGCCGCAACCTATCCTATGTTTTAATTTTTTGTATAGCCGTTTTGATCACATCTGCCCATCCTCTAGGAGATGGCTCAGTAGATTTGATTAAATTATCTATATTTAGCAACGAACTATCAAAACTATTATTTTTAACTAAACATGGGTAATCGCTATGTTTTAGCATATCAATGTCATTTTGATTATCGCCAACACCAATAGTTATTATCTCATTGTCTATTTCTTTATTGATTAATTCCATAGTTTTACTCATAGCTATTGATTTATTAACGTTGTCACAAATATTCATTATTCTTCCCCCTGTTTGAATAGTTAATCCTGAATTATTCATAATTTTAATAAATTCATTTTTTTCAATTTCGGTTCCATTAAATTGAATTGGTATCGAATGATCTCTTTTAATAGCTAGATTCATTTTTTCTAATGAAAGGCCAAATATTTCTTGTTGTTCATTGGATTTCAAATTTAAAATAAAAGTAACTTTTTCTTTTAAATTATCTGTAACATTTTGATTATAAATTTTGTAAATTTCATCTACTGTTCTGCTTAAAAATATATTATTAGGTAGATTTTTGTGTATCAAATTTAATCCATGAATAGATGAACCATTTTCTGCAATAAAACTTAAATTTAAATTATATTGTTTATTAAAGTTTGATAATTCAGCTTTTGTTTTACTAGAGTTTGGAATTATTTTTATACCTTTTGAAACTAAATCTCTAAAGTAATCCTCAATTTCGTGAAATTCAAATGTATCTTTATCTAATAGAGATCCATCAAGATCAGTAAAAATAATAATTTGTTTTTTTTGTTTCATTCAGGTAAATATTAACATAAATACTCATTAAAATAACTCATGCCTTCATGGTGAAATTGGTAGACACAAAGGACTTAAAAGACGAAGGATTCACAGACGAGTCAGTCCGTGGTAGTCCAAGGCAGTCTAAAACATCCTGTAAAATAACATAACTTTAAATTAGCTTTCAATTAATATTGAAAAATAAAGTTTATTTTTTTCTCAAACTAGAGCAATACTAGAGCATAGAGTTAGAGTTTAGCAGTTAGACTCTTGTTTAATGATTTGGTATTCTTGGATTATGAAAAAAATTTTAATAATTATATTTTTATTTTTATTTTCAAATACATCTTACGCAAATGATTCAAGAATTGACGATTTTAACAATTGGTTATTAGACAACGGTCATACACAGTATTTAAATATTGAACAAAAAGCAGGATGCAAAAAATTAATTCAAAAACATGGTTTAAAAGTACCAAAGGTTGGTCTTGTTGATGAACCAAAGGTTAAAACTAACGAGTGGTTCTGGCTTGAATGTCATAAAGTTCACGCCACAAATAATCTAAAAATAAAATTTTTTAAATCACCAGAAATCCCTTGGGGCACTAATCCAAATAAAGATACTTTGCTGTATTATTTATTTAGATACATTGTTACAGAAAATGGATTTGACCGTGCTGGCTCTAAAGGATCAAAAAATCCTTACAAATTTAAAACCGAATTAAGAGATGACAAAATTTCCAAATACATCAAAAAACATATGCAGAAAACAGCATTACTTAGTTACTTACTTTACGAAGATGGTAAAATTACTATAGATGAGATATCGCCAAAAAATCGTTTTGGAATTTTGTTTGATAATAATACTCAGTTTACCAGCATGTCTGTTGGAAAAAGTATTGTATCCTATGTGACAGGTCATGCAATATGTAAAGGATATATAAATGGTGTTGACCATAGATTAAATGATTGGCCTCTATTAGAAAATACACTTTTTTATGATCAAAAATTAATAAATCTTCTAAATATGGCTGCTGGTCATCAAAAATATGCAGATAAGGATTTAAAAACAAATAAATATAGAAAAAATGCGAACGCAAATACTGTTGAATTTCACTTGCAGAAGGGAGTTTTTAAAGACTCAAAAAAGGTAAAAAGCAAATATCAATACACTAATTTTATAACCAATCTTTTAATAAACTATGTTTGGTTTAAATCTGAAGGTCAATTTCAAAATCTATTAGATGAAATATTTATAGACAAAGCAAAAGTTAAAAATGATGTGTGGTTTTTAAAAATGAATGACAGAACTATTAAATCCAATAATAGAAATAATAAAATTTTAAAAGAGTATAAAGTAAGAGATGAAGATGGTCCTTTAAGATATTCATTCAATGCTTCAAGGTATGATTATCTAAGAATAGCTAAAGCAATGCTAGATGATTGGCAAAATGATACTTGTGTTGGAAAGTATTTAAAAAATATTCATGAAAGAAGAATTCCAAAAAATGATAAGTGGAAAGAAGACAAAAGTCCAGGTTTAAATCCTAAATCATATGCTGGGCAGTTCTACGCAGACTATTCAGGAATGCGTGGAAGGAATATAATGGGAATGGTTGGTAAAGGTGGACAAAGTATTATTATTGATTTTGATAAAGGTAGAATAAACGTAATTAATACTATTCACATAGATTATAATTGGAAAAAAATAGCTCATTCAGTTATTAAAAAAGGTAAATAAAAAATCTCGATATCAATAGACACGCCTCAGGCTTATTGAATATTGTTATAGGATAATATGGGACAACTAGAGCAAGACTAGAGCATGGAGAGATAAAATAAAAAAATTTTACTTATTAACCTTGTTCAATTATAAATATTAGCATAAATACTCATGAAATTCACAAATGCCCTCGTGGTGAAATTGGTAGACACAAAGGACTTAAAAAACATAGGGTAGGGATATTTTATAGTCTCACACAGTCTCATACAGTCTTAAATCCCATTAAATCCTACACTTTAAAAAAACCTTTAATTATTTTTATTGGAAAATATGAATAATAAATTCTCTCAAACTAGAAGTAGACTAGAAGCTAGGTGGATATAATAATATAAATTACTTATGTATAATGAGTATTTGAAAAAAAATAAGATTAATATTGCAATTATATTTATTTTTGTTTTTTTAGTTTTAAGCTATGTAACATATAGAAGTTATCATACTAAAATCCTGCCATTTCAAAGCATCACCCTAGAATGCTCGATGAAAGGAAGACAATTATTTCCTTCAGGTGGAGGAGCAAAATATGCACCTATTGTTAAATTTCCGAAAGTATTTAAAATCAAATTTGGTTTCTGGGATGGTGAATTTCTAGAGGGGGGAGATGTTTTGATAAAAAAACATTTTTTAAAAAAGAAAATTTTCGGATACCAACATTGGGGAAAATCTTTAATAATACAGCCTACTTATATGCCTCCATGGATCCTAGAAGGTGATCCACCTGGTAACTCTATGTTGTTTGTATTTCCGCTAGTATCCAATGAAAGACCTGAGTTATGGATAGATTATTTTTTGGTTACTGGTTCAATCAACGATTATGATGCATTTTATAATTGTAAGAAATTAAAATGAGGATTAACCTGTAAATTTATGAGCAAAGATAATGACATTAAATCTAAAAAAAATAAATTTCCAATTGGAGTAATAATTTTTTTTGGTAGTTTTATTTTATATTTTTATTTAATTTTCTTTGTTTTTTTTTGACAAATTATCTTTTAGAATTGGTATTTGTGACACATGCTCAGGCTTAATGAGATTAATTAATAATCCACTACCCTCAATTATTTTTGTAACTCTCTTTTTAGGGACCGCTTATATACTCCAAAAAAAGAGGATTTGAGACGGAATATAAAAAATGAACAAAAATTTTAACCATAAGCAATTGATAGAAACGCTAAAAAATATTGACATTTCAGAACATCATTCAATTAGTTTAATTTTAAATGAGTTAAATGGTGAAGAATTGATTGGAACTCCTTTTTATAAAGAAGATCCGTTTCATTTAGAACCAATTACAAACGATATAGTAATGCAATTTAAAATGCTTGATAGAACTTTGAACTACGAAACAATATTTAGAGCTGAGCAAGAAATAGGTAAGGATTGGGCTCTTGAATATGGATTGTTATCATCAAAAAAATTTGAAGATGCATTTCTAATTTGCTTACAAAGTATTGGCAGAGATTATACAGACACAATATTAAAAAAATATAAATTAAGTGATAAAATATTAAAGCAAAAAATTACCCCTTTTATAATGAAACATTATAAAACTAAAACTTATGCAAAATACAACTACAGTAAAGATGTTTACTTAAGTAAAGGTTATGATTGGGATTTAGATAATCTATTTAAATTTTTAAAAAAAATTCTTAATAATAAAAAAAAGACGTTTCCTGATGAAGATATTTCTGTTTGGAAACACAGAGAAAATCAAAAAAAATTAACATATGAAAAGATAAAATATCTCAATTAGTTATAGGATTTTATAGGATAACTAGAAGCAGACTAGAAGCCAGGGGGATAAAATAAAAAAATTTTACTTATTCATCTTGTTCAATTATAAATATTAGCATAAATACTCATGAAATTCACAAATGCCCTCGTGGTGAAATTGGTAGACACAAAGGACTTAAAATCCTTGCCATTTATGGAGTGCCAGTTCGAGTCTGGCCGAGGGCACCACTAAATGTTAAAACCACACATACTTTTTGATCATACAAAAACATCAAAAAAAATTAAAAATTTTCTAGATCATAAAATCAAAAATATATCATTAGGTAAATGCAATCTAATAGTTGTCGTTGGAGGTGATGGTTTTATGCTCTCGTCATTAAAAAAGTATAATAAATACAAAAAACCTTTTTATGGAATTAATGCTGGTAGTTATGGTTTTTTAATGAATAAGTTTTCGTTTAAAAATACTATTAGAAATTTATCAAAAGCAAAACAAGTTTCGATTTCGCCTTTAGAAATGAGTGTAAAGAATAAGTTTAATAAAATTAAAAAGTCTATTGCTATCAATGAAGTCTCAGTTTTAAGACAAAGTAGACAGACTGCATCTCTTGAAATTTCTAACGGTTCGCAAAAAATTATTAAAAAACTAGTTTCTGATGGAGTATTAATATCAACACCTGCAGGAAGCACTGCATATAATATGTCAGTTTATGGACCAATATTAAACTTGGACTCTAAAAAACTTTCTATTAGGCCTATTAGTGCCTTTAGACCTAGAAGATGGAAGGGTAGAATTGTGAGTGATAAATCAAAAATTACAATTAAAAATCTAAATATTAATAAAAGACCAATAAGTGCGGTTGCTGACAATTACGAAGTTAGAAATGCAAAGACAATATCTATTAAGATTAATAAAAAAGTTAAATTTAATCTTTTATATGATTCAAACAGAAGTCTTCAAAAAAAAATTAAAATAGAGCAAATCAGAAAAGAAATAAATTAATGAGTAACAAAAACTTTGGGTTTGGAACTCAAATAAGAAAATCTCCATATTTTGATGCAACAGTCAGGTGGGGCGCAACAGGTTTTTCTGTTTATAACCATATGTATATACCTCGTGATTTTGGCGATCCTGAGCAAAACTTTTGGAACTTAATTGAAAAAGCAATTTTATGTGACGTTGCTGTTGAAAGACAAGTTGAAATTACTGGGCCAGATGCTTTTAAATTTATTCAATTATTAACCCCAAGAGATTTATCAAAATTATCTGTTGGACAATGTAAATATGTTTTAATTACAAACGCAGAAGGTGGAGTGTTAAATGACCCAGTTCTTTTACGTTTGGGAGAAAATCATTTTTGGTTATCTTTGGGTGATAGTGATATTTTATTATGGGCTCAAGGAGTTGCAATTAACTCTGGATTAGATGTGAAAATAACTGAGCCAGATGTTTCGCCATTACAATTACAAGGACCAAAGTCTGCTGAAATCATGATTAAATTATTTGGAGAAAGTATAAAAGATTTAAAATATTATTGGTTTAGAGAATTAGATTTAGATGGAATACCATTAATTGTATCAAGAACCGGCTGGTCAAGTGAATTTGGTTATGAATTATTTCTAAGAGATGGATCAAAAGGAAATGATTTATATGAAAAAATTATGGCTACTGGAAAAGAGTTTGGACTTAAACCAGGCCATACGTCTTCTATTAGAAGGATAGAAGGTGGCATGCTTTCTTACCATGCTGATGCTGACATTCACACAAACCCATTTGAACTTGGTTTAGATCGTCTGGTTAATTTAGATGGAGATATTAATTTTATTGGCAAAGAAGCACTTAAAAGAATTAAAGCTAATGGAGTAAAAAGATTACAAGTTGGTTTAGAGATTAAATGTGAAAAGTTAAGCGGACCAAATACTACATTCTGGCCCTTAAAATCTGACAATAAGATTATAGGAAAAGTAACCTCAGCAGTATATTCACCTCGTTTAAAAAAAAATATAGCATTAGCTATGGTAGATATTAATTATTCTGTAATTGGAATGGAGATAGATGTTTCTATTGAGGATAAAAATTTTAAGTGTGAAGTTATTGAGAAACCTTTCTTTGATCCAAAAAAAAAAATAACTTCAAAATCATTATAAATTTCAAGTATTGGTGCCCCCGCACGGATTCGAACCGCGGACCTATTGATTACAAATCTTGTATCATCAATCAAATAAATATGCTTTAGCAATACTTATAAACAATCATCAGTAATCTCGACACACGTACGACACAATGGTAATCTCTAAACGTGAAAAAAATATTAGGAGTTTTAGTCATAAGTTTTTTTGTTTCAGGTTGCGCGACAACTTCAGGTCCGTCAGGTTCTGGAAAAGTAGGAAATAATTTAAGCACTACTGTAAGCAAAGATGAGATGAGGAAGATTAATCAAACAATAAAATATACAGAAACAGTGCCTGAAAATGCTGAAGTGATAACTTCAATTACTGTTCGTAGATGTCATAGAAACTTTACTGATCCTGCTCCTTCAGAGTCAACATTGAAAAATGATCTTAAAATTGTTGCTTATGAAAAGGGTGGAGATGGATTTAGTAATTATAAAATGGAAAAAATTTCAGGTGGTGTAGCACTACTTTACAATTGTTGGCAGTTTAGAGATGCAACGGCTACAATTTATAAATTTAATTAATGAAAAAACTTTTAGGGATCGTGGTTCTGGGTTTATTTATATGTTTTAATCCTTTAGTCATCAAATTCTCTTATGCAGGACTTTTAGATATGTTTAAGGATCCATTAGAAATTTGCATGGATAGAGTAATTAAAAGTTTAGGTGGAAGTAAACTTTATACAGAAGATGCTGCATATGCTTGTTCTGGAGCTAATAGATCTACAGGGAAATGTATGGATAGAGTAATTAAAAGTTGGGGTGGAAGTAAACTTTATACAGAAGATGCAGCTAAAAAATGTACAGGAAAAAAATGAAAAAACTTTTAGGGATCGTGGTTCTTGGTTTGTTATTGGTGTCTTGTAGATATGATGGAGAAAACTACGGATTTGGAAAACGATTAACAGTCATAGAACAAAACAATGATCTTATCACTATTCAATGGTTTCCCAACATTGCCTCTAAAAAATTAATCTTTAATAAAGCTAAAAAACATTGTTTACAATTTGAAAAATATCCCATCGCTGGTGAACTTGTTAAAGGTGCATATGATTTGCAAACTCAAACTTATAAATGTGAAAAACCATCTGTAAATGGTAATAAGAACTTTGTAGTTTTATATCTATATGGTGATGAAATAGAAGCGCTTCCAGAAGCAGAAAAGCATTGTTTAAAATTTGAGAGATCTGCAAAATATAAATCAAAAGAAGATTACAAAGTAGTTTTTGATTGTGTAGATTAGTTAATAACGAATACTTGATCACGACACAACCTCGACACACTCACGACACACTCAAACCTAAAATTTTTTAGAAATTAAATTTTGTAGCAATAATAATTATTGATTTAGTTGAATGATGGTGCCCCCGCACGGATTCGAACCGCGGACCTATTGATTACAAATCAATTGCTCTACCAACTGAGCTACAAGGGCATGAAGCGTTTTTTAATAGCATTTATTATATTATCAAGAAATTATTTTTGTTGATTTATATGATGAAAAACTATTGCTGCACTATTGGATATATTTAAACTTTCAACATTTTTGTTAATATTAATTTTTACTGAAAAGTCTGTATACTTTTCTGTGTGTTGATTTAAACCATATCCTTCTGAACCAAAAAGTAAAATATTATTTCCGGTCCACTTAACATCAGTAAAATTTTTATCACTATTAGCTGTAAATCCATAAACCCAAAAATTTTTATCTCTTAAATATTTTAAAGTAGTATTTATATTCGATACTTGAAAAATATTTAAGTACTCAACACAGCCACTAGCAGATTTATATAATAATTTACTTTCACTTGGAAAATGTCTTTCTTTTACAATAAGTCCATCAATATTAAATGAAGCCGCGCTCCTAATTAACGAACCAATATTCCTGGGATCTGTAACTTCATCCAAACAAACAAATGTTAAATTATTTTTGTCTCTAATAAACTCTTTTAGTTCAGGACTTTCTAAATGTTCTATTTCAGCAACATAACCCTGATGCAATATATCTTCGCTTCTACAGTATTTATCTAATTCCTTTTTAGTTTTGAAAAAAACTTTTATATCTTTTAATAAATTTTTATGAGGGTTTTGTTTGTGAATATTTTTTTTACTTTCCTCTGTTAAGAATATTTTGATTACTCTTCTATCAGGGTTCTTCAACGCTCCAATTACAGCATGACGTCCCGCAATAAAAAAGGTTGATTTTTGAGTCATATTTTATGAATTTATTGAGTTTTTATACTATTTTTCCTGAAATTCACGTATTGCATTTGTACAATAAAAATATATAAAACGCATGTTGTTTAAAGCTTTATTGAACAAGGGGACGCTTCCCCTGCTATTAGGGAGGGGTACCAAAGCGGTCAAATGGGGCGGGCTGTAAACCCGTTGACTTCGGTCTTCGAAGGTTCGAATCCTTCCCCCTCCACCATTCAATAAATATTTAAATAATTTAGGAGTATACTTGGGTGATGCGGGTGTAGTTCAATGGTAGAACGCTAGCCTTCCAAGCTGGATGTAAGGGTTCGATTCCCTTTACCCGCTCCAAAAATTAAAAAAAGAAAAAAGAAAAATGAGGTAAAAAAGTAATGTCAAAAGAAAAGTTTGTAAGAAATAAACCGCACTGTAATATTGGAACTATTGGTCATGTTGATCATGGTAAAACAACATTAACTGCTGCGATAACTAAAGTATTAGCAGAGTCAGGTGGTGCGCAATTTACTGCTTATGACCAAATTGATAAAGCTCCTGAGGAAAAGGAGAGAGGTATAACAATTTCTACAGCACACGTAGAATACGAAACCGCAAACAGACATTACGCCCATGTAGATTGTCCTGGTCACGCTGACTATGTAAAAAATATGATTACAGGTGCTGCACAAATGGATGGAGCAATTTTAGTTGTGAATGCAGCAGATGGTCCAATGCCACAAACAAGAGAACACATTCTTCTTGCTCGTCAAGTAGGAGTTCCTGCAATTGTTGTATATTTAAATAAAGTAGATCAAGTCGATGATAAAGAAATGATAGATTTGGTTGAAGAGGAAATTAAAGATTTATTAACATCATATAAGTTTCCAGGAGATAAAACTCCAATAGTTAAAGGCTCAGCTTTAGCTGCAGTAGAGGGAAAAGATGATGAAATTGGAAAAAATTCAATTATGGAATTAATGAAAGCTGTTGATGAGTTCATTCCACAACCAGACAGACCTAAAGATAAAGATTTCTTAATGCCAGTGGAGGATGTTTTTTCAATTTCTGGAAGAGGAACTGTTGTAACAGGAAGAGTAGAATCAGGAGTGATTAAAACTGGAGAAGAAATAGAAATAGTTGGCATTAGAGAAACTAAAAAATCAGTTTGTACGGGTGTAGAAATGTTTAGAAAACTTTTAGACTCAGGTGAAGCAGGAGATAATATAGGTGCACTATTAAGGGGTGTTGAAAGAACTGACGTGGAAAGAGGCCAGGTGCTTTGCAAACCAGGATCTATCAAACCTCACACTAAATTTGAAGCTCAAGCCTATGTATTAAAAAAAGAAGAAGGTGGAAGACATACCCCATTCTTTACTAAGTATAGACCTCAATTTTACTTTAGAACAACAGATGTTACTGGTGAAGTTGAATTGCCATCTGGAACAGAAATGGTGATGCCAGGTGATGATGCTAAATTTACAGTAAAACTTATCACACCAATTGCAATGGATGAAAAACTTAATTTTGCAATCCGAGAAGGTGGTAGAACAGTAGGAGCTGGAGTAGTAACTAAGATTATAGAGTAAACTCAATAGGAGTGTAGCTCAATTGGTAGAGCGCCGGTCTCCAAAACCGGAGGTTGGGGGTTCGATTCCCTTCGCTCCTGCCACTTTAGTTAAATGAAAAATGAAAAACCCACTTAAATTTATACAAGACGTTAAGCAAGAAGCATTTAAGATTTCTTGGCCAACTGCAAAAGAGACTTTACAAGGTGCATTAATGGTCTTTGCAATGGCGGTTTTAGCTTCCTTGTTTTTTTTACTACTAGATCAAGTGTTAAAGTTTTTTCTAGAAGTTATACTCAGAGTAGGTTTGTAATGAAAAATTGGTATATTGTTCAATCACATTCTAGTTTTGAAAATAAAGTTGCTCAACTTATTAAGGAAGAAGCAGAAAAAGCAAAAATAGCTGAAAAGATTGAAGAAATTATTGTCCCTACTCATGACATAACAGAAGTTAAGAGAGGAAAAAGAGTTCAAAGAAAAAAAAAATATTTTCCTGGATATGTATTAATTAAAAGTGAAATGGACAATAATATCTACCATATGATTAAAAATCTAAAAAAAGTTAGTGGATTTCTTGGATCAAAGGGAACTCCGATTCCTGTTTCAGATAAAGAAATAGAAAAAATACTTGGTCAAATTAAAGATGGTGTTGCACAGCCGAAATCAGGTGTGGAATATAATGTAGGAGAGAAGGTCCAGGTTATTGATGGACCATTTGCTTCTTTCAGTGGTTTAGTAGAAGATATAGATGAAGATAAATTAAGATTAAAAGTTTCTGTTTCAATATTTGGTAGACCAACACCTGTTGATTTAGAATACAATCAAGTAGAAAAGGCAAGCTAATGGCAAAAAAAGAAATAAGCGGATATGTAAAATTACAAATAATGGGTGGTCAAGCGAATCCAGCTCCTCCAGTTGGACCTGCTCTTGGTCAAAGAGGAATTAATATTATGGAATTTTGTAAAGCATTTAATGATAAGACTAAATCCTTCGCGGGAAAACCTGTGCCAGTTATTATTACAGTTTACAAAGATAAAAAATTTGATTTTGTTATAAAATCACCACCTGCATCACATTTTATTAAAGAGGCAATGAAACTTAAAAGTGGATCAAAAGAACCAGGAAGAAATATTGTTGGAAGTATATCTAAGCAACAGCTTAAAGATATTGCTGAAAAAAAAATGCAGGATTTGAACGCTCATGATATTGATGAAGCAGCAAAAATTATTGCAGGCTCAGCAAGATCTATGGGTATCGAGGTTAAAGAATAATGAGATCTAAAAGATATAAAAAATTACCTGATAATACAAAAAATCTTCAATATGATAAAATTGAAAATTTGTTAAACATTGTTAAATCTAATTGTACTACAAAATTTGATGAGTCGATTGAATTAAGTTTTAGAATTAACAATAAACAGAAAAAAAACGAAATTAATTTGAGAACTGTGGTTAATTTACCAGGAGGTACAGGAAAATCTGTTAATGTGGCTGTAGTATGTGAGGATGACAAAATTAATGAAGCAAAAGATGCAAAAGCAGATTTAGTTGGTGGTGATGATTTAGTTGAAAAAATTAAAAATGGTGATTTAAATTTTGAAAAATTAATTTGTACGCCATCTATGATGATAAAACTCTCTAAACTAGGGAAAATTTTAGGTCCAAAAGGTTTGATGCCTAACCCAAAATTGGGAACTGTAACTAATGATATCAGTAAAGCGGTGCACGAGTCAAAAGCTGGCCAAGTAGAAATTAGAAACGATAAAGATGGCAATATCGGACTAAGTATTGGAAAAAAATCATTTGGTGACGATAAACTTATTAAAAATTACAATGCTGTAATTGAAGCGTTAGAAAAAGAAAAATCTAACTTAACTGTAAAAGGAGACTTAGTTAAACAAATATTTATAACTTCAAGTATGGGCGTATCTTACAAACTAAAGTTAGATAAGAGTTTTTAATTATGATGAACAAAGAACAAAAAAAACAGTATATAGATGATATGACCACTCAGTTTGATAAAACTGAAGCAGTTATTGTAACTCATTATCAAGGTTTAACTGTTAATCAACTAGATGACCTAAGAAAAAAAATGCGTGAGCACGGTATTAAATTCAAAATAACAAATAATAGAATTACAAAGCTAGCTTTGGAAAAAACAAAATGCAAAGAATTGTCAGATTTGTTTTCAGGACCAACAGCAGTAGCTTTATCAGAAGATGCAATCACATCTGCAAAAATTCTTACTAAATTTTCAAAAGAAAATGAAAACCTAAAAATCTTAGGGGGAATCATGGGGACCGACATTTTGGATGTAGCAGGAGTTAAAAATGTTGCAACATTACCTTCATTAGAAGAGGCAAGAGCCAAAATAGTAGGTATTTTAAGGTCTCCTGCACAAAAAATCGCAAGTATTTTGCTTGCACCGGCTTCAAAAATCGCTATTTTAGCGCTCGAAAAATCAAAAAAATAACCAGGGACAAAACAAATTATTATTATGGCTGACTTAAATAAAATTATAGAGGATTTATCAAGCTTAACTGTTGTTGAAGCAGCTGAGCTTTCAAAACAATTAGAAGAAAAATGGGGAGTGACTGCTGCAGCTGCAGTTGCTGCTGCGCCAGCTGCCGCTGGTGGAGATGCACCTGCCGAGGAGAAAGATGAATTTACAATTATGTTAACTGCTGCTGGTGATAAAAAAATAAATGTTATAAAAGAAGTTAGAGCTGTTACTGAATTAGGATTAAAAGAAGCCAAAGATTTAGTTGAAGGTGCACCTAAAGAAGTCAAATCAGGTGTGAATAAAAAAGAAGCTGAAGAAATTAAAGCTAAATTAGAAGCTGCAGGCGCTAAAGTAGAACTTAAATAAATACTTAAAAAGAAAGAATTCAATTGCTGAATAAATTAATTCAGCAAAAACGTAGATATGCAATTATCTTTTACTGAGAAAAAAAATATAAGGAAAAGTTTTGGTAAGTTAAAAGAAAGTTTATCAATACCAAACTTAATTGAAGTTCAGAAGAATTCATACAAAGAGTTAACTGAATTTAAAGATGATGTTGATCAGCATTTAATAAAAGGATTTCATCGTGTATTTAAAAGTATATTTCCAATTGAAGATTTAAACGATAAGGCTACCCTAGAATACATCTCATATAGACTCGAAAAACCAAAATTTGATGTTGATGAATGCATCACACGAGGCCTTACATATTCAGCTGCCTTGAAATGTACTCTTAGATTAGTTGTTTATGATATAGATCAAGAAAATAACACCAAAGATATTCTATCTGCAAAAGAACAGGAAGTTTATATGGGAGAAGTTCCTATGATGACTAACAGTGGAACATTTATTACAAATGGTGTCCAACGTGTCGTAGTAAATCAGATGCATAGAAGTCCAGGTGTATTTTTTGATCATGATAAAGGAAAATCCCACGCAAGTGGAAAACTCTTATTCAATTGTAGAGTAATACCTAATAGGGGTTCATGGTTAGATTTTGAATTTGATGTAAAAGATTTTTTATACTTTCGTATAGATAGAAAAAAGAAAATTTTTGTTTCAACATTTCTTCAAGCCTTAGGATATTCGAAATCTGATATAGTTAACGAATTTTATGAAAAAGAAACATATACTTTTGATGGAAATTCAAAAAAATGGAAAACTAAATTTGATCCTGAAAATTATAAAGCAAAAAACTTTTCCGAAGAAGTCATAGATGCAAAAAATAATAAAATTTTGGTCAAAATTGGTGAGCAGATTAACTTTTTAACTGCAAAAAAATTACAAAATGATGGATTAAAAGAAATTCTAGTCTCAAACGATGCATTATATGGCAAGTTTTTACATGAGGATTTGGTAATAGGGGAAGAAACTTTTAAGATTGGAACTGAGTTAAATGAAACAATTGTTCAAAAAATTTTAGATGAAAATATAAATATTATTAATATATCTAAAACTAACTCGATATCTAAAGGTCCCTACCTACTTCAAACCATTTTAAATGATAAAAATGAAAACAAAAATGATGCAATAACAGAAATTTATAAAATATTAAGACCTGGTGAGCCACCAACAATAGAAATTGCAACTCAAATATTTAACAATTTATTTTTTAGTTCTGATAGATATGATTTGTCTGATGTTGGTAGAGTTAAGATGAACTCGAGGTTAAATTTAATTTGTTCTGACAAAATTACAATATTAAGAAATGATGATATCCTTGCAATAGTAAAAAAAATGCTAGATTTAAGAGATGGTAAAGATGAAGTTGATGATATTGACCATTTAGGAAACAGACGCGTAAGATCAGTAGGTGAATTAGTTGAAAATCAAGCAAGAATAGGTGTTTATAGAATGGAAAGAGCCATCAAAGAAAAAATGACTACACTAGATGTTGAATCTGCAATGCCTCAAGATTTAATTAATGCCAAACCCTTAACAATTTCATTGAAAGATTTTTTTGCAACTTCACAGCTATCCCAGTTTATGGATCAAACAAATCCTTTATCTGAAATTACACACAAGAGAAGAGTTTCAGCATTGGGACCAGGAGGGCTAACCAGAGAAAGAGCAGGATTTGAGGTTAGAGATGTTCACCCAACTCATTATGGTCGTATTTGTCCAATTGAGACACCAGAAGGACCGAATATCGGATTAATAAATAGTTTATCTACATATTCAAAAATTAATAAATATGGTTTTATTGAGAGTCCGTATAAGAAAGTAGAAAATGGGATTGTTCAAGATAAAATTGAATATCTTTCAGCGATGGAGGAAACCAAATTTACAATTGCACAAGCAAATTCTTTATTGGATAAAAATGGAAAGTTTGTTGAAGATTTAGTTTCAAGCAGAGCAAATTTAGATTTTATTTTATCAAAACCAGAAAATATTGACTACATAGATGTATCACCTAAACAGCTTGTTTCTGTTGCAGCATCTTTGATACCTTTTTTAGAGAATGATGATGCAAATAGAGCGCTGATGGGATCTAACATGATGAGACAAGCAGTTCCACTTTTAAAACCTGAGGCACCTTTAGTGGGAACTGGAATAGAAAGTGATGTTGCTTTAGATTCTGGTGTTACAATCGTTGCAAGAAGAGAGGGTATTGTTGACAAAATTGATGGAAAAAGAATTGTAATAAAAGCCTCAAATGAAAAAGATTATTCACAGTCAGGTGTAGATATCTATAACTTACAAAAATTTAAAAGATCAAACCAGAATACATGCATAAACCAGAAGCCATTAGTGAGAGTTGGAGATAAAGTAAAATCTGGTGATATTATTGCAGATGGACCTTCAACTAAAACTGGAGAATTGGCGTTAGGAAAAAATGTGACCGTTGCCTTTATGCCTTGGCAAGGATACAATTTTGAAGACTCCATTTTGATATCAGAAAGATGTGTTACAGACGATGTTTTCACTTCGATACATATCGAAGAGTATGAGGTAATGGCAAGAGACACTAAACTCGGAGAAGAAGATATTACAAGAGATATTCCCAATATAAATGAAGAAGCTCTAAAAAATCTTGATGAGTCAGGTGTTGTTTATATAGGAGCAGAGGTCAAGCCAGGAGATATATTGGTTGGCAAAGTTACACCGAAAGGAGATTCAGCTTCTGGTCCAGAGGAAAAATTATTAAGGTCAATATTTGGTGAAAAGGCAATAGATGTAACTGATACTTCACTTAAAATGCCGAGTGGTAGTGGTGGAATTGTAGTTGACGTAAGAGTTTTTAATAGACATGGAATAGAAAAGGATGAAAGATCAATTACTATAGAAAGATCAGAGATAGAAAGTGTTCAACAAGACAAAAACGTAGAGGAAGAAATATTAGAGAGAAGTATTAAGCAAAGAGCTTCGTCAATTTTAAATAATACTAAATTACTTAAAAAAATTAAAAATATTGAAGCTGGTTTTAATCTTAATGATGAAACAATTTTTCAACTTACAATGTCTGATTTATTTAAAATTTCAATAGAGGATGGCAAGAAAACTGAAGCATTACTTCAATTAAGATCGCAGTACGATAAAGCAAAAAAAGATATTCAGGATAGATTTGAAGACAAGGTTCTTAAAATAAGACAAGGTGATGATTTATTACCAAGCGTAATGAAAATGGTTAAAGTTTTTGTTGCTATAAAAAGAAGACTACGACCTGGAGATAAAATGTCTGGTAGGCATGGAAATAAAGGTGTCGTAAGTAAAATTGTTCCTGTGGAGGATATGCCGTATAGAGAAAATGGTAAACCAGTTGATATAGTATTAAATCCACTAGGTGTACCAAGTAGAATGAATGTAGGGCAGATATTAGAAACTCATCTAGGTTGGTCATGTAAAGAGCTTGGAGAGCAGTTGACTGACTTAATAAATCAAAACCAAAAAAAAATTGAGAAAGATGAAAAAATTTCAAATTTTTTGAAATCTGTTTATGGAGAGGAAGTTTATTCTGAAAATATTGATGGGTTATCAAACACAGAGTTTAATGATCTGTGTCAAAACATTCAAAATGGAGTCCCTATAGCTACACCTGTATTTGATGGTGCTAAAGAAGCAGACGTGACTAAAATGCTTGATTTAGCAAACTTACCAAATTCCGGACAAACAGAATTATGGGATGGTAGAACAGGAGAGAAGTTTGATAGACCAGTTACAGTAGGAATTATTTATATGCTTAAACTGCATCATTTAGTAGAAGACAAAATACATGCTAGATCAACTGGACCTTATAGCTTGGTTACACAGCAACCATTAGGAGGAAAGGCTCAGCTGGGTGGACAAAGGTTTGGGGAAATGGAAGTTTGGGCTTTGGAGGCATATGGAGCATCTTATACACTTCAAGAAATATTGACTGTAAAATCTGATGATGTCGCAGGTAGAGTTAAGGTATATGAAACAATTGTTAAAGGCGAGGAAAATTTTGAATCTGGAATACCAGAATCATTCAATGTATTAGTAAAAGAAATAAAATCATTAGCGCTAAATGTGGAGTTAAATTAATAATATGAGTAAAGAACTATCAGATTTATTTAAATCATCAGAAATATCTGAAGCACAAAATTTTAATAGCATAAAAATAACATTAGCAAGTCCTGAAAAAATAAAATCATGGACATTTGGTGAAATAAAAAAACCCGAAACAATAAATTATAGAACTTTTAGACCTGAAAAAGACGGACTTTTTTGTGCAAGAATATTTGGACCAATCAAAGATTATGAATGCCTTTGTGGTAAGTACAAAAGAATGAAATTCAGAGGAATAATTTGTGAAAAATGTGGGGTGGAGGTTACTAAATCTAATGTGCGTAGAGAAAGAATGGGGCATATAAACCTAGCAACACCTGTTGCACACATTTGGTTTCTTAAATCTTTGCCTAGTAGAATTTCTCTAGTTGTTGATATGAAACTTAAAGAGGTTGAAAGAGTTTTATATTTTGAAAATTTCATAGTTATTGAACCAGGTTTAACTGGGCTAAAGAAAAATCAATTGTTAGGAGAAGAAGAATTAATAAAATATCAAGATGATTACGGTGAAGAAGCATTTACAGCTGGAATAGGTGCTGAGGCCATACTAGAAATTCTTAAATCTATAAATTTAGAGGAAGAAAGAGACCTTCTTATTAAAAATATTAAAGAAACAAAATCAAAAGTTAACGAAGAAAGATCAATTAAAAGATTAAAATTAATTGAATCATTTATCGAAACAGGAAATAAGCCAGAGTGGATGATATTAACCACAGTTCCGGTTATTCCACCAGAATTAAGGCCACTTGTACCTTTAGATGGTGGTCGATTTGCTACTTCTGATTTGAATGATTTGTATAGGAGAGTGATAAATAGAAATAATAGATTAAAAAGACTAATAGACTTAAAGGCACCAGATATTATCGTTAGAAATGAAAAAAGAATGTTGCAAGAGTCAGTTGATGCACTTTTTGATAACGGAAGAAGAGGAAGAGTAATTACAGGAACTGGAAAAAGACCTCTAAAATCTCTTGCTGAGATGTTAAAAGGTAAGCAAGGTAGATTTAGACAGAATTTATTAGGAAAAAGAGTAGATTATTCAGGAAGATCTGTAATTGTTGTTGGCCCAGATCTTAAATTGCATGAATGTGGACTACCTAAGAAAATGGCTTTAGAATTATTTAAACCATTTCTTTATGCAAGATTAAATAAATTAGGTCTAGCCTCAACTATAAAACAAGCTAAAAAATTAGTTGAAAAAGAAAGAAATGAAGTATGGGATGCTTTAGAGTTAATAGTTAGAGAACATCCTGTGATATTAAATAGAGCACCAACACTTCACAGATTGGGTGTTCAAGCTTTCGAACCAAAACTTATTGAGGGTAATGCAATTGAGCTCCATCCTTTGACTTGTGCTGCATTTAACGCTGATTTTGATGGTGATCAAATGGCGGTTCACGTACCTTTAAGTTTAGAAGCTCAGTTAGAAGCAAGAGTATTGATGATGTCGACAAATAATATTTTAAGTCCATCTAATGGAAAGCCTATTATAGTTCCGAGTCAGGATATGATCTTAGGTATCTATTATTTGTCACAACCACCAATTCAAACAGAAAGAGTGGAAGGGTACTTTGTGAACAATTCTGAAATAGAACATGCACTAGAAACAGGACAAATAAAAGTACATTCAAGAATCGTCTCTCGATTTGAAACTGTAGATGAAAAAGGAAATACTAAGTTTGAAAAATATATAAGTACTGCAGGAAGATTTCTATTATCGAATATAATTCCAAAAAATGTAAATAATAAGTTTTCTTTAATTGATAGATTGTTACCAAAAAAAATAGTTTCCGAGGTTATTGATCATGTATTTAGATTTTCAGGTCAAAAGAGTACTGTAATATTTTGTGATAAATTAAAAGATATTGGTTTTAAACATGCGTTTAAGGCTGGAATTTCATTTGGAAAAGACGACCTTTTAATACCTGATAATAAAGAGCAATTAATAGATGAGACTAAAAAACTTATTGCTGATTATGAAGGTCAATATGCAGAAGGTTTAATAACAAGAGGTGAAAAATACAACAAAGTTATTGATGCATGGTCTAAATGTACAGATAGAGTTGCGTCAGAAATGATGAAAAGAATTTCAGCAACTGAAGTAACAGACGAAGGATTAAAAATTAATTCAGTATTTATGATGGCAGACAGCGGTGCCAGAGGTTCAGCAGCGCAAATGAAACAATTAGCTGGTATGAGAGGTTTGATTGCTAAACCATCAGGTGAAATTATTGAAACGCCAATAACATCTAACTTTAAAGAAGGTCTTACAGCACTTGAGTATTTTAATTCAACACATGGTGCCAGAAAAGGGTTGGCTGATACCGCCCTTAAAACTGCAAGCTCTGGTTATTTGACTAGAAGATTGTGCGATGTTGCACAAGATTTAACAATTACAAAAAAAAAATGTGATAATCCAGGTTATATAAAACTTACAGAGGTTCTAGAAGGTGGAAATATTATGGTAAGTCTATCTGAAAGAGCATTAGGTAGAGTTACGGCGACCAATGTTAAGAACCCACTTTCAGGTGAAATAATAATTAAAAAAGAGGAAATGATAGATGAGGCTGCATGTGAAAAAATTGATGCAGCAGGTGTTAAAACATTAAATGTTTACTCAGTTATGACTTGTAGTTCAAAAGAAGGTGTATGTGCCACATGTTATGGAAGAGATCTATCTAGAGGAAAAATGGTCCATGTTGGTGAAGCAATAGGTATGATATCTGCACAATCAATTGGTGAACCAGGAACTCAGCTAACTATGAGAACTTTTCACGTTGGTGGAACAGCTTCAGTAAAACAAGAGTCACAAATAGTATCAAATTCAGAGGGAACTCTGAAAATTGTTAATACAAATTTAATTAAAGACTCAAAAAATAATCAAATTGTTATGGGTAGAAATACAGAAATATCTATTGAAGATGATAATGGTCTACAAGTTGCATCATATAAAGTTCCGTATGGATCAAAACTATTTTTTGAAAATGAACAAAAAATTAAAAAAGGTGCAAAAATTTGTGAATGGGATCCCTACACAACCCCCGTTATTGCTGAAAAAGATGGTATTGCAAATTATGTTGATTTAATTGATGGAGTTTCGATTGCTGAAACTGTGGATGATGCAACTGGTATTTCTACTAAAGCAGTTGTTGATTGGAAAACTCAATCAAAAAATACTGATCTTAAACCAAGAATAACATTGAGAGATGCAAAAGGAAATGTAATTAAAAAAGCTGATGACAATGAAGCTAGATATTATTTAGTACCAGACTCAATTTTATCTGTGAAAGATGGTGCAAAAATTTCAGCTGGAGATGTTATTGCAAGATTACCAAAAGAAACAACAAAAACAAAAGATATCACTGGTGGACTACCAAGAGTTGCAGAGCTGTTTGAAGCAAGAAAAGCAAAAGATAGCGCTATTATTGCAGAGAATGATGGTAGTGTTATTTTTGGTAAAGAAGTTAGAGGCAAACAAAGAGTTACCATAGAAGCTGAAAATGGTGATACATCAAGCTACTTAATTCCAAAAGGTAAACATATTAATTTTAACCAAGGTGAAAAAATTAAAAAAGGTGAATACTTACTAGATGGACAACCCCTACCACATGATATTTTAAGAATATTAGGTATAGAAGAATTAACTGAATATTTTGTAAATCAAGTACAAGATGTTTATAGACTTCAAGGTGTTATTATTAATGACAAGCACATCGAAACTATCTTAAGACAAATGCTAAAGAAAATTGAGGTAAAAGAGACCGGTGATAGTAAATGGTTACCAGGAGAAATATTAGATAGAATAAAATTTGAGACTATGAATGAAGAATTATTAGCTGAAGGTAAAAAACCTGCTGTTGGTGAAAGAGTGCTAATGGGTATAACAAAAGCCTCGTTACAAACTGAATCATTTATTTCTGCAGCATCTTTCCAAGAAACTACAAGAGTCCTAACTGATGCAGCTATTAAAGGGAAAGTCGATAAACTTACAGGTTTAAAAGAAAACGTTATTGTTGGTAGGTTAGTACCTGCAGGAACTGGGTCTATTAAAAATAATTGGAATAAAAAAGCAATTGATGATGATCAGAAATTTTTATCGGAGCAAGAAAGCAAAGAAGTCTCTGAAGCTCAAATAAACCAATAAATTTAATACTTTTTTCACTTAATTTAGTTTGACAAATACAATTTCTAATGTATTTTGGCCATGTTTTTGGTTGGAATGTAGTGACTAGATCACTAAACGCTGCCACAAATAACATGTCAGTTATTTCATCAAAAATACATTATTAACAAAATTTAATTATGCCGACTATAAACCAGTTAGTTAGAAAAAGTAGAGTTAAACAGTTAACAAGAAATAAAGTTCCTGCTTTACAAAAGCAACCTTTAAAAAGAGGAGTGTGTGTAAAAGTTTATACTACAACTCCAAAAAAACCAAATTCAGCTTTAAGAAAAGTTGCTCGTGTTAGATTGTCAAATGGTTTTGAAGTTACTGCTTATATTCCAGGAGAAGGACATAATTTACAAGAACACTCAGTTGTTTTAATTAGAGGCGGTAGGGTAAAAGATCTGCCAGGCGTTCGTTATCATATTCTTAGAGGTAATTTGGACACCCAAGGAGTTGCAAATAGGAAACAAAGACGTTCTTTGTATGGAACAAAAAAAAGCAAATAACAAATGTCTAGAAAAAGAAAAGCACCAAAAAAATTAGCTGTTATAGATCCGAAGTATAAATCTACAGTAATTCCTAAGTTGATAAATTCAATAATGTACGATGGAAAAAAAACAATTGCTGAAAAGATTATTTATGATGCAATTGAAAAAATTAAGTCCAAATCAAAAGATGAACCTCTAAATGTTTTTAATGATGCAATAAATAATATAAGACCAACTGTTGAAGTAAGATCAAGAAGAGTTGGTGGTGCTACCTATCAGGTACCAGTTGAGGTAAAATCAAAAAGATCTCAAGCGTTAGCTCTTAGATGGCTTATTGATGCATCAAGAAAGCGTAAAGATAAAAAAATGTCAGATAAAATATTTAATGAGATTTATGATGCTTATCAAAACAAAGGATCTGCAATTAAAAAAAAAGAAGATACTCATAAAATGGCAGAGTCTAACAAAGCTTTTGCTCACTTTAGATGGTAATTTAATATGTCAAGAACACATACTTTAGATAAATACAGAAATATTGGTATCATGGCTCATATTGATGCTGGAAAAACTACTACTACAGAAAGAATTCTTTACTACACTGGAAAAAGTCACAAAATAGGTGAAGTACATGACGGTGCAGCAACTATGGATTGGATGGAACAAGAACAAGAAAGAGGAATTACTATTACATCCGCCGCAACCACTTGTTTTTGGAATGATCACAGAATTAATATTATAGATACACCAGGTCACGTAGATTTTACTATAGAAGTTGAAAGATCTTTAAAAGTATTAGACGGTGCAGTTGCAGTATTCGATGGTGTTGCAGGTGTAGAACCTCAATCAGAAACTGTCTGGAGGCAGGCTGATAAATATAAAGTTCCGAGAATTTGCTTTGTAAACAAATTAGATAGAACTGGAGCAAATTTTTTTAGATGTGTAGACATGATTAAAGAGCGACTTGGAGCAAAACCGTTAGTAATGCAGGTACCTATTGGTGTTGAAGCTTCATTAAAGGGCGTTGTAGATCTTATTAAAATGAAAGCTGTGGTTTGGAAAAATGAAGATCTAGGCGCAGCTTGGGAATTAGTAGATATACCTGAAGATTTAAAAGAGATTTCTAAAAAATATCGTCAAGAACTAGTTGAAACAGCTGTTGAACAAGATGAACAGCTAATGGAAAATTACCTTGGTGGTAAAGATATATCAGAGGAGGATCTTATAAAATGTATTAGAAAAGGATGTTTAGGTTTTGATTTTGTACCTGTACTAACTGGATCAGCATTTAAAAATAAAGGTGTACAACCATTATTAGATGCTGTTGTAAATTATTTACCAAGTCCAAATGATATAGGATTTATAAAAGGAACTAAACCTGGATCTGACGAAGAAATTGAGATGAAATTTGATGATAGTGCACCCTTTTCTGCATTAGCATTTAAAGTTGCAAATGATCCTTTTGTTGGGAGCTTAACATTTATTAGAATTTACTCTGGAACAGTTAAATCAGGAACAGGAATATACAATTCTTCTAAAGATAAAGAAGAAAGAGTTGGTCGAATGCTATTGATGCACGCTAATTCAAGAGAAGATATAAAAGAGGCTAATGCAGGAGATATAGTTGCGCTTGCAGGTTTAAAAAATACGATTACTGGACATACACTTGCAAATAAAGATATGCCTGTTTTACTTGAACCAATGGAATTTCCGGATCCAGTGATAGAAATTGCAGTCGAACCGAAAACAAAAGCTGATCAAGAAAAAATGGGTGAAGCACTTGGAAGATTGGCTAAGGAAGATCCTTCTTTTAGAGTAACATCAGATGAAGAGTCAGGTCAAACTATAATAAAAGGTATGGGTGAACTTCATCTGGATATAATCGTTGATAGGATGAAAAGAGAATTTAAAGTGGAAGCTAATGTAGGAGCACCACAAGTTGCCTACAGAGAAACTATACTCTCAACAGCAGAAAATGATTATACCCACAAAAAACAAAGTGGAGGAGCAGGACAGTTTGCAAGGGTTAAGTTAACAGTAGAACCATTAGAGCCTGGAAAAGGTAGAGAAATTGAAAGTAAAATTAAAGGTGGTGCAATTCCAAAAGAGTTTATTCCTGGCGTAGAAAAAGGAGTTGAAACTGTAGCTGATGGAGGAATTTTGGCAGGATTTCCACTTATTGATTATAAAGTTACAATTGTAGATGGATTACATCACGATGTTGACTCGAGTGTTTTAGCATTTGAATTAGCATCAAGACAATGTTTCAAGGAAGCATGTACAAAAGCAACTTTAAAACTTTTAGAGCCTATAATGAGAGTAGAGGTAGTTACACCAGAAGATTATATGGGTGATGTTATAGGAGATTTAAATAGTAGAAGAGGACAAATAAGTACACAAGAGCAAAGAGGAAATGCAACGGTAATAACTGCTATGGTGCCCTTAGCTAACATGTTTGGTTATATAAATAATTTACGATCAATGTCTCAAGGTAGAGCTCAATACTCAATGTTTTTCGATCATTATGATAAAGTCCCACAAAATGTTCAAGATGAGGTTACAAAAAAAACAGGATAACTATGGAAAAGCAAAATATTAGAATAAAACTAAGAGCATACGATAACAAGGTTCTAGACCAGTCAACTGAAGAAATAGTTAATACGGTAAAAAGAACTGGGGCAAACATAAAAGGTCCAATCCCTCTACCAACAAAAATAGAGAGATATACTGTACTAAGGTCTCCTCATATTGATAAAAAAAGTAGAGAACAATTCGAGACAAGAACACACAAAAGATTAATTGATATAATAGAACCAACACCAGCAACTGTTGAAGCCTTAATGAAATTAGACTTGGCATCTGGTGTAGATGTAGAGATAAAAATATAATGAGTGAGATTGGATTAATTGGTAAAAAGATAGGTATGACTAGAGAGTTTATAAAATCTGGTCAATCGGTTCCAGTTACAGTTTTAAAGGTTGAAAAAGGAAGAGTCATTCAGCTAATAAATAAAGAGACTAGAGGATACAATGCTATACAGCTTGGTTTTGGAAAAATTAAAAATTCTAAACTATCAAAAGCAATGAAAGGATATTTTTCAAAAAAAAATACAGAAGCAAAGAAAATATTAAAAGAATTTAGAGTCAAAGATCTTGATCAATACAAAGAAGGCAATGAATTTGGAATTGAAATTTTTAAGGATATTAAATTTTTAGATGTAAGATCAAAAACTATAGGAAAAGGTTTTGCAGGAGCAATGAAGAGACATAATTTTGGAGGTTTAAGAGCATCTCATGGAGTTTCAATATCTCATAGAGCACATGGGTCTACTGGACAAAATCAAGATCCAGGAAAAGTCTTTAAAGGAAAAAAAATGGCAGGACATATGGGTGATAAAATGAGATCAATGCAGAACCTTGAAATTGTGAAGACAGATATTGATAACGAATTAATTTATTTGAAAGGATCAATCCCAGGATCAAAAAATTCAGAAGTAATGCTTAAAAAAGCTGTAAAAAATATCAATAAATTAACAATTACTGAAAAAATAGAAATATTGGAAAAATCCAAAAAATCTAAAGATAAAAAAAATAAATAATGAAAATAGATAAACTAAACATAGATGGTAAAAAAGATACTATTGATATTTCTGAAAAAATAGTAGCTGCTAGAGTTAATGAAAAGTTAGTTAGTCATGTTTTATATAAAACAAATGCTAACTACAAAGGTAGAAAAGCAAAAACAAAACAAAAAAACGAAATTACTGGTTCTACTTCTAAAATATACGCCCAAAAGGGAACAGGTAATGCCAGACATGCTAGCAAAAAAGCACCAATATTTGTTGGTGGTGGTGTGGCCCATGGTCCAAAGGGCGAACTAAGTTATAAAAAAAGAAAACTAAATAAAAGTGAAAAAAAATTAAGCATTGCATCAATAATAACAAAAAAAAATAAATTAAAAGATTTGATAATTTTAGATGATTTTCAAAATGTAATATCAAAAACTAAGGAAATGAATAATATTTTGATAAAATTTAAGGCAAAAAACTCAATAATAATTGCCGATAAGAAATCTAAAGACAACATTTTTAAATCTATAAGAAATATTCCAAATGTTAAAATAACTGATGTTAATCACTTTAGCGCTTATGACCTTGCAAAATTTAAAAAAATAGTTTTTACAGAAACATCAATTAAAGAATTGGAAAAAAGGTATTAAGATATGGAAAAGTTATATTTATACGACAAAATAATATCACCACTGGTTACAGAAAAGTCTACAAATCTTTCAGAACAAAATAAAATTATATTTAAGGTAAATGTTAACGCAAATAAGAAAAATATTAAAACCAACATAGAAAAAATTTTTAAAGTAAATGTAACTAAAGTTAATATAATTAATAAAAAAACAAGAATTAAAATCACTAGAGGAAAAAAAGTGAGAGTTAAAGGTTTTAAAAAAGCAATTATAACATTAAAAAAAGGTCAAAATATTGACCTTACAACTGGAATTTAAGAAATGGCGCTAAAAACATTTAAACCTTATACAAAATCAACAAGAGGAACCATCTTGGTAAATAGAGATGGTTTATGGAAAGGTAAACCTTATAAAAACTTAACTTCACCAAACAATTCATCTAAAGGTAGAAATAATTATGGGAGAATTACATCTAGAAACCATGGAGGAGGTCATAAACATAAATATAGACAAATTGATTTTCATAGAAAAAAATTAAATATTTCAGCTGAGGTAGAAAGAATTGAGTACGATCCAAATAGATCATGCCATATTATGCTTGTAAAATTTGATGATAATGAAAGATTCTACTATTTAGCCCCTAAAGATATTAAAATTGGAGATAAAATTCAAAACGGATCAAACTCTGAAATAAAAACTGGTAACTGTTTACCGTTAAAAGATATTCCGGTTGGTATAGACATTCATAATGTAGAAATAAACCCAGGTGGGGGAGGTAAAATTGCTAGATCAGCGGGAACATCAGTATCAATTTCAGGTATAGATGGAAATTATTCAATTATAAAAATGACCTCTGGAGAAGTGAGAAAAATTAATTCAAATTCAATGGCAACAATTGGTGTACTTTCTAATCCTGATCAAAAAAATATTAAAATAGGAAAAGCAGGTAGATCCAGATGGTTAGGTATAAGACCACACACAAGAGGAGTTGTTAAAAACCCAGTGGACCACCCTCATGGTGGTGGTGAAGGTAAGTCAGCAGGTGGTAGACACCCGGTATCACCAACAGGTCAATCAGCAAAAGGGTTAAAAACCAGAGATAATAAAAGAACAGATAAATTCATTATAAGAAGAAGAAAGAAGAAAAGAGCGTAATATATGGCTAGATCAGTATGGAAAGGACCCTTTGTTGAAGAAAGTTTAATCAAAAAGGTAGAAAAACAAAAAAAGGATACTATCAAAAAACCCATAAAAACATGGTCAAGAAAATCAACAATACTCCCTGATTTTGTTGGGGTAAGCTTTCTAATTTATAATGGGAAAAAATTTATACCTATAACAATTTCTGAGGATATGGTTGGCCATAAACTTGGAGAATTTGCACCAACAAGGCAATTCTTTGGTCACACCCCTGCAGACAAGAAAGCAAAAGTAGAAGGGGGAGCTGCTAAAAAATAATGACACAAGTTAAAAAAGAAATTGACGCAAAAATAGTTAAATCTATAAATAAAAATGTTAGATCAAGCACTAGAAAACTTAATCCAATTTTAAAATCAATAGTAGGAAAAAAAGTTGGTGTAGCAATTAGAGATTTATCTTTTTCAGATAAAAGAATATCCAAGGATATTAAGAAAACTATTTCTTCTGCTGTAGCCAATGCAGAAAATAATTATCAATACGATATTGATAAATTAATTGTAAAAGAAGCATATTGTGGGAAACAAGTTGTAATGAAGAGATTTAGAGCTAGAGCAAAAGGTAGAGCAGCTGAAATAATGAAACCTTACTCTAACCTAACAATAATTTTAACTGAAAAAGTAAAAAAAACGGAGAGTTATGGGACAAAAAGTTAATCCAGTAGGTTTAAGATTGGGTATCAACAGAGGTTGGGACTCTGTTTGGTATGCCAAGAAAAAAGATTTTGGAAATAACTTAATAGAGGATTTTAGAATTAGACAATATATAAAAAAAAATGTTGTCAATTCTGGTGTATCGAAAGTTATGATAGAAAGAACCACTAAAAAATGCTTTGTTACAATTTATACTTCTAGACCAGGCTTTGTAATAGGAAAAAAAGGGACAGATATTGAAAAAATTAAAGGAAATATTGCTAAATTAACAATTAACGAGGTAGTTTTAAATATTAAAGAAATAAAAAAACCAGAGACAAATAGCTATTTAGTCGCTGAGAATATTGCTCAACAGCTAGTTAAAAGAGTTTCTTATAGAAGAGCCATGAAAAGGGCAATGCAATCAGCACTCAGGTTGGGTGCTAAAGGAATAAAAGTTTCAATAAGTGGAAGACTAGGTGGAAATGAGATTGCGAGAACAGAATGGTTAAGAGAAGGAAGTATTCCATCTCACACATTGAGAGCAGATATAGATTATGCTGAAGCAGAAGCTTTAACAACTTATGGTATAATTGGAATTAAGATATGGATTTATAAGGGTGAAATTTTTACAAGAGAATTTAGCCAGGAAAGGAATAAAGCATAAATGTTACAGCCAACTAGAACGAAATATAGAAAAGCTCATAAAGGAAGAATACATGGAAATGCATCAAGATGTAACATAATGAATTATGGTTCATACGGACTGAAAGCGGTGCAACCAGAAAGAATAATATCTAGACAAATAGAAGCTGCAAGAGTGGCCCTAACTAGACATATGAAAAGGCAAGGGAGAGTTTGGACACGAATGTTCCCAAATATTCCAGTTTCTAAAAAACCTACTGAAGTAAGAATGGGAAAAGGAAAGGGATCACCTGAATTTTGGGCTTGTAGAGTTAAACCGGGAAGAATTCTATTTGAAGTTGATGGAGTTTCAGAGGCTATTGCAAAAGAAGCACTATATAAGGCATCAGCTAAATTACCAATTAAATGTAAATTTATAAAGAGAATTTAAATGAAAAAGAATGAAATTAAAAAATTAACTAACAAACAAATAATAGAAAATATTGATAAACTAAAAAAAGATCTTTTTAATTTTAGATTTCAGAAGGTAAATGGTCAAATCAAAAGCCCTGCAAAAATTACAGAGACTAAAAAAAATATAGCAAGATTGAAAACTTTAAGAGGAGTTAAAAATGCCTAAAAAAATATTAAACGGTGTTGTTGTAAGTGATAAGCCCAATAAAACAGTAACAGTGCTAGTAGAAAGAAAATATCAACATCCGATTTTGAAAAAAGTAATGAAGGCAAGAAAAAAATACAATGCTCATGACGAAGAAAATAAATTTAAGATAGGCGACAAAGTTTCAATTAGAGAGAGTAGACCTTTTTCAAAAAATAAAAAATTCGAAGTAATTGGAGATTTTAAGTGATACAGGTACAAACTGAATTATTGGTGGCTGATAATACTGGGGCAAAAAGAATTGAGTGTATAAAAGTCTTAGGTGGATCAAAAAGAAGATATGCGAGTATTGGAGATACCATTGTTGTTGCAGTCAAGGAAGCCATACCCAGAGGAAAAGTAAAGAAAGGTTCTGTACACAAGGCTGTAGTTGTAAGAGTTAAAAAAGGAATTCATAGAAATGATGGATCTAAAGTTAGATTTGATAATAACGCAGCTGTTTTAACTGATGAAAAAGGAGAACCAATTGGAACAAGAATTTTTGGACCAGTAACTAGAGAATTAAGAAATAGAGGACAAATGAAAATTATTTCATTAGCACCAGAGGTACTGTAATGATTAAAAAAGGTTTAAAAGTTAAAATTATAGCTGGTAAAGATAAAAATAAAGAAGGTGAAGTTATTGAAATTGACAGAAAAAATAATAGAGCAAAAATCAAAGATGTAAATATAATTAAAAAACATGTGAAAACCACCAAGGAAAAAAAAGGCGGCATTATTTCTAAAGAAAATTTTGTCCACATGTCTAATTTAATGATTACGGCAATTAATAAAAAAGAGCAGGCTAAAAAATAATGGAACCTCGAATAAAAGAAATAATATTGAAAGAGATAAACCCTAGTTTAAAAGAAATGTTTGGATATAAAAATATATACATGGGTCCAAAAATAGAAAAAATTGTTTTAAATATGGGTCTAGGTCTTGATGGTAATGACTCAAAAATAATTACATCATGCCAAGAAGACTTAGCTAATATAACTGGTCAAAAGCCTGTTATAACTAAATTTAGAAAATCTATTGCAAATTTTAAAACAAGAAAAAATACTAACTCAGGCTTGAAGGTTACACTAAGAAAAAATAAAATGTATGAGTTTATAGATAGATTAGTTAATATAGCACTACCAAGAATTAAAGATTTCAGAGGGTTAAGTACAAATGGCTTTGACAATTTTGGGAACTATACGTTTGGTATAAAAGAACAAATCATATTTCCAGAGGTTAATTTTGATAAAGTGGATAAGGTTAGAGGACTTGATATTACAATAGTAATCAAATCTATTGATAAAAAACACAGTTTTGAATTGTTAAAAAAACTAAATTTTCCGTTTAAAGAGAAAGGGAGTAATTAATGGCTAAGTTAAGCGCAATAAACAAAAATAACAAAAGAATAAAACTATCAGACAAATATTTTAAAAAAAGAGATTCACTTAAAAAAATTATAATGAATAAAAAATTGACATTAGAGGAAAGGTTTAAGGCACAACAAAAACTATCTAAATTGCCAAGAAACTCAGCAAAAACTAGAGTAAGAAATAGATGTCAAATAACAGGTAGACCTCATGGCGTTTATCGAAAACTAAAAATATCAAGAATAGCTCTAAGACAATTAGGTTTAGAAGGCAAAATTCCTGGTATGGTAAAATCAAGTTGGTAGAAAGGATATTATGAGCTTAAGTGACCCTATAGGAGATATGTTAGCTAGATTGAAAAATTCTCAAATGAGAAATCATAAAAAAATAGAATTACCTTCTTCAAAATTTAAAACTAAAATAGCTGAAATACTTAAATCAGAAGGTTATATAATTGATTATGAAGTAAAATCTGAACAAAATAAAGCAAATTTACTTATTAGTTTAAAATATAACTCTGGTAATCCAGTGATAAGTTCAATCGAAAGAGTTTCTAAACCTGGAAGAAGAATTTTCTCTAGTGCTGAAAGTTTACCAAAAGTAAACAATGGTTTAGGTATAGCAATTATATCAACTCCAAAAGGGGTGATGACCGACATAGATGCAAGAAAGCAAAAAGTTGGTGGTGAAATAATTTGTAAGGTCTTTTAATGTCCAAGATTGGTAAAATAAATATTTCAATTCCAGATAAAGTAAAAATTATGTTAAGCGGAAATATAATTAATATAGAAGGTCCTCTTGGGAAAAAATCACTAAATATCGACTTAGATATTTTTGATTTAGATATTAATGATGGCAAAGAAGTATCAATTAATCCAAAGAAAAAAGATCAAGATACAAAAAGACTTTGGGGTATGAATAGAAGTCTTATAAACAATGCTATCATTGGAATTAGCAAAGGATATGAGAAAATTTTAGAATTAACAGGTGTAGGATATAGAGCTGCATTGAAAGGAAATATTTTAAATCTTCAATTAGGTTTTAGTCATGATATTAATTTTGAAATTCCAGATGGAGTAAAAATATTAGTCGAAAAACAAACTGTACTTAAAATTTCTGGTACCGATAAACAGCAGGTAGGAATGGTAGCATCAGAAATAAAAAGTATTAGACCTCCTGAGCCATATAAAGGCAAGGGTATAAAGGAACAAGGTCAGTATATATTAAGAAAAGAAGGTAAAAAGAAATAATGAAAATAAATAAAGTTGAAAGAAAAAAATTTAGAGTTACTAATAAAGTTAAAAAAGTTTCTTCAAACAAGAGATACAGATTAAGCGTTAATCGTTCTGCAAAAAATATTAGTGCTCAAATAATAGATGATATTAAGAATATTACATTGGCATCTGCTTCATCAAATACAAAAGAAATAAAATTACAAAAAAAAAACAAAAAAGAGTTGTCATCTATAGTAGCTGAAGAATTAGCAAAGAAAGCTAAGGATATGAAGATTACCAAAGTGTATTTTGATAGAGGTATATATAAATATCATGGAAGAGTTAAATTGCTTGCAGAGGAACTAAGAAAAAAAGGAATGGAATTTTAAATATGGAAAAAAATGTAGAATTTGTTGAAAAGTTAGTGCACATAAATAGAATAACTAAAGTTGTTAAAGGTGGAAGAAGATTTGGTTTTTCTGCATTAGTTGTAGTAGGAAATCAAAATGGAAAAATTGGTGTTGCACACGCAAAAGCTAAACAAGTTCCTGATGCAATCAAAAAAGCCAATGAATTAGCAAGAAGAAATCTAGTACAAATTCCATTAAGAGAAGGAAGAACTATTCACCATGATATATTTGGTAAAGATGGTGCAGGCAAAATTAAATTAAGAGCGGCACCAAAAGGTACTGGAATTATTGCTGGAGGAGCTGTCAGAGCTGTATGTGAAGTTCTTGGAATTAAGGATATAGTTGCTAAATCGTTAGGTACAGCAAATCCACACAATGTTATTAGAGCATGCATGAAAGCATTATCTAAACAAAATTCTCCGAAAAATATTTCATTAATTAGAAATAAGAAAATCTCGGAAATTGTTGAGAAAAGAGGTTAATGAATATATTAAATAATACATTAAAAGTTAAAAAAAATAAAAAACGTCTTGGGAGAGGAATTGGTTCTGGCAAAGGAAAAACTTCTGGAAGAGGCGTTAAGGGACAAAAATCAAGGTCAGGCGTTGCAATTAAAAGTTTCGAAGGTGGACAAATGCCACTTTATAGAAGACTTCCTAAAAGAGGATTTAATCCAATTAATAAGCATAAAATAGCAAAAATAAATTTAGATCAACTTCAAAGCTTTCTTGATAATAAAAGGATAAATCCTGAGGAGCAAATTAATTTAAAGAGTCTAAAAGAAAACAAAATAATAAATAAAAGTTACCTAAAATTTAAAATTCTTGCAAATGGAAACTTATCAACAAAAGTGAATATAGAAGCTGATTATTCATCAATTTCTGCAAAAGAAAAAATTGAGAAATTAGGCGGTGTAATAGTTCTAAAAAATTCTAAATAAAAATGAGTGAGTCATCACAAACAAATGATCTAAGAAATAGAATTTTATTCACAGTTTTTATTCTTGCTATATATAGATTGGGAACTTTTGTTCCATTGCCGGGTATAGATCCTGAACAACTTCAAGTAATGATGGACAGCAACCAAAAGGGCTTATTAGGAATGTTTAACGTATTTGCTGGTGGAGCAGTAAGTAGAATGGCAATATTTGCTTTAGGAATTATGCCATATATTTCATCATCAATTATAGTTCAACTCTTAACAGGTGTCACAGATTACTTTAAAAATTTAAAAGCCCAAGGAGAGATTGGAAGACAAAAAATAACTCAAATAACAAGATATGGAACCGTTTTACTGGCAACAGTTCAGGGCTATGGACTGGCCGTAGGATTGGAGTCATCAGTTGATCTTGTTATTAATCCAGGTATTTTTTTTAAAATCTCAACAGTTACAACAATAGTTGCAGGTACTATTTTTTTAATGTGGCTAGGCGAACAAATAACTCAAAGAGGTATTGGTAATGGTATCTCTTTGATAATTTTTTCAGGCATTGTTGCTGAAATTCCAAGAGCTTTAGTTACAACTTTTGAATTGGGTAGAACGGGAGCAATTTCAACTTTAATGATAATTGTAATATTCATTTTACTTGTAATAACCATATTATTTATTGTTTTTATGGAGAGAGCTTTAAGAAAAATATTAATAAATTATCCCAAAAGACAAATGGGAAACAAGATGTATGGTGGAGAGTCCTCACACTTACCACTTAAAATTAATTCCGCAGGTGTAATACCAGCAATATTTGCTTCTGCTCTTTTGCTGCTACCGGTAACATTTTCAAATTTTAATGTGTCTCAAAATGAATTATTTTTAAGTATATCTTCTTATTTTTCTCAAGGTCAGCCTCTTTATATGATTTTATATGCTTCAGGAATAATATTTTTTACTTTTTTTTATGTATCAATAACAGTCAATCCTAATGAGACGGCAGAAAATTTAAGAAAGCATGGTGGTTTTATTCCTGGAATAAGACCTGGTGAAAGTACAGCTATATATTTGGATTCCATTATCACAAGATTAACTACAATTGGTGCTTTATATTTAACATTAGTATGTTTGATGCCAGAATTTTTGATAGCAAATTATCCTATACCTTTTTATTTAGGAGGAGCTTCTGTGTTAATTGTTGTAGTTGTTGCCATAGATACTGTTACACAAGTACAAACAAGGCTTATGAGTTCACAATACGAACAATTGATAAAAAAAACAAAATTTGGAAGATAATTTTAGGTGAATGTTATAATTTTTGGACCACCAGGAGCAGGAAAAGGAACTCAAGCAAATAATTTAGTTAAGAAATATAACTTATATCAAATCTCCACAGGAGATCTTTTGAGAAGTGAAGTTTCAAATAAAACTGATATAGGTAGAAATATCGAAAATATAATATCCAAAGGTGATTTTGCAACAGATGAAATAGTAAATGAACTTATTCAAAACGTTGTGAGCAATCCACAAAAAAAAAATAAACTAATTTTTGATGGTTATCCTAGATCACTAAGTCAAGCCAAAAACTTGGATATATTGCTAAACAGCTCAAACCAAAAAATCGATTTTATTTTTTTTCTTAATGTTAAGAAAGATACAATCATAAAAAGAATAGAAAAAAGAAAAATTTTAGAAAAAAGAGCTGATGATAATTTACAAACTATTCTCAAAAGGTATGATACCTATATGGAAACAACCAAGCCTGTTTTGGATTTCTATTCAAAAAATCCAAATTTTTATGAAATTGATGGAAGCGTAAAAATCGACGAAATATCAAGTAAAATCGAGCAAATTCTATCTGTTTAAGACATTGACTTTGAAAGAACTTCTTATATAAAAGGCTAAATTTTATCTCATTATTATGGCTCGTATAGCAGGTGTAAATATTCCGCAAAACAAATTAGTTAGAATTGGACTAACATATATATTTGGTATTGGTGAAAAAAACTCAAACGACATTTGTAAATCACTAGATATACCGAGTAATAAGAGAGTTAACGAACTTTCAGATGATGAGATTTTAAAAATCAGAGAATTTATTGATCAAAAGTTTACAGTTGAAGGAGATTTAAGAAGAGATACTTCATTAAATATTAAAAGATTAATTGATCTTGCATCATACCGTGGTTCAAGACATAGAAAAAATTACCTGTACGAGGTCAAAGAACAAGATGTAATGCAAGAACACGTAAAGGAAAAGCAATTGCTATTGCTGGTAAAAAATTAACTCCACTAAAAAAATAATATGTCTAAAGAAAATACTGAAAACAAAGAACAGGTAAAAGATAGTTCTCAAAAATCTAAAAAAAGTACTTATTCAAAAAAGAAAAAAAATAAAAAAAACATATTAAATGGCATTGCTTATGTTCAATCTACATTTAATAATACAATAGTTTCAATAGCAGATACAAACGGCAATGTAATATCATGGGCCTCAGCAGGTCAAAAAGGTTTCAAAGGATCAAGAAAGTCAACACCTTATGCGGCACAAGTAGCAGCTGATTCTGCTGCAGCAAAAGCTCTGGAAGTAGGAATGAAAATTTTATCAGTAGAAGTTAAAGGACCAGGCTCTGGTAGAGAAACAGCTTTAAGGGCACTACAAGCTCGAGGTTTTAAAATTATTTCTATAAAAGATACAACACCAATGCCACACAATGGTTCAAGACCGCCAAAAAAAAGGAGAGTATAAATGGATACAACCGAGGTAAATATTAAAAATTGGAAATCTTTAATTAAACCACCTAAGATTGATGTAAATCTTAGCGATGATAAATCGTACGCTAAAATAGTTGCTGAGCCCTTAGAAAAAGGATATGGGCTTACATTAGGTAACTCTTTACGTAGAATACTTTTATCATCAATAAGAGGGACGGCTGTAACAGCTATACAAATAGATGGTGTACTACATGAATTCACGTCAATAAAAGGTGTTAGAGAAGATGTTACCGATATAGTCTTAAATGTTAAATCTCTTGCTTTAAAAAGTAACTCAGAGGCTATAAGTAAGTTAATTTTGGATGCTAAAGGACCAGGGGAAATTAAAGCTTCAAATATCACTACATCTAATGATATAGAAATATTAAATCCTGAATTAGTAATTTGTAATTTAGATGAAAATACAAATTTTCATATGGAAATGACAGTAAGTAACGGTAAAGGTTATGTATCAGCAGATATGAACAAACCGGAGGAACCACCATTAGGTTTAATACCTATAGATTCATTGTTTAGCCCAGTAAAAAAAGTTTCCTACTCAATTAGTACCGCAAGAGAGGGAAAAGCTTTAGATTATGACAAACTCACTATGGAAGTTGAGACTAATGGATCAATATCAGCTGAGGACGCAGTAGCCTATTCTGCAAGAATATTTCAAGATCAATTAGGCATGTTTGTTAACTTTGATGAGCCACAAGAGGTTATTGTAAGAGAGCAACCAACAGAACCTGAGTTTAATAAAAATTTATTAAGAAAAGTTGATGAACTTGAACTTTCAGTGAGATCAATGAACTGTCTTAAAAATGATAATATAATATATATAGGTGACTTAGTTCAGAAATCAGAAGGAGAAATGTTAAGAACCCCCAATTTTGGTAGAAAGTCATTAAATGAGATCAAAGAAGTTTTAACTGGAATGTCTTTATATCTTGGAATGGAAATACCAAATTGGCCACCAGATAATATAGCTGAGTTATCTAAAAAGCTAGAGGAAGCTATCTAATGAGACATAGAATGGGCTACAAAAAGCTCAATAGAACGTCTGAGCATAGAAAAGCATTAATTAAAAATATGCTTAATTCTTTAGTCAAGTATGAACAAATAACTACAACACTTCCAAAAGCAAAGGTTTTAAAACCACAAGCAGACAAATTAATTACTTTGGGTAAGAAAGATACCCTTCAAAATATGAGAACTCTGATTTCAAAGTTACAAGATGAGGGATCTGCAAGCAAAATAAGAAAAACGTTGTCTAAAAGGTATGAAAATAGAAAAGGTGGATATACAAGAATAATAAAAGCAGGTTTTAGATATGGGGATAATGCACCCATGGCAGTAATAGAATTTGTAGATCGTGATATAGAAGCAAAAAAAGTAGACAAAAAGAAAACAGAAAAATCTAAAACAGCAGATAAAAAAGTAGAAACACCCAAAGAAGCTACAGCTTAGTCTTTAATTCATATTTTATTTAATTGATATTGTAAAACAATTATCTAATATTTTATATTAACAAAATGAAAAATATAATTTTTCAAATAATTATAATAATTTTTTTTACATCAAATAATTTAAAAGCAAATCCATCAAAAATAGATGGTATAAAATTTTATACGTTAGGTAATGATAACATGCCTTGGTTTAATTTAGACAATGAAAAAGATTTAATTGATTTGTCAAATATTGACTGCCAATGGAGTCATGGAAAAAAAACTAAATGCAGAATGCACTTGTCACCTTTATATAACTTTCCCAAAGATGGATTATTAATTCAAAATAAAATTGTGAGATCTGGCAAAATTGCTTGGAAATTTAAAAATGGTGATGGTGATTGTGGTCAACAACGAAAATCAGACGAGTGTAATACCTTTAGAGAAAGATCTGAAGTTAGCATGTTAGGATTAAAGTCTACAAATACATGGTTTAAATTTAGCATTTATATTCCCGAAAATAGTGAATTTACTATTCCTATAAGTAATACTATATGGCAAATACATTCTAAGGCAGGTCCAGTAAATTTTATGTTTAGAATTGCTCCAAATGGAGATTTACAATGGACAGATTTTGTGAATCATAGTTTTGGAGGATTTGACACTTATAAAATTTTAGAAGCAAATAATGTAAAAGGTAAATGGAATGATTTTGTAATAAATATGGAATTTGTTGATTGGCCAAATAAAAGTTTTATTAAGATTTGGGCTAACAACGAACTTGTAGTTAATTACAATGGATTAACTAATAATAATATAAGCAAACAATCATATATGAAGTTTGGAATATACAAAAGTAATATTAATAGGTTTAATTTAATGCATAAAGGTAATCCTCCAAAAAGAGCTGATACAATTGTATATTATGACTCCATAGCTATAGGTAAAAAGTGCAAAGATCTTAAGTTAGATGAAGAAAATAATAGTTGTAAAAAATTAAAATAAAAATGAAAAAATCAATTAACGTAGATAAATCTTTTAATGACATGCGCATTGATAGATTTATTCGAAATCATTTAGGAAAAATTCCACAAGGACTTATCGAAAAAAACCTCAGAAATGGGAAATTAAAATTAAATCAAAAAAAAATAAAAAGCTCCCAAAAAGTTAAAACTGGTGACAAACTTAATATTTATAATTTAAATTTTGAGGAAAAAATTGAGCAAATCAAAAAAAAATACAATCCTAGTAATGAAATTATAAAAGAAAATGAAGATTTAATTATTGAAAATAATGACAATTTTGTCGTTCTAAATAAACAATCAGGAATTTCAGTGCAAGGTGGTACAAAATCTAAAAAGAATATAATTGATATATTTGCAAAAAGTAATTTATTTCGAGATGAAAAACCTTATTCTGTTCACAGATTGGATAAGGATACTTCTGGAGTTTTTATAATTGCAAAGACTAGGGAAACAGCCCAACTGCTCACTTCACTTTTTAGATTAAGAAAAGTTTACAAAACGTATTTAGCAATATGCAATGGTGAATTAATTTTAATCGATAAAGGAGTGATAAAAGATGATTTAATAAGATTTGAAAATAAAAAAAAAATTGTCGAAAAAGCTGAAACAAAATATGAAATCTTAGATAAAAATAATAATGCGACCTTCATTCAGCTAAATC
>CACGED010000003.1 GCA_902571975.1 uncultured Pelagibacteraceae bacterium | reverse complement strand
GTATAAGTATTTTTAAGCATAATGAAAAAAAAAATTTTAATTCTTGGATCTGAAGGCCAGGTAGGCTTACACTTAAAATCCTATTTAAAAAGTAAAAATTATTATGTTATGGGTTTTGATATTGTAGAAAAAAATAATCAAGATTTAAGAAAATTTAATAATAAATTGTTAATTTCTAAAATAAAAAAATCAGATTTCATTTATTTTCTAGCCTTTGATGTAGGGGGATCAAGATATTTAAAAAAATATCAAAATACTTTTGAATTTTTATCTAACAATATAAGGATTATGGAAAATACATTTACGCTGGTAAAAAAATTTAAAAAACCCTTTTTATTTGCAAGCAGTCAAATGTCAAATATGACATATTCCAATTATGGTATTTTAAAAAATTTAGGTGAAAAATACTCTCAAATATTAGATGGTTTAGTTGTTAAGTTTTGGAACGTTTATGGAATTGAGCATGATTTAAATAAGTCTCATGTAATTACAGATTTTATTTTAAAAGGTATTAAGAAAAAGAAAATTAATATGCTTACCGACGGTCAGGAAGTAAGAGATTTTTTGTATGCAGAGGATTGTTGTATTGGCTTAGAAAAAATAATGCTTAAGTATAAAGAAATAAAAAGACTAAAAAAAAGTATTGATTTAACATCTACCAAATACGTAAAAATTATTTATGTTGCGAATATTATTAAAAAATTACTTCTTAAAAAAAATATAAAAATTAAGATAATTCCATCAAAATTGAAAGATAGCGTGCAATTAAATAAAAAAAATAAAGCTGACAGATATTTATTTAAATTTTGGAAACCTAAATTTAGCTTAGAAGAAGGAATATCAAGAATTATAGATAATTATATCTAATTAAAATGTCAAATAAAATTGATGAATTATGCACGGTTGTTCTACCAACATTTTTTCCTGGAGACGAAATATTTAAAAATATTAAAAGTATTCCATCTGAACTTAATATTTTAATCATAGATAATAGTTATAACGATAATTTAAAATATAAAGTCAAAAATTTTTCAAATTGTATATATTTTAATATTGGCGATGTTGGGTTGGGAAAAACCTTTAATTATGCTTTAGAAAAAGTAAAAACTCCTTACATGTTATTAACTCAACCTGATGTCATTTTAAGAAAAAATTGTATAGAAAATTTAATCATTAGCTTTGAAAAATATAAAAATGCAGGAATGGTAGTTCCAATTGTGTATGACAATTATAAATATAGTAAATATGATTTTTATGATCTTAAATATTCAAAACAAAAAAAAGAATTTTTATATAAAAAGAATAAAAAGCAAGTTAGTCAATTCCCAAGCGGTGATTTTTGTGTAGATGCTGTAAATGCAACTACTATGCTAATCAAGGTTGATGCCTTAAATAAAATTGGAGGGTGGGATAATAATATATATGTATATTTGGAAGATATAGATATCTGTCTAAGGCTTACTTTAAACGGATTTAATATTATTAAAATTTCAAATGCGATTGTTGATCATAAGGGGTGGAGCTCGCATTTTAATGAGATAAAATCGTCAATGAACATTAGTAGAGTATGGCATTTTACTTGGTCATCTCTGTATTTTGATAATAAATTTTGTAGAAAATCTATGGTATTAAAAAAAATAACAAAATTAATATTTTTATGTTTAGTAAAAAATATTTTTAATTTGTTATTATTTAGAATTAACAAATTTAAAGTTAACAATATTAAGTTATCAGCTTGTTTTGCATTTTTATTAAATAAAGGTTCGTATTTTAGGGTAGAACATAAAATTAAAAATGAACTTTGATTTTGGAGAGGTGGCCGAGTGGTTGAAGGCGCACGCTTGGAAAGCGTGTATAGGGGAAACTCTATCATGGGTTCGAATCCCATTCTCTCCGCCACTAGTAATGTCTAAAAAAGCTTATTTTTAAAAATAATTAAGAAACAGAAAATATAATAAAATATTAGCTTATAAGTGTTGATAAAACTAACAAATCTGAGTTTATTATTTTATTAGATTTTATTTAAAATTTTAAAAATGTTATAAATGATTAATTCCAAATAAATATTAATGAATAAAAAGAATACAAATAACTATCAAGCAGATTCAATCAAGGTCTTAAAAGGTCTTGAAGCTGTAAGAAAAAGACCTGGAATGTATATCGGAGACACGGATGATGGAACTGGTCTACATCATATGGTTTATGAGGTAGTTGACAATTCAATTGATGAAGCTTTAGCAGGATATTGTAAAAAAATTGAAGTTACAATGAATCTAAATGGTTCAATTACAGTTCAAGATGATGGTAGGGGGATACCAGTTGATACTCATAAGGAAGAAAAAAAATCTGCTGCAGAGGTTATAATGACCCAACTTCATGCTGGAGGTAAATTTGATCACGACTCTTATAAAGTTTCAGGTGGTTTGCATGGTGTTGGTGTTTCAGTTGTAAACGCTCTATCAGAAAAATTAGAATTACAAATTGAGAGAGATGGAAAAAAATATTTTGTTGAATTTAAAAACGGTGAAGCTACAAATCCTTTAAAGGTAACTGGTAATTCAAAAAATACAGGTACAAAAATAAATTTTTTTCCTTCAGAAAAAATTTTTTCAACAACAAAATTTAGCTTTAAGATAATTCAAAAAAGAATGAGAGAATTGGCTTTTCTAAATAAAGGTATAAAAATAATTTTAAATGATTTTACGATTAAAAAAAGCAAAACTGTAGAATTTAAATTTGAAGGCGGCATAAATGAATTTGTTGAATTTTTAGACAATGATAGAGAAAAGTTAAAAAATAAAAATGATAATGATTTATTTAGAAAACCTATATATATTGAGGGAATTAAGAGTAATATAGATGTTCAGTGCTCTCTAAAATGGAATGCTGGATACAACGAGGATGTTTATCCTTACACAAATAATATTTACCAGAAAGATGGAGGTACACACTTATTAGGGTTCAGAAGTGCTCTAACAAGAGTAATCAATAAATATGCATCTGAGCAAAACTTACTCAAAAAAAGTAAAGTATTACTATCAGGAGATGATGTCAAAGAGGGGTTAACTTGTGTTCTGTCTGTGAAAATTCCTGATCCTAAATTTTCATCTCAAACGAAAGATAAATTAGTATCTTCAGAAGTTAGAAATATAGTTGAGGGAATAGTTAATGAAAAACTTTCAATGTGGTTTGACCAAAATCCATCTATTTCAAAAATAATTTTAACTAAAATTATACAAGCAGCTGTTGCTAGAGATGTCGCTAAAAAAGCAAGAGAAAATGTAAGACGAAAAGGTGCTTTGGAATTAACAGGATTGCCCGGAAAACTAGCAGATTGTCAAAATTCCAAACAAGACGGAACAGAGTTATTTATTGTTGAGGGGGATTCAGCTGGTGGATCTGCCAAACAGGGAAGGAATCGAGAGTTTCAAGCTGTATTACCTTTAAGAGGTAAAATTTTAAATACCTTCACTGAAATAAATATTAATAAAAAAAATGTAAATCAAAATGACTTAAGAACTAAAACACTCTCCAAAATGATTTCTTCAAATGAAATAGTTACATTAATAAATGCTCTTGGATTAGATCCTAAGACAGAAGAAATAAATTTAGAGGATTTAAGGTATGGTAAAATTATAATTATGACTGATGCTGATGTTGATGGATCACATATTAGGGCACTTCTTTTGACTTTTTTTAATAATATGCCTTTTAATAAATTAATAGAAAAAGGACATGTATATCTTGCACAACCACCTCTTTTTAAAATTAATAAAGGATCCAAAGGTATTTATATAAAAGATGAAAAAGATTTAGAAGATTATATTGCAAAAAATTCTAAAGATTTAAAAAAAGTTAAAAAAAACTCTAAAGAGTTTGAGAAAATTATTCAAATTGAAAAATCTAAATTGAATATTCAAAGATTTAAAGGTCTTGGAGAGATGAATCCTGACGAGTTGTGGAATACAACCTTAAATCCTGAAACTAGAAATTTACTTCAAGTTCAATATTCAAAAAATTTAGAAAAAGATCAAAATCTTATTCAAACTTTAATGGGAAATGATGTTTCATCTAGAAAAGATTTTATAGTTGATAATGCTATAAATGTTATAAATTTAGATATTTAGTTGATGGAGTTAAGTAATACTTCTATATCATCACCTCTAAATAAAACTACATATGTAAATCTTAGATGGATTGGAATTTTTGGGCAATTTATTACTATTAATTCGGTTGCATTTCTTTTTAAGTTTGAATTTAATTTTTTATTAGCAAACTTTGTCGTATTAGCTGGAGCATTAAGCAACATTTTTTTATTTTATTTCTTTAAAAAAAACCAATTAGTAGAAAAAATTTCTTTAACTTTTTTAATTTTAGATATTTTACAATTAAGCTTTTTACTTTACTTAACAGGGGGTACTATAAATCCATTCTCTATATTTCTACTAATTCCTTGTATTTTTGCATCAAACAGTTTGAATATAAAATCAAATATTTTACTAATCATACTAACAATTATCTCAATTATAATATTAACTTACTTTCATAATGAATTACCATCACCACTAAATAATTACATATTTAGTAATTATTATTATTATTCAGTTCCCATAGCATTAATTATTGCCCTGATTTTCTTAAGTTTTTTTGCTTTAACTTTTGGAAATGAGTCAAAAGTTAGGAAACATGCCCTTGACAAAATCCAAGAAGTAATTTCAAAAGAACAAGAACTAGTCTCATTAGGTGGTCAAGCAGCCGCTGCGGCTCATTCTTTAGGTACACCTTTGTCGACAATTAAAATCATATCTCAAGATTTATTTAATAATTTTAAAAATAATAAAGATATTAATAAAGATCTTGAATTACTTTTAAGCCAAGTTAATAGGTGTAATGAAATTTTAAAAAAATTATCATTAAATCCAAATATAGAAGATGATTTTATAGATAAGGATATTAGCTTAGAAATTTATGTTAAGGAAGTAGTAAATTCTTTTAAAGAAATATCTGACAAAAATTTTATAATTAATATTGAACAAAATTATAATTCTTTTGATATTCAAAAATCAATTGAGATTGTATATGGAATTAGAAATTTTATAGGAAATGCTAATAAATTTTCAAAAAAAAATATTTTCATTACAGTAACAAGTGACAGTGAAAATTCTTCAATATCAATTGAGGATGATGGTCCTGGTTTCCCTAAAGATATCTTAACTAAAATTGGTGAACCTTACATAAAATCCCTCCAATCAAAAAATAAATCTAAAGCAGGCTTGGGTTTAGGAATATTTATAGGAAAAACTTTACTAGAAAAAAATAAAGCAAAGCTTTTAATTAGAAATTCAGAGACTAGAGGTGGAGCCGAAATTAAAATAGAGTGGCTTAATAAAGATTTAATTAGTAATTAGTGAAGTTTTTTATTTTCAAATAATCCACTTAATTGATCTATCATAACATCCCCTAGTTCTTGTACATCCGAAATTTTTATAGCTTTTTTATAATATCGGGATACATCATGACCAATTCCAATAGCTAATATTTCTACTTCACTTTTGTTTTCAATAAATTTAACAATTTTTTTCAAATTTTTTTCTAAAAAATCTCCTGAATTAACTGATAATGTTGAATCATCGACCGGTGCTCCATCTGAAATAACCATAAGGATTTTTCTTTCCTCCTTTCTTTTTTTTAATCTATTAAATGCCCAGGTTATAGCTTCACCATCAATATTTTCTTTTAATAAACCCTCTTTTAGCATTAATCCCAAATTCTTTTTTGATTGTCTCCAATGAGAGTCTGCACCTTTGTAAATTATGTGTCTTAAATCATTAAGTCTTCCAGGATTCTTCATTTTACCCAATCTATTCCACTCTTGGCGACTTTTACCACCTTTCCAATTTTTCGTCGTAAAACCGAGTATTTCAACTTTAACCGAACATCTTTCCAAGGTTCTAGATAAAATATCAGCACATATTGCAGCTATTGTTATTGGTCTTCCTCTCATTGACCCGGAGTTGTCAATTAAAAGTGTCACAATTGTATCTTTAAAGTCTAGATCTTTTTCTTTTTTAAATGACAATGAATTATATGGATCAATGATAATTCTAGGTAATTTTGAACTATCTAACAATCCCTCTTCTAGATCAAACTCCCATGATCGATTTTGTTTTGCCATTAATTGTCTTTGTAATTTATTTGCTAACTTAGTAATTAAATCTTGAAAACTTGTAAGCTGTTGATCCAGATTTTTTCTTAGTTTTTGAATTTCTTCAGCAGTGTCCAAACTTTCTGCTTTAGCAACTTCATCAAATTCAGTAGTAAATATTTTGTATTCTTTATCACTTATGCTTAAATTTTTTTTTTGTATAATATTTTCTGACTCGGCGTCCTCGTTATTTTCACTACCAAGCTGATCTTCAAGTCTAAACTCATTTACGTCATCCTCACTATCCATTCCTTGGCTTATATTTTCATCTTCGCTTGTTTTGCTAGAGTCATTATTCTCATTGTCCTCATTGTTGTTAGAATTATTTTGATCTTGTGTATCATCATTTTCATCATTTTCTTTTTCAGTTGTGTCATCATTTTCAAATATATCCATACTTTCTAAAATTTCAGAAAACTTAGCATTATACACTTCTTGATTTTCTAGATTTTGGTTTAAAAATTCAAAATGTTTATCTATTGACTTATTAAAATCTTTCTCCCAAAATTTAAGAATTTCTTTATTTTCTGGGTATAATTCGACATTAAAAAATTTGTTTGTCATATAAATTTCAAACGCATCAACAATATTTGTATCTTCTTTTTTTGTTATTTTTTCTTGCTTAAGATGCTGAAGTCTATTTTTATAATTTTCTCTAAAATTTTTGGAAATTCCTTTTAGCATCTCTGAACCAAGTAGTTCATATCTCACCTTTTCTGCTAGCTGGTAGAGTGTTCTGCAAGAGGGATTTTGTGGATTGTTTTTATCCAATAATTTTCTGTCTGAAAATCTTCTTTTTAAAGCCTCAGAGTCTGTTTCAGCCCTTAGTTTCTTAAATTGATTTTTATCATTAATATTGTCAATTTCTCCAATATCATAAACTTTTTCGTCATTTTTTTTATTTTTGATAACCTTATAGTCATCTGAAATTACTTTGTAAGTTGATTGAAGGGCTTGTTTGAATTTTTCTTTAATACTATCTTCTTTGTTCATCAAATTTGAATATTGATCATTGACTCCGGTAGCTCATCCCCAAAACATCTTTGATAATATTCAGCAATAGTGTTTTTTTCAGCATCATCACATTTGTTTAAAAATGTTACTCTAAACGCATATCCGATATCTTTAAAAATTTCAGAATTTTCTGCCCAATGTAAAACTGTTCTAGGGCTCATTACTGTAGATATATCACCTGCCATAAATCCTTTTCTTGTAAGTGAAGCAACTTTTATCATGTTTGAAACTTGATCTTTACCTTTAGGATTGTTTAAATTTTTGTTCTTACCTAATATAATTTCCATTTCTTTATCTAAACTAAGATAGTTTAATGTAGATACAATATTCCATCTATCCATTTGTCCCTGATTAATTTGTTGTGTCCCGTGATATAATCCGGTTGTATCACCTAGTCCTACAGTATTTGTTGTTGCAAAAAGCCTAAAAAATTTATTTTGTTTAATTACTTTATTTTTATCTAATAGAGTAAAGCTACCTTCTGACTCAAGTACTCTCTGAATAACGAACATTACATCTGGTCTTCCAGCGTCATATTCGTCAAAAACTAAGGCCACAGGATTTTGAATTGACCAAGGTAATATTCCTTCTTTAAATTCAGTTACCTGTTTACCATCTTTTATTACAATTGAATCTTTACCTATTAAGTCAATCCGACTTACATGACTATCGAGATTAATTCTTATGCAAGGCCAGTTTAGTCTAGCAGCAATTTGTTCGATATGAGTTGATTTTCCAGTTCCATGGTATCCTTGAATTAAAACTCTTTTGTTAAAAGAAAATCCTGACAAAATAGCTAATGTTGTATCTTTATCGAACTTATAAGTTTTGTCGATTTCAGGGACGTACTCACTTGATTTTGAAAATGCATCAACTTCCATGTCACTTTCGATACCAAAAGTTTGCTTAATAGATAACTTAATGTCAGGGGTATGGTTAATATTTGGTGTCAATTTTGTCCTTATATGTATTTTTTAATTGAGTGTAAGCCAAAGTTATTACTTTAAGCTTGTCTTCAAATTTTTTATTTCCAGAATTCATATCAGGGTGAAATTTTTTGACAAGCTTTTTAAATTTTTCTTGAACTTTTTCCCATTTTAATCCAACACTAATCCCTAATATATTAAAGGCTTTTAAATCGTTGTTATTGAATTTAAATTTATTCATATTATTAAAGTCATTATTAAATTTAAATTTATCCATCTCATCTTTTAAAGCATTACTCCAAAGAACTTTGAAGAAATTATCAGATGAACTAAAACTTTGTGTTGGTTTGTGCCAAGTCATGTCAGACCTTAAAAAATCAATTATTTGTTGATCACTCATACCTGTAAAATAATTCCAACTTTTATTAAATTCTTTAACATGGTTTAAACATAGTAATCTATAATCTTTGCTATTATCTCTTTCTTTAGGTGCTTTAAAAAGACCTTCCTCCGAGCAATTATTCCAATCGCAAATATTTTTCATGATGTATAATACTTTATAAAATGAACATTAATCAACTAATTGAAACTATAGAAAAAAAAATTTTGTCGCAGGATTGTATTTCAAAAGTTTATATAGAGGACAAATCATTCTTACATAAAAATCACAAATCTAACGAAGATGGTAAATTTCATATTGTTATTTCAATTGAGTCTGATGAGTTAAAGAATAAAAGCAAGTTATATTCAACAAGGTTTATTTACAAAATTTTAGATGATGAATTAAAAAAATATATTCATTCGTTGCAAATCAAATTAATTTAAACTACTAGATAAATATTTTTTTAAATTTGTAGGGTTAATCTGAAAGTCAATTATTATTTTTCCAAAATCTTTCACTAGAATTAAGTTAATATTATTTGAACTATTTTTCTTATCACTTCTCATATAATTCATAATTTTAGATACATGTCTTTTTTTAAATAATTTTTCAATTTTTGGTTTCATCCCTATTCTATTAATATGATTTATAATAATATTAAATTTTTGTTTTGTTAAAATTTTTCTTTTAAAACTGAATTCAATTTCATTTTTAATGCCTAAAATTACAGCCTCTCCATGATTTAATTTTTTAGAAAAACCTAAAGTAGACTCATAAGCATGAGCAAAGGTATGACCTAAATTTAACACCTTTCTATAGTTCTTCTCTTTCTCATCTTTTTCTACAACTCTTTTTTTTAAATTACAGCTTTTAATTATGGATCTTTCAATGAAAGGTGATTTTAATTTTAAAATTTTTTTTAAATTTTTGTCTAAATAAAGAAAATTATCAAAATTATCTATAATACTACTTTTTAATATTTCAGCATATCCACAAATAATTTCTCTTTCTGGCAAAGAAGCTAAAATATTCATGTCAGAAACAACTAAATCAGGTTGATAAAAACTTCCAATCAAATTTTTTCCAAATTTATTATTTACACCTGTTTTGCCTCCTATGGATGAATCCACTTGAGATAGTAAAGTTGAGGGGATATTTATAAATTTCATACCTCTTTTAAATGTGCTGGAGGCGAATCCAACTATATCTCCAATAATTCCTCCACCAAAAGAAATAACACAATCTTCTCTATTAAATCTGTTTTCAAATAAAACTGTATGAATTTTTTCTATTGTTTGGTAATTCTTATTTTTTTCTAATGCTGTAATTTCAATTTTAACAAGTTTATTTGTTTTTAACTTTTTGTATAAAAGTCTTTTAAACTTGTGAGGAATATTTTTATCTGTAACGATTAAACATTTATCAAATTTTAGACGATTAGCTTTTAAAATTTTATCAATTTTACCTATTAAACCTCTTCCAATTATAACTGAGTAGTTCTTAGAACTTGTTTTAATTGAAACTTTATTTGTTTTCATAAATATCTAATATCTTATTTATAATTTCAACTTTGTCTAATTTATCACAATTAATCCTGTGACTCGACAAGCTATAGAATTTTGATCTTTCTTTGATTAAATTGTTAATTTGACTCTTAGTAAGATTTATTGCCAATGGTCTTTTCTTGCTCTTATATATTCTTTTTATTATTGTTTCATTTTTCCAATCTAACCAAAAAGATAAACAATTTTTCTTACACATTTTCCTTATTGAGGAATTTATAAAACCTCCTCCACCTAAAGATATTACAGAATTTTCTGAACTAAGAAATTTTAAAGATATTTTTTCTTCTATTTTACGAAAATAATTCTCTCCAAATTTATTAAAAATTTCTGATATTTTAGAATCTTCAGTTTCTTCAATTTTTTGATCAATATCAATAAATGTTAAGTTTAATTTTTTTGATAGAATTTTGCCGATTGATGATTTTCCAGATCCCATCATTCCAATTAATACAATATTTTTATTTGATTTCATGAGTTTCTATATTGAAAAAACACAAATATGTCTTATTTTGAAATTATTAAATTATATGCAATTTACAAAAAATACAAGTAAAGACAAAATTTTTAGCTTAAAGACAATTTTAAAAATTGTAATAGCCGGTTTTATAATTGTATTTGGCATTATTGTGATTAACCAGATTAATTTGCCTGCCCCAGATAAACAAATTGAAAAAATTTTACCAAATGAAAATTTCAAAACAATTAAGTAAGATTTTAATTTCTGCTTCTTTTTTTTTGTTTGTTCTATCTGCCCAGGCTCAGGAAGTTAAAGAAATTTGGTCAGAAATAGAAAAAAAAGAGATTAAAAATACTGAGACAAAAAATAATGAAGATACATCTATTAATATAGACCAGCTTGAAGGCGTTAAAGTAAAGCTTTCTGATGAGAATATTGTAGTAGATCAAAATTTAGACAATTCTAATATTTTATTGGCTGGATTGTTTGACCCTGATGACAATGATTTAAACCTAGATATGTGGTCAAAAACTGATGGAATAAAAATTAAAAAGTTACTAAAAAAAATACAGTCTAAAAATTTATCAAGATTTTCTGAAAGGTTAATGGATGTAGCATTGTTAACAAACTCTTATGTTCCAAATCAAAATTTTTCATTAAATGAATTCGAAAATTTTACACTTGACCATCTAATTAAAAAAAAAGATTTTGATTTAGTTGAAGAATTTATACAAAAAAATTCATCTATAAAAGATAAAGAAAGACTCATAAAACACGTAGCTGATTATTACTTGTCATTAAACAAAATAGAAAATTCATGCTATGCTATTGATAGTTTGAGTTTAATAACTGATGAATATTTAACATATTTCAAAATTTATTGTTTAATAACTCAGAATAAAAAAGATGAGGCTCAGTTGTTGTTTGATCTTAACTCTGAGCTAGATCCTTTGAATGACTTTTTTGTTAAAAAGTTTGAAGTATTAATGGGATATGAGGATAATAACTTTATATTGTCTGATGAAAATGTTCTTTATTTTCACCTATCTCATAAAACAGATAAGAATTTTTTATACTATCCATCTGTAGAGTCTGATGAATTTATTTGGAAATATTTGTCTAACTCGAATTTACTTAAAAATTTAAATGATTTTAATCTCAGTGATATTGATCAGGTTAAGTTTTTAGAGAAAGCAACTAGTGAAGGTATTTTTGATGAAAAAGATCTATTGAATTTGTACAAAAAATTCCAATTTGAGATTGATAACCTTATTAATTATGAAGAAGCATTAAAAAACTTACCAGATTATAAAGGAAGAGCTCTGATGTATCAGAGGTTTTTACTAACAGATAATCTTGAAAATAAACTTTTATTATTATCAAAATTAAATAATTCCTTTGAAAACTCAAATTTTAAAAAATCATTTGACGATGAATTATCTAAGTTGTTAAAAAAAATGGATAAAAAAGAAATTCCTTTAAAGTTTTCTGACTTCTACCAAACCAATTTAGTTACTGAAGAAAACAGAAAAAATAAAATTAAGTTTAATAATGAAGTTTTTCATCAATCAAAAGTATTGAATTATTTTTTGAATAAGCAAAGTTTACCTAAAACACAAAAATTAACTGACAATTTGTTATCAAAGATGAAAAATGATAAAAATTACTCTTTCAACTTTAAAGATGTTGTATTACTACAATCATTGAGATCAGATGGGATTAAAATAGATCAAATTGATGAACTTTCTCAATATAAATCTGAATTAAATTCAGAAATTGACAAAATGATTGAGAATAAGGAATCTGGCATGATACTATTAAAATTAGTCGAGATTATTGGTGAAAAAGAATTGAATGAATTAAACAGTGAGTCACTAAATTTTGTAATTGAAATTATGAATAGAACAAAATTAATTAGCTTGAGAAACGAACTATTGTTGGAAATTCTTCCATTAAAAGTTTAAAATACTTTAATCAATCATGACAATAAAAACCATTATAACTGAACCTAATGAGATTTTAAGACAAGTCTCAAAACCAGTAGAAAAAGTGGGTAACGAAGAAAGAAAGTTAATGGATGACATGTTGGAAACAATGTATGCAGCTAATGGTATTGGATTAGCAGCAATTCAAATTGGTATTCCAAAAAGGATTATAGTAATGGATATTTCAAAAGATGGAGAGAAAAATCCGATGTATTTTGTAAATCCAACAATTAAAAACAAAGACAAAGAAAAAACAACATATGAAGAGGGATGTTTATCCGTCCCAGATTATTTCGCAGAAGTTGATAGATCTAAATATTGTGAGGTTGAATATTTAGATTATAATGGAGAAAATAAAATTTTAGAAGCTGATGGTCTCCTTGCAACTTGCATACAACATGAAATGGATCATCTTGAAGGAATTCTGTTTATAGACTATTTGTCAAAATTGAAAAAAACAATGATTGTTAAAAAATTATCAAAAAGAAAAAATTCCCCTGATAGAATTATTGTTTAATGAGCAAAAAAATTGCTTTTATGGGCACTCCTACCATTTCTGGGCAAATACTCAAATCATTGTATCAAAATGGTTTTGATATCGAGGTTGTTTATACTCAACCACCTGTAGCATCAAATAGAGGTCACAGATTAAATAAGTCACCCGTTCATATAATGGCTGAAATATTAAATATTCCTATTAGAACTCCAATAGTATTAGATGACCCTGAAGAAAAAAATTTCCTTGAAAAACAAAATATAAGTCTAGGTATCGTTGTTGCTTACGGGCAGATTCTTAAAAAAGATATTTTAAAAATCCCAAAATATGGATGGATAAATATTCATTATTCACTTTTACCAAAATTACGAGGTGCAGCTCCTATTCAAAGAGCAATTATGGAAAATGAAACATCAACAGGTATTTCTATAATGAAAATTAATGAGGGTTTAGATTCTGGTCCCGTCTGTAATCAATATTCAATAAATATTTTAGAAAATGAAAATACTGAGGATTTATCTCAAAGATTAAGTAATTTAGCATCTGAAAAAATACTACAAAATATTGATGATATATTTGATAATAAAGCATCATTTAAAGAGCAAGATCATAATAAATCTACATACGCAAAAAAAATTAAAAAAGAAGAAGGAAAAATAAATTGGGAGGACAGTAATTTAAAAATAATAGGAAAAATTAATGGTCTATATCCTAATCCAGGAGGTTGGTTTGAATTTAAAGGGGAAAGATATAAGATACTAAAAGCAGAAAAATCAATCATAAGTGGAAAATCAGGATATGTCTTATCAGATAATTTTGAAATTGGTTGTGGTGAAAATTCAATAAAGATCATTGAGATCCAAAGGCAAGGTAAAACAGTTCAAAAAACTAATGAATTTCTGCGTGGTAGCCAAATTACTAAAGGCACTGATCTGAATTAAACATGTTCAGATATCAAATTCTAGTAGAATATGTTGGATCTTCTTTCATTGGTTGGCAGGTACAAACAAAAGGCAAAACTATACAAGGATTAATTCAAAAGAAAATTTCATATCTTTTAAATGAAAAAATTACACTTATTGGTTCGGGAAGAACAGATACTGGTGTTCATGCAATTGAGCAATCTGCACATTTTGATGTCACTGAAAAAATCCAAAATTTAAACAAATTTTTAAAATCAATTAATTATTTTTTAAATAAATACGAAATAGCCATTTTAAAAATAAAAAGAAAAAATATGAAATTTCATGCACGTTTTTCTGCGAAAGAGAGAATTTATACATATATTATTTTTAATCAATTGAGTAAACCTATCCTTGAAAATAAGCGAGGATGGTTTGTTATTAAAAATCTTGAATTAGAAATAATGAAAAAAGCAGCAAAAAAGTTAATTGGAACTTACGATTTTTCAACTTTTAGAGCATCTGGATGTAATGCAAAGAGCCCAATAAGATCGATTAAATCAGTTAAAATTAAAAAGAAAAATAACAAAATTGAATTAGAGTTTAGATCTCAATCATTTTTAAAACAACAAGTTAGATCAATGGTTGGTTGTTTAAAATATATTGGTGAAAAAAAGTGGACATTAAAAAAATTTTCAGGTGTAATTAAATCAAAAAATAGAAATTTATGCGCACCTCCAGCACCAGCAGAAGGATTATTTTTGAAAAAAGTTTTATACTAATTTTTCCTATTACCCATTGAGAATTTTTTATTAATTCTCCACCTTGATTCTGCTCTTACAATATAGCCACAACAATTTTTTGACTTACATTTACAAGGAAATTGTTTGTAATCTTTGTCGTAACCAAATCCATAGTCACAAGTTAATTCCTCACCTTTTTTAATATCTTTTATAGCCTTAACCCAAATTTTAAGCCCCTTACCATCGTAGTCACAATTATTTTCACATGAGTGATTTATTAGACCAGCTGTATTCCATGGGAAATCCCCATCGAGATCATATCTTTTATTTACTGTAAATAAATATATTGGCTTACTGTTATCGTATTTGTCAGAATTCTCAGTTTGTTTTTTGGTAATTAATTTACCAATGTAATCTATTATTTTTTCACCTTCTTTTATATCTCTTGTAGCGTAAAGTCCTTTACCTTTTTTATCAATATCAGACTTTTTAATCTTGTATAATTTCATATGTTTGTGTTTAGAGCTTAAAAAAATATTATCAATTAAATTCTAATAACGCATCAACATGCCTTTGAGTACTATTTTGTAAGGCTTTAAGATCATAACCACCTTCAAGAATTGAAACGACCCTACCATTACAAAAAGATTTAGAATATTCCAAAGTCCTTTTAGTTATTTTATAAAAATCCTCTGTACTTAATCTCATTTGTGCTAACGGATCGTCAATATGTGCATCAAAACCTGCAGAAAATAACAAAAATTCAGGCCTAAACTGCTTTATTTTAGTTAAAACATTTTCATAAGCATTTAAATATACTTCAGATGTTGTTCCAGCTTCTAATGGAATATTCAATACATTATTAAATTTTCCATTTTCCTTATTTGAACCTGAGCCAGGGTAATAAGGGTATTGGTGAGTAGAAACATATAATACCTTTTCATTATTATAAAAAATATCTTGAGTTCCATTACCATGGTGAACATCAAAATCAATTATTGCAATTTTTTTGTATTTATACTTTTCAATTAGGTAATTAGCGCCAACTGCTACATTATTATAGATACAAAATCCCATAGCTTTCCCTTTTTCTGCATGATGACCTGGAGGTCTTACAGCACAAAAAGCATTCTTAAATTCTTTATTTTGTACTCCATCTATTGCTGTAATAATTGAACCTACTGCATCTTTAGTAGCATCTTTACTACCAGGGGAAACAATTGTATCACCATCTAAAAATACTAAACCTTTTTTTGGAAAAGACTGTTTAACATGATTAATATAATCTATTGAATGTGTTTTGTTTAAAAAAAATTCATCAAATTTATTTGGTTTTTTCCATATAAGATTTTTGTTATCTATTTTTTTAAAGTTATCAATTATTGCGGTAACCCTATCAATTTTTTCTGGATGACCATTCCCAGTATTATGATTTTTATAAGTATCTGAGGTGATAAGACCAGTCTTCACTTAAAATAATTTTTTAAAATTTTTGAATATATTAAACTCAATTTTTTTAAATCGATTAGTGACACAGCCTCATCAACTTTATGCATAGTTTTTCCCACTAAGCCAAATTCTAAACAAGGAGCTATTTTCCTAATAAACCTTGCATCTGATGTGCCTCCAGTAGTTGAAAGTTTAGGTTTTATTTTAGTAACTTTTTTAATAACATTTTGTATCATAAATGTTGTACTATTAGGCTTTGTAAGAAAAGCTTCACCTGAAACACTATAATCAATTTTATATTTAGATTTAGTTTTATTACATATTTTTTTCAAAATTTTATTAATTTTTTCTTTAATGGAATTTGAAGTATGCATACTATTAAATCTTATATTAAATGAAGCATATGCAAGACCTGGAATTACATTGTCTGCGGTATTATTTATATTAATTTTTGTAATTTCAAGGTTTGTTGGTTGAAAATCTTTCGTACCTTTGTCAAATCGTATATCTTTTAGTTCTTTAAGTATTCTCACTAGTGCAGTCGAAGGGTTATTTGCTCTATGAGGATATGCTACATGCCCCTGAACTCCTGTAATTGTTAATCGACCGTTCATACTTCCTCTTCGACCAATTTTAATCATTTCACCTAATTTATTAGGATTAGTTGGTTCTCCAACCAAGCAAAAATCTATTTTCTCTCGTCTCTTTTTTAAATAGTCTACAACTTTCTTGGTTCCATTAATGGCAACACCTTCCTCATCTCCAGTGATTAAAAGACTTATCGATCCGTTAAATCCTCTATTTTTCTCAACAAAAACGCTTATAGCAGACACAAATGCAGCTATTGAGCTTTTCATATCATTTGCACCTCTTCCGATTAAATGTCCATTTTTAATTGATGGTTTAAATGGATTTACCGTCCAATCTCTTAAATTTCCAGCAGGAACAACATCAAGATGTCCAGCATAACAAAAATTAGGACTCTTGCTCCCTAATCTTGCATATAGATTTTTAACTGGAGCATTTCCTTTTTCTTTGAACTCGAGAATTTTAGTTTTAAAGCCAAGTTTTTTCAATTTTTTTTCCAAAAATTTCATTATTCCAGCATCTATAGGAGTTACAGTTGGAAATCTAATTAGCTCTTTAGCTAATTGAAGTTCATTTATAATTTTCATCGAAACTATTCTCTCAAGAGATCGTTAATAGAAGTTTTAGATCTTGTCTTTTCATCTACTTGTTTAATTATTACAGCACAATATAGTGAAGGTGCAGTTGGTTTATTTTTGTCAGGAAGTGAACCTGGTACTACAACTGAATAAGGAGGAATTTTTCCATAAGTTATTTCTCCAGTTTTTCTATTAACAATTTTTGTAGATTGTCCTATGTACATGCCCATACTCAGTACGGATCCTTCTCCTACAATAACACCTTCTACAACTTCAGACATTGCACCTAAAAATACATTATCCTCGATAATAGTTGGCAGAGCTTGTGCAGGTTCTAAAACTCCACCCACACCTGAACCTGCTGAGATATGACAATTTTTTCCAATTTGGCTACAGCTTCCTGCTCTTGCAAATGTATCAATCATTGTTCCTTCATCTATGTATGCTCCGATGTTAACGTAGCATGGCATTAAAACTGCATTCTTGCCAACAAAACTTCCTTTTCTTACTGGTGAATTAGGCACCATTCTAAAACCCGCTTTCTCATGATCTTCTTTTGTCCATCCTGCAGTCTTACCCTTTAGTAAATGAGCTTTATCATACCAACTACTATATGGACCATTCAAATTCTCCATTGGATATAATCTAAAACTTAACATGATTGCTTTTTTCAAATGTTGATTGGTTATCCATTCACCATTTATTTTTTCAGCAACTCGTGACTTTCCACTATCTAAGTCATCAATAACTTGATTTATAGTATCTTTTAAAGACTGATCTGAAGCAGGATTTATTTGATCCCTTTTTTCCCAAGCTTCATTTATTACATTTTCTATACTCATAATTTATGAGTTTTTTAATAACCTTATTTCTTTTAAAAATAAAGAGAGATTTTCTATTTTATAGTCAATATAGTCTTTATCGGATTCTTTTTTACCCCAATATTCATTATTGATTAGCCAGACTGTCGTAGCTCCTCTTTCTTTACCAATTGACAAATTTTTTGCAATATCTTCAATATAAATTGTTTCTTTTGGGTCAATATCAAATTTTTTTACCATGAGATCGAATGCTTTCGCTGCAGGTTTTGGGCTATATTCCGCATCAACTATATCAAATACATCCTCAAATAGATCATCAATACCCAAATGTGTAGTTATATTACTTACATGCTCACTAGAACCATTGGTAAATACGAACTTTCTTAAATCCAACTTCTCTATTTCACCTCTCAAAACAAAGTCTTTTTCCATAAAAGATAAGTCAATGTCATGAACGAAATTTAAAAACTCTTTAGGAGGAATATCGTGATGTATCATTAATCCATTTAGACTTGTATTATATTTATGAAAGTAGTTAGTTTGTAATTTTTTAGCTTCGACTAAGTTAATTTTTAATTTTTCAGAAATGTATTGCGTCATTCTTTTACTTACTTGACCAAATACAGATTCTAAATCCTGATAAAGAACACCATCACAATCAAATAAAATATTTTTTATATTTTTCATTTTCTTATTAATGTACCAGCGCCTTTATCTGAGAATAATTCAAAAAGAATTGAATGTTTTTTTCTTCCATCAATAATACCAACACCGGTAACGCCATTCATTACTGCATCTAAGCAAGTGTTGATTTTAGGGATCATACCCTCTGTTATAATTTCATTATTTATCATCTCTAAAATTTCAAATGATGTAATTTCCTCAATGAGTTTTTTTTCTTTATTAAGCACACCTTCAACATTTGTCATTAATAATAATCTTCTACATTTCAAAGATTTAGCTATAGCACCAGCAGCTGTATCTCCGTTAATATTAAATGCTTGATTATTTTTACCTAATCCTAAAGGTGATATAATTGGAACTGAATTTGCCTTAATTATATCTTTTATAATATTTGTATTTATTTTATTTGGTTTTCCAACAAAACCAAGTTCCTCTGCTTCTGGAATAACCTCAATAACATTATTTTTTTTTGTGTTTAATGAGATTGCTTTTGAACCTTTTTCAATTAAAGAATTCACAATATCTTCATTAAAATCAATAAGGACTTCTTCAACAATATTTATAATTTTTTCGTCTGTAACTCTTAAACCTCTAATAAATTTTGAATGAATATTTGATTTTTCTAATTCTCTTTTAATTCTAGGACCGCCTCCATGGACTATTATTATTGATAATCCTAACTTATTTAGAATACTTATATCTGAAATAAAATTGTTAAAAATATTTCTATCTATAAAAACATTTCCCCCATATTTAATGACTATTAATTCATTTTTATATTTATCTATATATTTATTAACCTCGTCGATGGAAGGACCATCTTTTGGTACTATTTTTTCTATTTCCATTTCTATTAAACAGTTTTGACGGTGGTTCTTTTGATTATTATGTACTGTTGTGCCATTGTTAATACGTTATTAATAGTCCAGTAAATAACTAGTCCTGCTGGGAAAGGAGCTAGTATTACAGTTAAAAATAACGGGAAGAACATGAATATCTTTGCCTGAACAGGATCTGGAGGTGTAGGATTAAGTTTTTGCTGCATCCACATTGAAACACCCATTAAGCATGGCCACACACCTATCAGTAAAAAAGAAGGAGGGTCCCAAGGTATTAGTCCAAATAAATTAAATATTGATGTAGGATCTCTCTCACTTAAATCTTTTATCCAACCAAAAAATGGCTGATGTCTCATCTCAATTGTTACAAACAAAACTTTATAAATTGCAAAGAAAAATGGAATCTGTATGAAAATTGGGAGACACCCACTTATTGGATTGACTTTTTCTCTTTTATATAAAGCCATCATTTCCTGTTGAAGTTTCATTTTATCTTCTTTGTGTAATTCTTTTAGTCTTGTCATTTCTGGCTGAAGAACTTTCATTTTAGCCATTGATCTGAATGAGTAATTTGCAAGTGGAAAAAATGCTAATCTTATACAAGCGGTAATCATTATAATTGCTATTCCAAAATTGCCGGCCAGATTAAAGAAATATTGAATTGCGAAGAATAAGGGTTTTACAATGAAATAAAACCATCCCCAATCTATTGCTAAATCAAACTTATTAATGTTTTCACTTTCTGCATATCCATCAATAACGTTTACTTCTTTTGCAGCAATTATTAACCTAATTGAGTTACTTTTAGTCTCGTTTGCACCAACTTCAGTTGCATTTGTCTCAATAAAATTTGCTCTAAACTTATTTTTATAATCAAAATCAGATCTAAAACTTTTATCTTTTTCAGGTATAAGACTAGTAAGCCAATATTTATCAGTTATACCTAGCCATCCAGATTTTGCATTCTTGGAATATTTTTTTTCCTCAATATCATCATAATCTTCTTCAATTAGTTGATCGTCAAAAACTCCAATTAAGCCCTCATGCAAAATATAAAAATTAGTTACATCTGGGGCTACATTTCTTATTATTTGTCCATATGGATAAAAATTATAAGTTTTGTCTGAATTGTTAATAATTGTTTGATTAATATTGAAAAGATATTGTTTATCTAAACTTATTTCTTTTACGAATTTAATATTTTGATTATTAGTCCAACTTAATTTTACTGGGGAATTAGGTGTAAGTTTGTTATTGCCTTCAATACTCCATAGAGATTTTGAGTTTGGCAAGTCAATGTTTTTACTTGTTGTTGCCCAACCAGTCTCTACATAATATCCATTATTAGACTGTTTAGGATTTAATAAGATTACATTATCATCTCCATTTAAAGTATTTGTATAATTTTTAAAAGTTAAGTCGTCTATTGAAGACCCAATTAATGAAATTGAGCCTTTAATTTTGTCATTTTCAAAAAGAACTCTTTCATTTTCTTTTAAAGCATCATTTCTAGATATTTTAATTGTTTCTTCGTCCTGAACTAATGATGGTGCATCCGTTGAAGAATTTTCACTGGTAATATTTTTGTCATTTGAAATATCTTTTTGGTCTACTACTGCTGGAGCGAAAAATAGACTATAAAGTATTATTACAGCTGCACTTAGAGATATTGCGGCAATTACATTTTTGGTATCCATAAATTACTTTTTCTTTTTAACTGGATCAAATCCCTCTCCACCACCCAAAATTTTTATTGGATGACAACTAAGTATTCTTTTAAACCCATTAATACTTCCTTTTAAAATTCCATTCTCTCTAAGATTTTCAATAAAATAATCAGAACATGTTGGAAGATATCTACAATTATTACCTAGATATGGAGATATCAGTATTTGATAAAACCTTATAATCTTGATCATTAAAAATTTAATAAAATTGGTCATTTAATTTTTTTAAAGTCTTCTAGTGTTGCGTTTTTTATTGTTTCATAAGGATCTTTGCTAACGGATATTCTTGCAATCAATAAATAACAATAATTAAAATTAATGTTAATTGATTTCACAGCTTCGTTCATAATATTTCTTAGTCTTCTTTTAATTCTATTTCTTGTTACTGCATTTCCGATTTTTTTTTTGGCTACAAAACTAATATTTAATCTATTATTATTTTTATCAGAAAGTTTTTTAAAGAAAATTGTTAAGTATTTGTTAGAAATTTTATTTCCACTCAGAATAGACTTAAAATCCTCATTTTTAGAAAGGCTAACAATCTTATTTTTCATTAAGCGTTTGTTAATTTTTTTCTTCCTTTGGCTCTTCTTCTTTTTAATACTTTTCTTCCACCCTTTGTCTTTTTTTTAGCTCTAAAGCCAACAGCCTTTTTTCTTTTTCTGTTACTTGGTTGATATGTACGTTTCATTGTTGTTAAATTAATGTTAAATTTCGGTAGTTATACAAATATATATATATAAGTACAGCGATTTTTAATAAGTTAAAAATCAATGAATAGAGAAAAAAAAATTAAACTATTTTTAGGCTCTGTCTACATTTTGATAGTATTTGTTTTTTTAATGATTTTTTTTAATAACTTTTCCTTTCAGGATTTTTCAAGTTATGAATTAATAAGACAAAATAGAGAAGCTTTAGATAATATTAAAAATAGTAATATTTTTTTATCAAGTATTATTTTTTTAATAGGCACCATAGTCTGGGTCCTCTTGCTAGGCTTTGGATCGCCAGTATTTCTTGTTGGCGGTTTTATTTTTGGAAAGTGGTTAGGAACTCTACTCATAGTATTTGGACTATCAATTGGCGCAACACTTCTTTATATGTTTGCAAATTATTTTTTAAAAAATTTAGTAGAGGAAAAATTTTCATCTCGTTTTAGTAATTTGAGTGAGAAGTTTAAAAAAAATGAATTTGTTTTTTTTTTAATTTATAGATTTATAGGTGGCATTCCTTTTTTTATATCAAATATTTTGCCAACAATTTTTAATGTCAAGATTAAAAATTTTTTTCTTGGATCAATAATTGGAATGACCCCACAATTATTTGTTGGAGCATCTCTTGGTGCTGGTTTGAGTAAGATTTTAGAGGAAAATTCTGAGGTACCAAGTTTTTTAGAATTAATTTTTTCCCCAGATATTTATTTACCAATTTTTGGAATTTTATTTTTAGTTTTAATCGGTCTTTTTTTAAAAAAAAAATTTTATTAAAAATAATAATGGTGCCCCCATCCAGAATTGAACTGGAAACTCATCCTTACCATGGATGTGCTATACCATTTAACTATAGGGGCAATATTTAGTTAAATTAGTGTATAAATTTAATTATTTCAAATTATTGCCTTAATTTTTTTTAAAAATAGGCTATATCTATCGTAGGATAATGTTATGGGAATTCACTACACATATGGAGCTAATAAAAATGCAAAGCTCATGGAAAAAAAAGCAAAAAGAGAAAAAAAGCTTGCAGAAAAAAGAGCTAAGAAGCAGGTGAAAACTAACCCAGTTAAAATTGAAGAAGACAAAACTATTCCTCTCGATCAGATAATAACTCTTGATCATCTTACAAATCCTGACAAAAAATAAATAATGAGTTCAAAAAAGAATAATTTTAGTAAACTTGAACTTGCTTTAAGAAAAAATTTAAAAAAAAGAAAAGAATTTCAAAAAAAAACTAAGAAAAAAAATAAATAATGTCAGTTCAATCTGATAAATGGATTATACAAATGGCCAGAGAAAATGATATGATCTCTCCTTTTGAAGACAAACAAGTTAGAGGAGATAAAATATCATTCGGTGTATCATCATATGGTTATGATGCAAGAGTATCTGATGAATTTAAAATTTTTACTAACGTAAATTCCGAAATTGTAGATCCAAAAAACTTTAAATCTTCGAATTTTATAACAAAAAACTCACCTGAATGTATAATACCACCAAATTCATTTGTATTAGCGAGAACGGTGGAATACTTTAAGATACCCAAAAATGTCTTGGTTATATGTTTAGGAAAATCTACATACGCAAGATGTGGAATAATTGTAAACGTTACACCTCTTGAACCAGGCTGGGAGGGACATGTAACATTAGAATTTTCTAATACAACTCCACTACCAGCAAAAATTTACGCCAATGAAGGAGTTGCTCAATTTGTTTTCATTAAGGGCAATGAAGATCCGCAAGTTTCATATGCTGATAGAAATGGTAAATATCAGGGTCAAAAGGGAGTTACACTTCCAAAAATATAATAATGGACAAATTTATTGTTAAAGGTCCTTGTAAAGTAAAGGGCGAAATTTCAATTTCAGGCTCAAAAAATGCTGCTTTACCAATTTTAGCATCAACTATCTTATTTGAAAAAGAGGTCATAATAAAAAATTTACCTCGTGTTAAAGATATAGATACAATGATTAACCTTTTAAAATCTCTTGGATCAGTAATTCAATTTAGTAAAAATAAAAAAAATGTTAAAATAACAAAGAAAAAAAAACAAAATTATCTAGCAACATATTCACTTGTCAGAACTATGAGAGCTGGAATATTAGTTTTAGGTGCACTTGTTGCTAGGCATCAAAAGTCCATTACTTCTTTACCAGGTGGATGCTTAATAGGCGCAAGACCTGTAAATTTTCACCTGAATGCACTCAAAAAACTTGGAATGAAATATGATATTAAAAAAGGTTATATCCATGCACATGCGAGAGGAAAACTAAAAGGTGCTAAAATTAGATTTTCAAAGATTAGTGTTGGAGCAACTGAAAATACAATTATAGCTGCATGTTTAGCTAATGGAATTAGCATCCTTAGAAATTGTGCAATCGAGCCAGAAATAATTGATTTAATAAATTTTTTAAAATCAGGTGGTGCAAAAATAAAATTTATAGGTAAACGTACTTTGAAGATAGAAGGCATTAAATCTTTAGAAAGCACAAGTTATTCTGTGATGTCAGACAGAATAGAAACAGGAACTTTTTGTGTAGCCGCATGTTTAACTGGAGGAAATTTAAAAATAAATAATTTTGATCCAAAAATTATAAAAACAGAATTATCCTTATTAAAAAAAATGGGATCCAAAATTAAAGTAGCTAAAAAACAAATTCACATATCTGGTCCAAAAAAAATCAAAAATTTAACCAATTTAGTTACTAAAGAATATCCAAACTTTCCTACAGATTTACAAGCACAGTTTATGGTTCTGCTTTGTAAGGCTAAAGGTAAAAGTTCAATAACTGAAAGTATTTTCGAAAATAGATTTATGCATGTAGCTGAATTAAGAAGGTTAGGTGCTGAGATTATAGTTAAAAAAAATAAGGCCTTTATTTCAGGTAATACCAATTTTCAAGCAGCCGAATTAATGTCAAGCGATCTTAGAGCTTCAGTAGCGTTAGTTTTAGCTGCAACAGTTGCCACAGGATCATCTACAATTAATAGAATTTATCACCTTGATAGAGGATATGAAAATATAGAGAATAAACTGAGAAAAATTGGGGTAAACATTCGACGCGTTAATTGATGGAAAATCAGTACTTAAAAAAGATAATTGCACAAACTCCTGAAGACCTGCACATTATTTCTGCTTGCTGTTCTGAGGGGAAAGTTAATATTGATGATGTTAAATATTTAGCTTCCAATAAGATTTTTTTGATATCAATATCAAGATTTAGCAAAGAAGAGGAAAACAAAAATAAATTAATAAATAGTATTATTAAATTTGAATTTATTAATTCGTCAAAATCAAAGAATATAGACCAAAAAGACACTAATCTTACTTTAGAATTATTAACAATTGATATTTTTAAGAAAGAGGAGAATTTTGAAATAACTCTGTTATTTTCAAAAAATAGAATTATAACTCTTGCCGCAGAAGTAATTGAGGTGACACTTGAGGACCAAAAAATAGTAAATGATAAAAGTAATTAACTGTAATAAAAAAAACTACTTAAATAACTTAACAAAATTTTTAGATCTAAGGAGATCTGAAAAAAGAATTGAAAGTAAAACTATATCTAACATTTTAAAAGATATTAAAAAAAATAAAAATAAAAGTCTTTTAAAATATGAGAAAAAATTTAGCAAAAATAGTCAAATTAAACCAACTATTAAGCAAATTAACAAGGCAATTAAATCTTTAGATCCAATAATTAAAAGAGCTATAGATTTTGCTTATAAACGTATACTCAAATTCCATAATTTACAAAAAACTAAAGATATTTTTTATAAAGATAATCTAAATAATAAAATTGAATATAAATATGTACCAATTCAATCCGTTGGCATTTATGTTCCAGCAAACTTACCATCTACATTATTGATGAATGCCATCCCAGCAAAAATTGCAGGTGTTAAAAGAATTGTACTAGCAAGTCCAAAAAATAATGGAAAATTAAATCCTGCAGTTTTATATGCTGCAAAAAAGGTAGGAATAAAAGAAATTTATTCAATGGGAGGTGCACAAGCTATTGGTAGTTTAACTTATATTCAAAAAGTAAATAAAATTGTTGGACCTGGCAATATCTTTGTTGCTGGTGCTAAAAGACAAGTTTTTGGAGATGTAGGTATTGAAGGAATGATTGCTGGTCCTTCTGAGATTACAGTGTTAGCAGATAGTAAAACTAATTTAAATCAAATTACTACATCTATGATTGGGCAAGCAGAACATGACTCAAATTCTCAATGTATATTAATCACTAAAAATTCTAATTTGATCGAAAAATTTAAGAAAGATTTAGAAGTAAAATTAAAAGATATTCCAAGAAAAAGTATTGCATCTAAAAGCATTAAAAATAATGGACTAATTTTAAAAGTAAATAATGATAGACAAATTATTGATGCAATTAATGAGATAGCTCCTGAACACTTAGAAATAAATGTTAGCAATTATAATAAGTATAAAGATAAAATTTTTAACGCAGGAAGTATTTGTATAGGTAAATACTCTCCTATGGCATTGAGTGATTACGCTGTAGGAACAAATCATGTATTACCAACTAATTCGTCAGCTAAATTTTCATCAGGGTTAAGTTTAAGTGAATTTTATAAAAAAATTAGCCTTATAACTCTTTCAAAAAAAGGTGTTGAGAAAATAGGAGAATACGCTACACATCTCGCTGAGTATGAAGAATTAAAAGGTCATGCTTTGAGTATAAAATCTAGAATAAATAAGGAGTAACAAAATTTGTCGAAACAAGATTTATTGGAATTTAAAGGTAAAGTCATCGATTTATTACCTAACGCCATGTTCCGAGTAAAGCTTGAAAATAATCATATTGTTACAGCTCACACAGCTGGAAAGTTAAGGAAGAATAGGATTAGAGTTCTCCAAGGTGATAATGTAACAGTTGAAGTTACACCTTATGATTTGACAAAAGGAAGAATAATTTTTAGGTTTTAAATAATGGCTTCGTAGCTCAGTTGGTAGAGCAGAGCCCTGAAAAGGCTTGTGTCGCTGGTTCGAGTCCCGCCGAAGCCACCATTTTTGAAATATAACATTGTAGCAAAAATGCTTGCATTCAATTTTAAAATCTAATAACTATCCCGCTAGCTAAAGTTTAGCTAAGTTTAATATAATAAAGAAAGAGTAAAAGAAAAGTATGAGTACATTAAAAGGAAAAGTAAAGTGGTTCAACGGTAAGAAGGGCTACGGGTTTATAGAAAGAGAAGACGGAGAAAAAGATTGTTTCGTTCATGCAAGCGCAGTTCGTGAAGCAGGACTTCGTTTTTTGAATGAGAACGACGCTGTAGAATTTGAAATTCAGGACGGAGACAAAGGTCCAAGCGCTGTGAATTTAAAGAAAACTTCTTAAAATTTATTTCATTTAAAATTTTGTATAGGAATAAAAGTAGGTAAACCCTATGAATATTCCTATACAATACATACTTGCATTTTAGGTCTAAAATGCTATTTAACTCCCATGATTAAGAATAGTAAAATTTTCGTATCTTACAAAAGACATCATTTTCATGCTGGCTTGCAGCTAGCTATTTAACTATTTTAAAATTTAAATTTAACTCTAATTAGTATAAAACAACAACAGGCCCTGGTGGTGAAATGGTTATCACGAAAGTTTGTGGAACTTTAGTTTTTGGTTCAATTCCAAGCCAGGGTACCAAAAAATGAACAAAGAAAATAAATTGATACCTGGGTTGCCCTCAGGATTTGAAGACCGTTGGGACAAGAAACTTCTTCTCAAAAAAAAACTGTTATCAGTAATTGAGAATAATTTTATTAAGTTTGGTGCTGAACCACTCGAAACACCATCGTTCGAACTAAGTGAAAATATAGGATCTTTTCTAGCAGAAGATAAAGCAAATCCTATGTCTGATGTATTTTCATTTAAAGATGGAGATAAAAGTATTACTCTTCGATATGACTTATCTAGTCCTCTAGCAAGATTTGTTGCTCAAAATAATCAAGAATTACCATCAATTTATAAAAGGTATGCTATTCAAAATGTATTTCGTAACGAAAAGGCAGGCAATGCAAGATATAGAGAATTTTTACAGGCAGATTTTGACATTGTAGGAAATGTTAATTCATCACAAGCTAACGCTGAACTTTGCAATTTAATTTCAGCAACTCTTTTAGAATGTGGTTTAAAGAGAGATCAGTTTACAATCAATGTAAGTAACAGAAAAATAGTTCAAGGCTTACTAGATGAATTGAAAATAACTGAGGAAAAACAACTAAAAGTTATTAGGGCAATTGATAAACTTGATAAGCCTGGATTTGGACTAAAAGGTGTAGAAGATCTTTTAAGAAAGGAAAGAAAAGATACTAGTGGAGCTATTACAAAAGGTGCAGATTTAAATAATGAGCAGGTTTCTCAAATATTAGATTATTTAAAAATTAAAGATTTAAGTGAATTAAAACAAAATTTAAAAAACTCACTATCACAAGAAGGAGTCAAGGAATTAGAAGACTTTTTTGAGGTCCTTGGATATGGATCAAACTTAGATCAAGTCAAAACCAACTTCACAATCGTCAGAGGCTTGGTGTATTATTCTGATTTCATCGTTGAAACTAATTTAAATTTTAAAGTTACGAATAATAAAGGTAAAGAAGTAGATATTGGCAGTATTTGCTCTGGTGGAGCCTATGCAAAGCTTATATCAAGATTTAAAGGAGTTGATATTCCAGGTACAGGTATAAGTTTTGGTGTTGATAGGCTTTTGTTTGCATTAATGCAATTAGATCAGTTTCAATTAGATGAACAAAAACCAGTTTTAGTATGTGTAATGGATCAAAAATATTTAAAAAACTACTATGAAATTTTAGACTTTTTAAGACAAAACAATATTAATTCAGAAATATTTTTAGATACTAAAAAAAATCTTGGCAAACAACTTACTTTTGCAAACAAACGCCAATTACCAGTTGCAATAATCTGTGGTGAAAATGAATTTAAAGATAATACAGTGACCATTAAAAATTTAAAGGGTGTAAAGGGTGAGAACAACAAAACAATTCCCATGAAAGATTTAATCGATGAAGTCAAAAAACTTATCTGAAAATATACTTAAATCTTTAAAATCAAGTGGATTTGATTATATAGATTTAGATACCGTAATTCCAACCAATCTAATTCTTGAGAGATCTGGGGAGTCATTTAGAAGTTTAATTTTTTCATTTATGGATCAGAATGGAAAGGAAATTTGTTTAAGACCTGACTTAACTATTGCCTCTTGTATCAAATATCTTAATCAAAAAAAAAAGAGATCTTCAAAAGTATATTATAATGGTCAAGCATTCAGAAAAGTTCAGAAAAAAAATGAAAAAATTATCAGAGATCAAATAGGTTTCGAGATCATAGGATCAAAAGATGAAAAAAGAGATGACAGGCAAATAATAAATACCGGTATTAAAGTTTTAAATAAATTTAGATATAAGTCTGGGAGTATAACAATTGGAAATGTAGAAATTTTTCACTTGTTGATAAACAAATTAGATATTCCAAAAAGGTGGAAACTTAGATTGCAAAGACATTTTTGGAGAGAAAGTTATTTTAATGAATTATTGAGACGTCTAGAGACTAATTCAGATGTTGATGAAACTATTGTTGAGTTTGATAAAAAAAGATATTTTCAAATGTTTAAACAAAATCAAAACAGAAATATAGCAGGACGTTCCTTAAGAGAAATACTGATCAGATTTGATAACAAAATTAAAGATCCTAGAAGACAAATAAAAGGTCAAAATGTAGTAAAAATTATAAGGGAATATTTAAAAATTAATTGCAAAATGAGTAATGCAGCAACCATTCTTAATGCTTTTTTTAAAAAAAATAAAATTAATCTAACTGTTGGAAAAAATTATTTTCCAATCACAAAAGATAAGGTCTCAAAATTAAATGTAAATTTTTCATCTTCTTTTGGAAGACATTTGGAATATTACACTGGGATGGTTTTTAAAATTACAATAAATTCCAACTCCAGAAAAATGCAGGTTAATGGAGGTCGTTATGACAACCTCATTTCTGATTTAGGATCTTCAAAAAAAATACCAGCAGTTGGAGGTGCAATAAGTTTAAATGATTAAAATTGGTATTCCAAGTAAAGGCCGATTAAGAAAAGATACCTTAAATATATTTAAAAGTAAAAAGCTCAAAATTCTATCAGAAAGAGGTGAAAGAGATCTCTTTGGATATATAAAAGGAAATAAAAGTATTAAAATTATTTATCTACATGCCAGAGAAATTGTAGAGAGATTAGGTGATGGATCTCTAGATATTGGTTTTTCAGGATATGATTTACTAAAAGAATCTGAATTAAACATACAAAACAAAGTTACTATTGCTAAAAGGTTAGAATATGGACATGCAACTTTAGTATTAGCTGTACCAGACGAGTGGATTGATATTCAGACCCTTGCTGATTTAGAGGAAATTTCCTTTGATTTTAAAGATAAAAAGAAAAGTAGAATGAGAGTTGCAACAAAATATCCAAATCTAACTAGAGAGTTTTTATTTTCAAAAGGTGTAACTCAATTTAAATTAGTTCCTTCTCTTGGAGCAACTGAAGTATATCCATTTACTGGTTCATCAGAAATTTTATCAGATATAACTAGTTCAGGAGAAACCCTACGTGCGAATAATTTAAGAGTCTTAAAAGATGGAAATATTCTTAAAAGCACTGCAATTTTAGTATTTAATAAAAAATTGAGTAACAAAAAAGGTTTGAAGAAAATTTTAAACTTGCTTAGCTCTTAACTCTAACTATTATCTAAAATCTATGGATACGATTCTATTGATAATCTTGCTTTTATTGCTTGGTGCAACTTTAGGGGTTTTATATTTAAATTTAAGGCCAAAACCCAAAGAAGAGACCGAAAATAAAGAAGTTGAGGAAATAGCTAATTTAAAAGCAGAAATTGTCTCCTTAAAAGAAACTTTAAATAGTACTATTAATAATTCATTAGGTTCAATGTCCACTTCATTTAATAACCTTTCAACAGGTGTTACCAAAGATATGACAGAAGCCTTAACTAAAGTTGATGAAAAGGTTGGAAATTTTAACCAACAGGTTCAGTTATTAAATCAAAGCCAAGAGGGTATAAGTAAAATTTTAGCTGGTGTAAAAAAATATGGAACACTTGCTGAATTTAGTTTGGATGCTTTAATTAAAGATTTATTACCAGCCTCTCAATTCATGACAAATGTTAAAATGAAAGAGGATACTAGTGAAAACGTTGAATTTGCAATTAAACTTCAAGGCGACGTAATGGTTCCAGTTGACTCCCACTTCCCGGTAGAAAAATTTAAAGCAATCACTGATGGTTATGACTCAGATGACAAACGAGCTGTTGCAGATGCAAGAGCAAAATTAGCATCAGCCTTCAAAGTTAAAGCTAAAAGTGTAAATGAAAAATACATAGTTCCACCAAAAACTACAGATTTTGCTATTGTTTATGCGCCAACGGAAAGCTTGTATAAAGAATTGACTGAATATCAAGATCCAAGCACAAAAGAATTATTAACCCAAGAACTAATGAAAAAACACAAAGTTGTAATATGTGGTCCAAACACTTTATCTGCTTACTTACAGTCTTTACACATGGGTTTTCAATCACTTAAAGTTCAAAAGGGAGCAACTGAAATATATACTCATTTAAAAACAATTAGTACAAGGTTTTCAAGACATTTTGACAATATTATTGTATTGAATAAAAAATTAGAAGAAGCTATGTCTGTTGTAAATAAGTTTGGAATGGATGCAAGATCTATCACGAGAACTTTGGAAAATATAAAAGATCCAGAGCAATTCGAAAAAGCTCTTAAAACAGATAATGTAGAAAAACTTGAAGATCTTCCTAGACAAGCCAAAAAATAAATTTAATTTAAATATAATTTCTCATATAAGAAATTAATGAAATGGAATAATAAATTTAATTATCCAAAATCTACAAGATCAATTGAGGACGGTTATAGAAAATATTCTTTAGGTGAAGAAAAACTTCCAAGTGTAACGACAATTTTAAGCGCTACTAAATCCGAGGAAGAAAAAGCTGCTTTAGCAAATTGGAAGGAGAGAGTAGGTTTTAAAGAGGCAAATAGAATTAAAACAGAAGCATCTTCAAGAGGTACATCAATGCACTCATATATAGAGGATTACTTAAGAGGACGTATCAATGAAAGTTTCTTTGAAAGTAATGAACAATATAAAAATATGGCCAAAGAAATAATTGAAAAAGGTATAGATAATAAATTAGATGAAATATATGGAATTGAAGAAACGTTGTATTATCCTGAACAATATGCAGGCACAGCTGACTTAATTGGTGTATATCAGGGAAATGATGTTGTAATCGATTTTAAACAAAGTAATAAACCAAAAAAACCAGATTATATTCAAGATTATTTTTTACAACTTGGAGCATATACTCTAGCTCATGACGTTGTGCATGGAACAAAGATGAAAGCTGGGATAATTTTACTTTGTACAAAAGATATTTTGTTTCAGGAATTTAAAATAGAAGGTGCAGAATTAGAGATGTATCAAAATTTATTCTTAGGCAGGGTCAAAAAATTTTATGAGATGAATAATATAGCTTGACTTTAACAGACCATTTCATAGAAGAGATAAAACTAACTAGAAGCTACTTGTTTAGATGCAACGGTTTAGTCCTAAAAAACTTTCCAAAAACCCATCAAAACATAGCTAATTTAAGGTTAAAAATATGAATTTAGCAATTTGGGATATAGAGTCATCAAGTGCCAGCACTGATTTTGGTAGCATAATTGAAATTGGTGGAATTTTAGTCGATGAAAACTTCAAAGAGAAAGATCGATTTAATCTAAGATGTAGCTTGCCTGAAGGAGAGATATTTCAGGCCATGGCATTAATAGTCAACAAGACATCAATAAAACAACTAACTCAAACAAACTTAAGTCACTATCAAATGCTGGGCGAAGTTGAAAAAATATTTAAAAAATGGAGTCCTGCAATATTTTTAGGTTGGAGCAGCCTTAATTTTGATGAAGAGATGATAAGGAAAGAGTTTTTTAAAAATATTAGATATCCTTATATTACTAATGCAGCACCTAATAAACGACATGATGGTATAAACATTGCACGAGCTGCGTATGCTGTAGATCCAACTATCTTAGAAACAGAAATTAATGAAAAAAATAATCCTGTATTTAAACTTGCATCTTTAGCTCAAATGCAGGGCATTGATGCAAGTGATGCTCACTCAGCACTTGCTGATGCCGAATTAACTGCAAAAATTTTAAAGATTGTTAAAAACAAACAAGAGCATACTTGGGAATCTTTTTTAAGGACTGCAAATAAATCGGATACAGAAACTATAATGAAAAAGGGAGAAATTGTAACTTTAAATGAATATTATTATGGAAAATCTAGACTTCATCTAGTTATACCATTGCATCCAAAACATTGTATGCACCCAATCTATCAAGGATGGTACTACTCAATAGATTTGAAAACAGAAATTCAACCTTTAATAAATAAATCTATAAATGAATTAAAAACAGAGATGAAAAAATCCCCAAAATTTTTAAGAACAATTCGTGCAAACAAAGCTCCTATTATAATTGATGCAAAATATGGAATGAGTGTTGAGCCTTATAATAAACTAGATAAAAACGTTATTAAAAAAAGAGCAGAATTTATTCAAAATAATGAACAGTTTTCTCAAAATATTTTAATAGCCTTAAGAGAAGTTGCAGAAGAAAAGGAACAATCGAAATCTCAGGAGGATATTTACGCAGAAGAGAGTATTTATACAAAATTTACTTCAAACAAAGACACTGCTCTTTTCCCTACTTGGCATGCAGCACCATGGAAAGAAAAATTAAATTTATTAGATAAATTTGATGACGATAGATTGGTTGGATTTGGTAAAAAAATAATTTTTCAAGAAGCACCAGAAGTTTTGCCAGAAGCAATGTATAAATCAATAAGAAGAGAAATCGCTAAAAGAATACTAAGTGAAAGAAAAGAGAAATGGTGGACAATACCTACTTTATATAACGAAATCGATACTTTAAGAGAAAAATATACTAATGAAAATGATAACGAAAAATTAGCTCTGTTAGATGAATTTAATACTTATGCAATGTCTATTCAAAAAAAGTATGAGAATGTTTAATGTATAAAATCCAATTTATGCATTTTTAACTATTGAATAAATAAAATTAATTAATATAAAACTTATATGGCAACAGTAAAATCTACAGACGAGAGTTTTGATCAATTAGTTAAAGATAATAAGATATTAATTTGTGATTTTTGGGCAGAATGGTGCGGTCCATGCCATATGGTGGCTCCCAGCTTGGAAGAAATTTCAAATGAAATGTCTGACCAATTATCTGTAGCAAAACATAACATTGATGAAGAGCCAAATACGCCAACAAAATATGGTGTTAGAGGAATCCCTACGATGATTTTGATGAAAGATGGAAATCATGTTTCAACTAAGGTTGGAGCGGTTCCAAAAAGTGAAATTGTTTCTTGGATAAAAGAAAATATCTAATTTAAGCTTAAAATTTCTCCAGCAAGATATAGCGAACCAACAAACAGTATAATAGTGTTTTCATTTTTTGATAACGATTTTATACTTTCTTCAATACCATTGGAAAGTTTTAGATTTAATTTTAAATCATCTAACTTTTTTTTAAAATCTTCCTTTGATATTGTTCCATCCTGATTAGGAATATCAATTAAAGTTATTGAATTTACTATATTTTCAAAAGCTTTTATAAATTCTACATGTTCTTTGTCTTTCATCATTCCTACAATAAGGTTTACTTCTTCATTTTGATTTTTAATCCAATTAGCAATAGAAAAACTCGCACTAATATTATGACCACCATCTATTACTAGTTTATTATTGCCAGCTATATCTTTTAATTTACCAGATTTTATCTCTTCAAGTCTCGCTTTTAATGAAATATTTTTGATACCATTTACAATATGTTCATCTTTAATACTAAAAATCTTTCTTGATGCAGCAATTGAGGTACTAATATTATATAGCTGATGATCTCCAAGAATACTTGGTTCAGGTAATACTAATTCCCCTAACTGATCTTGATATTGAATAAATCCGTTTTCGGATTTTGTTATATTAAATTCTTTACCAAAAAAAAATTTATTTGATGTATTTTTTTCTAATGATTTTTCTATTTTATCTGTTATTTCATTATTGACTTGTTTATTGATGAATATATTTGAATTTAAAAGTTTAGCTGTTTTTTCATGTATTACCCCTTCAATTGATTTATTTTCAAGCCACTGGAAATGATCATTATGAATTACGCCAATAAGTGTGATCAAATTTTCTTTAAATACATTGGTGCTATCAAATTGATGAAATAATCCAGCTTCTATTATATTTATATTATCCTTAAAACTTTCAGCATATTTTAAAAAAGCACATGTTAAAATTTCAAATAATGTTGCATTGTCATCTCCTAAAGTTTTTTCAACATCAGTCAGTAATTCTATTAAATCTTCTTCATTGATCTCCTTATCTTCAAAAACGTATCTTTCTGTATAAGAGAGTAGGTGGGGAGAAGTGTAAAGATTAGTTTTGTACCCGCCCTGGTTTAGTATTGACCTAAGACTATAGCACATGCTTGCTTTAGCATTAGTTCCAACAACTGTGATAACATTTTTTAATTTATCTTGTGGATTGCCAAGTTTTTTTAATAGATTAAAAGTTCTTCCTAGAGATAAGTCTAGTTTTTTTTTATGATGCTTCTCTAGTTTGGATATTAGTTTCTGAAGTTTCATTTAAATTTTCTAAATGTATATCAGAATTTTTTCTAAGCAATATCGATAGAAGGTTACCTACTTCTTTTTGTATATCTTTTCTATGTACTACTCTGTCGACAAAGCCATGTTTCTCAACAAATTCAGCTGTTTGAAAATCAGAGCTTAATTCTTCCTTAACAGTTGCTTGAATTACCCTTTTTCCTGCAAAGGCGATTAGACATCCAGGTTCTGCCAGATGAATATCTCCTAACATTGCAAAAGAGGCAGTTATTCCACCAGCTGTAGGATCCGTAAAACACACAATGTAAGGTAAATTATTATTTTTAAGTTCATTAATTGCAAGTGTTGTTCTAGTCATATTTGCTAAAGCAATTGTTGACTCGAACATTCTTTGTCCACCTCCACAAGGAAAAAATATGTAAGGCGTTTGATTATCTATTGCATGTTGTACTCCATAAATAATTGCTTCTCCCTCAGCAGCACCAACTGATCCTCCAATAAAATCAAAGTTTATTGCACCTGCTGTTACTTCTATTCCATTTATTTTTCCTTTAGCAATCATTACCGCACAATTTTGGTTTGTCTTCTTCCTCGCAATTTTAAGTCTGTCTTTGTAAGATTTTGTGTCAACCCAATTCAATGGATCTTCTGTAGGTATTGGAGACTCTAAAATTTGATAAGCGTTTTTTCCGAATACTATGTCAAACCTTTGTCTACAACTAATTCTATGATGCTTTCCACAAAGATTACAAACCCACAAATTATTCTCTAAGTCTTTCTTTAATATTGGACCTTTGCAACAACTAGTCCAATCTGAATTTGCTATATCCTCTTTTGAAGGTCTTTTTCGAAGTACCTTCTTTATTTTTTCCCCAAAATTTATAGCCTTTGTTAGCCAATTCATGATATTTTATCTCTTAGTTTACTAACCATCCTACTTACATTTATGACAGGATTTTGTCTATTGTTTAAACTTCTAGTAATTTCTTTACAAATTTGACTACCAACAACTAGTCCATCTGTATTTTTAAAATTTGATACATTTTTTTCAGTTATTCCAAAACCAATAACACAATTTTTTTTAGGACTTATTTTTTTTATTTTATCGTAATTAGCCAATATTTTTTTTGGTGAAACTTTAAGCTTTCCTCCCGTGGTGGATAACATACTTATATAATAAATCATATCATGAGAATCTTTTGTAATATTTTTAAGTCTTTTATTTGATGTTGTGGGAGATAATAATTGGATAAAATTAATTGAATTTTTTTTACATTTCTTTGAAAAAATTTTGTTTTCTGGCCATGGTAAATCAACAACAATTAAACCATTAACACCTGATTTCTTACATTTATTTAAAAAATTACTTTCACCATATTGAAAAATCATATTGTAATAACCCATAAATATCACTGGTTTTGAATTTTTGCTTTTGTTAAAATCACTGACAATTTTAAAAATATCATTCATCTTAATACCATTTTTGATTGCTCTATAAGCACTAGTTTGAATTTGACCCCCATCTGCAACTGGTGTGTTATGAGGTATACCAACTTCTAAAATATCTGCATAATTTGAGATTGCTTTGAGAATATTTAAAGACTGTTTCTTTGAACTATCACCAGCAACAGTATAAGTAAGTAGCGCTGGTCTTTTCTCTTTTTTTGCTTTTTTAAATGCGAGACTAATTGGATTTAACATATTTTTTTCCCAACTTTTTTTCTAAAATTCCACGGTCCTTGTATGCATCTCCACAACTATTAATAATTACTATTGTATCCTTACTAAATCTTTTTGCTTCTTTGATTGCTACAGAGAATGCGTGACTTGGTTCAAGCGAAGGTCTTAAATTTTCATATTTTGTTACTATTTGGTAAGCTTTTAAAGCTTCTTCATCACTAGCTGCTGTATACCTTGCGCGCTTGGTATCTTTTAAAAAGCAATGGAGTGGAGAAATTCCTGGATAATCAAGACCTGCAGAAATTGACTCAGTCTCTTCAATCTGACCATCTCTATTTTGATTTACATATTGAGCTGCACCATGAAGTATACCGATTTTTGAACCATAAGTTAAAGGAGCTGCATGCCTTTTACTTTTGGTTGGTCCTCCTGCTTCAACCCCAATAAACTCAACTTGTTTTTTGTCATAATCCATAAATTCATTCCAAAAACCAAAACTTGAGGAACCTCCTCCTACACAATTATATAGTTTAAGTTTTTTAGGAACATCACCAAATTCATTTATTAATTGCACTTTAAGTTCTCTTGAGATTTGACTGGTACTCCATCCGCATATTCGAACAAAAATTGCAGGTCCCACCGTACTACCCACACACATTGCAGTTGTATCGCAATTAGCAACCCAATATCTCATACATTCAGATACAGCATCTACAAGTGTTTGACTTCCAGAGTATACAGGAATTACGTCTGCACCATTTTCTTTCATTGCTTTAACATTTGGTTGTTGTCTTTTAATATCTTTTGCACCCATAAATATTTTACATTTCAAACCAAATTTCTTAGCTGCCATACTTAACATCTTACCAGCGTATCCGGCGCCGGTGTCACCAATTATTACTTTCTTTCCAGACCTTTTAGCCATTAAGCAATGTACAGTTGCATTGTAAATTTTATGGGCCCCTCCATTAGCATCAGATACAACTTTTGACCAAATCTGTGCTCCACCAACATATTTTGTTAAATTATTTAACTTGATAAATCTTGTGGGTGTCCCGATCCAATTTTTGAAATACCTATCTCTTTCTTTTATAAAGTTTTTGTCATTTTTTAATTTATTAAATTGTATTTCAAGATCTTCTATAGGTTTTTTAAGTGTTTCAGGCACAAAATTTCCACCAAATTTTCCACCCCAAAAACCAAGTCTATCTCCTTGATCTATAACTGAAATTCCTTTTTTAAGTTTCATTTTCGATTTTTAAATTTAATAGTTTATTAATTTTTTCTATATCTTTTTTACCATCTTCGTTTTCTAAAGCACCACTTAGATCTATATAGTAATCTTTATTTTTAAAATTTGGAATATCTTCTATTTTTATATTTCCAGCAATCATTTTATTCAATGAATTAGGTATAGAATTTAATAATTCATGATTAAATCCAATTGACTTCTCATAACCTTTGCCATCAAAAAGAATTAGATCTGAAATTTCATCATAATCTTTATATTTATCAACATCTTTTTGACTTTGAATTGTTAAAGCAGTAATTACTTTAATTTCATATTTTTCCTTTATTATTCTTGTCTTTTCGGGATTTACATCATACAGCTGATAAAAATCGAAATTGAGTTCTTTAACTTGTTCTAATATTTGATCATCTGGATTAACAAGCACAGAAACGAAACTTGTCATTCCTTTTTTAATACTGACCAATTTTTTTAATTTTTCATATTCCACATACCTTTTGCTCTTCTTGTAATTGGTTATAAAACCTACAAACTTGGGAGGAAATTGATGATTTAAGATATAGCTTAAAGTCTCAAGATCAGAGACCCCACAAATTTTTATTCCTTTAACCATTATTTTAAATGATTTATTAAATTTTGAAGATTATTTTTAATATTTCCTTTAGTAATTGGTCTTCCAATCACTAACCAATCACTTCCATTTTTATAAGCTTGTTTAGGAGTTAAAGTTCTTTTCTGGTCATCTACTTTAGAATTAAATCTTATACCTGGAGTTATTATTTCTTTTTTAAATATTTTCTTAACGAGATTTACTTCCATAGGGCTGCATACAATAGCATCCAAATTTGCTATTTTGGCTAATTTAGCCTGCTTAATTACAATGCTTTTTACTGCTTTGTTGTATCCAATTTCACTTAATAATTTATTATCGAGTGATGTAAGAATTGTCACTCCAACTATTTTTGTTTTTCCAGAAACTTTTTTTGCTTCTTTTAATGCATTAAGACCAGAACTTATATGTATTGTGATATAGTTAAATTTTAAATCACTGATAGCTTTAATAGCAGATGAGCACGTATTTGGTATATCTGCAAATTTATAATCTCCAAATGTAATTTTATTTTTTAATTTTGATATAAAACTTCTACCACCTTTTGAATTTAAAAATTCTAACCCAAATTTATAACCAATTTTTAATTTTGAATTTTGTGTTTTTTTAATAATTTGCCTAACTTTTTTTATGTTATTACTATCACAAGCAATAAATACTTTATTCTTTTTCATTAGCTTTTTTTGCCCAATCCTTTGACATTTTAAATAATATAGATTTTTTTTGAGGAGTATTTACTTTTTCATTAGTTTTTGGATTTCGAGAAATTCTTGCCTTTTGAATTCTAGGCTCAATTGAAAAAACTTCTCTAAGTTCTACACGTTCACCCCGTTTTAGAGCTTCTTGAATTTCATAAATTATGATGTCAAACAATTTTGTCAAATCTTTCTTTAAAAAATTTGGATAATTTTTAGAAAGTTCTTTAATTAAGTCTGATTTTACTACTGACAATTTTTACTCAGTATCCTTTTTTTTCTTTTTATCATCTAATTGTTCAGAAAGAGACGAGAAAGGAAGATTTTTTCCACTTAATGGACTTGAATGTTCTTTTATAGCTTTAGCGTTCATTATTTCTTCAAGCAATTTTATACTAAAAGAAGCTTTTCTTTTTTCAAAATTTAGTTCAGATATAGCGGCATCTATTCTTTCACCTCCAACAAATCTAGATGGCCTTGCATCAGATGCACTCATTGCAATTTGCGATTTTTTTATCAAAAATTCAATATCACAACCTTCAGGTTTTACCATTAAACCTTTATTATCAGATGAAATTACTTTTACTGTAACTGCATCGTTAACTTTTTTTTGTTCAAACCAATCAAATGGGTCTTTCTGCAACTGTTTAAGGCCAACTCTAACTTTTTGATCAGTTTTTTTAATTTCAAGTATTCTTACTTTTAATTTGTCACCTTTCTTATATTTTTGTAATTCCTCATCTTGTTTACCACTATAAGAAATATCATTTGAATGTAAAAAACCATCGATATCATAATCTCCTAATTTAAGATAGATAGCGTATTCGTTAATATTGTTTATAACTCCTTCTATATCAGAGCCAATTGGATATTCATTTTCTAGTTTAGTGTATGGATTTTCTTGTGTTAGCCTATGAGAAATAGCAACTCTTCTTTTATCTTTATCAATTTCAGTTATTATACAATCTATTTGGTCCCCAACATTAAAAAATTTCTTTGGAGTAATATTTTTTTTTGTCCAACTTATTTCACTACTATGTAAAAGTGTGCTAAGTCCTGGCTCCAATTCACAGAAGCATCCATAATCGGTTATTTTTACTACTTTAACTTTATATTGACTTCCAATTTGATAATTTGAAATATGTTCAAATGGATCTGGCGAAAGTTGTTTTATTGAACAACCTACTTGCAACTTATCCATATCTATTGAAATTACTTTTAGATCGTGTTTTTCACCAACATTAAAAATTTCATCAGGATGGTTTACTCTACTATAGCTAATTTCCTGAAGATGGCATAAAGTATCAAGCGTTCCATCTGGTGTAGTCACCTCAAAAAAGCAACCAAATGATGAATATCCTTTTACAACGGCGTCTTTAATAATGTCACCTACTTTAAAATTTTCTAAAATCTTAACTTTGTCCTCTTTTTTATTTGAAGATACAACTTGTCTTCGCGAAACAACGCTATTTCCTCTTACCATATCAAGTTTTATAAGTGCAAACTTTTGCTCAACTCCTATTAGATGGTCGATATTTTTAATTGGCTTGTCTGAAATTTGAGAGCCTGGACAAAACATGAGTGAACCTGTTTCAACATGTTCAACTATAACACCACCCTTGGTTTTTTGTGTAATTTTTCCATTTATCAATTCATTATTTTCATAACACTTAACTAATTTATTCCATCCCTTAATTTTCTGAGCTTTTTGAGCAGATACGATGACATCACCATTTTTATCCTCAATTTTTTCAAGTAAGACTGAAATAGTTGCACCTTCTTTTATTTCATTATCAAAACCAATCATTTTCATTTCGTTAACGTCAATCACTGGTTCACTTTTTAAACCTGGTATGAAAAGAAAAATATATTTGTTTGTAATTTTCGTTATTTTACCTTCAATTATTTTTCCTTCTTCGATCTTATTTTTTGATAATTGGCTATTTAGTAATTCTTCAAATTGTTTTGAAGCTGGAGATGATAGGTCTTTATAAATTTCCATTAATTATTTAGTTTTTTGTCCATTATTGCTTTAATTTTTTTAAAGCAGGCTTTCTTACTTAATTTAGTAGTATTAATCAAGATAGAATCTTTCGTTTTTTTTAGTGGACCATGTTTCCTCTCTTTGTCTGATTTATCTCTAATTCTAAGGGTTTTAAGTACCTCTCTATAGGTGATTTTTTTTTTTAAATCTCTGTATTCGTTAAATCGCCTTTTTGCCCTAATTTTGATGTCAGCAGTAATAAAAAACTTAAACATTGCATCTCTAACTTGTACAGTAATTATATCCCTCCCATCTAAAACTGATCCATTATATTTTTTAGGTGGCGAGTAAGCACATTTTTGTTGAAATTTATGAACTATATTTCTAATTTTCTTATCTCTAGCAATAACAGATGCTGATACCGCAACTTCATCTGATAATAAATTTTTATCTTGTAAATAACTGATTTTTAAACTTTTGACTTTTTTTTTTATTAAATTATATGAAATTTTATTTTTATTATTAAGTTTTAAATATCCTATGTATCTATAAATTTTTCCAGTATCCAAATAAAATAAATTATAATGTTTTGATATCAACTTTGCTTGCGTCCCAGCACCTGCAGCAGCGGGCGAGTCAATTGCTACAGTAATTAAATCTTTTCTTCTCTTCATTTTACTTTTGCTCCAATTATTCTTAAGATTTTTAAAAAATCAGGAAATGAGGTATTTGCACTTTTCTTATCATGTATCTTCCAAACACCCCCCAATGTAAGAGCTGTGATACAGGACAAAAAAAAAATTCTATGATCTTTTAAAAAATTTTTCATTTCAAATTTTTTTGATAATCTTATATTCGGATTACCGTGAATATTAATGTCGTTATTAAATCTATCTACTTTTATACCAATTAATTTTAAAAATTTTACTGCTAAATCCAATCTTTTTGACTCTTTCTTATTCATTTCACCCAAGTCTTTAAATTTGGAAATTCCTTTAGCCTTTGCTGCAACTAAAAAAATTATTAAAAACTCATCAATAGCAGAACTGTTTAACTCAGATGGACAATTTATAGATTTTAAATTCATTTTACTTTTTACGTGAATATCGGCTATCTCCTCACCGTTATAAATTTTCTTTCTTGTTAATTTTATTTGTGCCCCCATTTTATTTAAAATTCTGATAATTCCAATTCTACTTTGATTTACATTTACATTTTCAATCACTATTTGTGATTTTTTTGAAAGGAGTGTTAGAACAATAAAAAATGATGCTGAACTAATATCTCCAGGGACTTTGTATGTAAACGAATTAAATTGTCTAAGTCCTTCAACTTTAATTAAATCAAAGTTATTTATTTTTTTAATTTTTATTGGATATCCTAAAGACTTTAAAAATAATTCAGTATGATTTCTAGATCTTCTGGAATTTATGACTGTTGTTCCTGGTGTATTTAATGAGGTAAGTATAATGCAAGATTTAACTTGAGCGCTACCTATATTCTCATCGTATACTATAGGTCTCAAAAATTTAGTTCCTAAAATTTCTATTGGAAGACAATTATTTTTACTTTTTATGTTAACACCAAATTGTCTTAAGGGCTTTATAACTCTAGAAAAATCTCTTTTAGATAAACTTCTATCCCCTATAAGCTTTACTTTTGTGTCTGATTTTACCAACATTCCTAATATTAATCTTGCTAATGTTCCTGAATTTCCTGCATTTATTGTAGTATTTCTTTTAATGTTAAAACTATTTAATCCAAAACCTTCAATATAATAAATTTTATTATGTTTATAATATTTGATACCCAGCGATCTTATTGCTTTTAAAGTATTTAAAACGTCTTCTGACTCAAGTAAGTTTGATATTTTAGATACCCCAGCAGCCTGAGAAGCCAAAAGTATTGATCTTATTGAAATACTTTTGTCTGAACCTACTCTTATTCTTTTATTAAAATTTTTAATTTTATTAGATATGAGTATATAATTAGACACAAATGAATTAATTGATTTTAAATTCTTCACCAAAATATGCGTTTCTAGCACTTGAGTCTTTTACAATTTCATCAGGACTTCCTGAAGCAATAATTTTTCCATTTGATAAAACTATAGCTCTATCAACACAACTAAGTAAATCTCGTGCCTGATGATCGCAAACTACTACTGTGATATTTTCTAAGGATTGTAGATTTACTATTATCTCCTGCAACATTTTAATAGTTAGGATATCTAATGCTGCAAATGGCTCATCTAAAAGTAAAATATTTGGATCATTAATTAATGACATTGAAATTACTAATTTTTTCTTTTGACCGCCAGAGAGATGCTTAGCTTTTATTTTTAATAATGAGTCAAACTCAAATTGTGAAATTATCTTTTCTATTTTTGCTTTTCTAAGGTCTTTTTCTTTTATATGTATTTCACCAACTAAATTTAAATTTTCAAGTAAACTCAAATCTTGTATAAAGCCTCCATATTGTGGGACATATCCAAGTTTAAATTTTGTTGCTCTTTCATAAATTGGAATATTAGTGCAATCAATCCCTTCTATTAACACTTTTCCAAAGCTTGGATCTTTAAGCCCTGTAATAATTTGAAAAATAGTAGATTTCCCCACTCCATTTGGACCTAGCATACCCAAAATCTCCTGCTTATTAATATCTAAATTTAAATTATTTAAAATCTGTCTTTTATTATAGAACATAGATATTTTGTCTAATTTTAAAATTGTTTTTTTCTCTTTAAATGTTTTTATTCTAAATTTCTTTATTAATGCCATTAGTTAGATATAACCTCAATTTCTGTTGATGTACTCTCAGGGTTAATATTTATATTTTTTGTCATAAGGTCAAATTCTATTAAACCTGCTTTCATAACTGATTTTGGATCTTCGATTATAACATTACTATAAGCTATTGCTTTATTTGTTTCCATATTAATATCGAAATTTTCACAAGTAATCTTTTTATCTTGAAAATTTATTTTTACATTTTGATAAAACCTTGAATTTAAATTTATAGTATTATACTGAGCAAAATCTGAAACAATATAGATTGTATCCCTTTTATCTGATTTGATTTCACCTTTTACTTCATCAAGATCCAACAGATCATTGTTATTAATGTTAGATTTACCTGACTTAGCTATAAGATAAAATTTATTTCCCTTTGGATCTATAGAAGTGTACTCTACATTTTTAACAAGGTTTTTAATTTCTTTTTTCTTCAAAACTTCTTTGTTTATATCTTTGTCAAATTCTTTTTTATTTATATTAATTTTTTCTACTTGAGTTTCACTTTTAATGATTTTAGAATTTTTGACTTCTTCTTTAATCTCTGGACTTTTTTTTTGAAAAGATTTGTTTTTACTATCCTCTATTTTATTATTTAGTTGAGTATTTCTTTTTTCTAAATCCTCTATTTTCTTTTCTAATTTTTCTAATTGCTCATTTCTATTTTTTTCTAATAAGCTTATATCTTCCACAAAGTCCTTCTTACTTTCAAAGTATTTAAAATATACTGTACTAATTATTGTGACTATTAATAATAATATAAAAAACTGTATTAATGCTTTTATGGACATTTAGGTTATATTTGCATCTAAAATATTGTGAATATGGATAAAACCAATTGTTTTACTTTTTTTATTGTTTTGATGCACACATAAACTTGTAATCTTTTTGCTATTCATAATTGAAAGCGCCTCAGCAGCAAGCATATTTTTATCTACACTGATTGGATTTTTTTTCATCACTTTTTTAATTTTTAAATTCATAATATTTGACTGTAAACTTGATACTCTTTTTAGATCACCATCAGTAAGTATGCCAGTAGTGAGTTTTTTATGATTTTTAATTATAAGAGTTCCAAGACCCTTTCTTGAAATATTCTTGATAGCATCTCGCATATTAACATTTTCAGATATAAATGGTATTTTCTTACCAATTAACATCAAGTCTTCAACTGTTTTTAATTTAATTGATAGTGAACCACTAGGATGGAATTTTTTAAAATCATTTTTGCCAAAATTCTTATGTCTCATACATGTAATAGCAATTGCATCTCCAAGAGCAATTTGGACAGTAGTCGATGATGTGGGAATATAACTTCCAGGACCTGCTTCTTTTACAATTGGTAATAAAAATTTTACATCAGCATTCTTAAATAGTATTGAATCTTTTTTTGAAGTAATTGCAATTAATTTAATATTTCTATTACGAGATGTGTATTGAATTATATTTTTTAATTCATCACTTTGACCACTCAAACTTATTAATATTACAATATCATTTGAAGTTATTTGACCCATGTCACCATGACTAGCATTTGAAGCATCAAGGAAAAAAGATGGTGTACCTGTAGATGAAAGTGTTGCGGACCATTTCTTGGCAATTATTCCACTTTTGCCAACTCCAGAAATAATAATCTTACCATTCTTACAGTTAATTATTGACTTTACTACTTGCTGAAATGATTTTCCAATATTTGTATGTAGCTTTTTAAGAGAGTCAATTTCAACTTTAACAACCTCTTTAGCGATATTTAATATAGCATTATCTTTCATTTTAGTGAGACCATATATCTTCTTTAAAAGATGATATATCAAGCTCAACTCTTAAATTAATAAATTTAATTGTCTTTTCATAAAGACTAATTCTATTCTCACTTTTCAATATATTTTTTAAAGAATGATATATTTTGTGCAAATATATAACATCTTGAGCGCAGTACTTTAACTGTTTATCGGATAAGTCTCCCCCAAAGTATGATGACTGTAATTGTTTGCTGACGTCTATTCCAATAAATTCTTTAATTAAATCTTTTAAACCATGCTTATCTGAATAACTTCTAGCAATTTTACTCATTATTTTTGTACAATCTACATTTTCAACATTTACGTTCAAATATTTTTTTATAAATAGCAGATCAGCTCTTGCATAGTGGAACAATTTGTTGATATTTTTATCTTCTAGAACACTTTTTAGATTAGGAGCATTATATTTTTCTTTATCTAGTTGAATTATATGAGCATCATTTTTTCCATTAGATATTTGGACTAGACATAGTCTGTCTCTTTCTACATTTAGTCCTGTAAACTCACAGTCTATTGCTATCTTGTCACTGAACTTTATTTCATCTGGTAAATCACCTTTATGTAATTTAATATCTAAATTCATTAAATAGATATATATATATGAAAAATCAGGATTCAATTTTAATATTTGGCTCTTCTGGCCAAATTGGAAAATCTTTAATAAGAAAATTTACAAAAAATAACTACAGAGTTATTGCGGTAACTAGAAGTATTCATCGTAAAGGCTATCAAATTAAAACGCAGTCAAATTATGGATATTTAGAGCTTGAGGAAATTGATACATTTAATGAAAAGAATATTGGAAGATTAATGGATAAATCATCAATTTGTATAAATTTGATAGGGATTTTATTCGAAAAAAAGAAAAATTATTTCAATTTAATACATTCAGATCTACCTTCTTTATTGTCTAAAGTAGCTTTAAACAAATCACTTGATCAATTTATACATATTTCTGCTCTTGGAATAGAAGCAGCCACTGACAGTGATTATGCTAAGAGTAAATTAAATGGCGAAACTAAAGTAAGACAAAATTTTTCAAAATCTGTAATATTAAAACCTTCAATTGTTTATTCAGTAGATGATAATTTTACAACAAACTTTATGAGATTATTGAGCATACTTCCTATCATGCCTTTGTATTACGGTGGAAAAACTAAATTTACTCCAATCCATGTTTCAGATTTATCAAATATCATATTTGAAATTGTAAAAAGAAAAATCAATGGAGAAACTATTGAATGTATTGGTCCAGAGATTCTTACATTTAAACAAATATTATCTAAAATTTTAATTTCAATAAATAAAAAAAGATTATTATTTCCTTTACCTTTGCCTTTGGCAAAAATCAATGCTAAATTATTTGAAATGTTGCCAAAACCTTTATTAACAATGGATCAATTAAAATTATTAAAATACGATAATATTATTTCAAAAAAATATAAGACAAATTTTGATTTAAAATTAGACGCAAACAAAAAATTTGATGATGAAATAAATCGTTATAGTTTTAATTGGACGACTGGTGGACAATTCTCAAAAAAAAGACTTGATAAAACAAATTAATGTTAACCACTATAATATATATCGCAGTATTTGTAATTCTTGTATTTGTTCTATCCATTGCTGTTAAGGCAATAACAAGAGGAGTTGAAGCTAAACAAATAATTAAAGAAGATAAGAATTTAGAGTCATCTAAAATTGAAAATCTTCAAAATGTAGAAGTTATCAATCAAATAAAAGAATTAAAAGATCTTCACGATAAAGGAATTTTGAATGAAGATGAATTTAAGAAAGCAAAAGAGAAAATACTAAAATAGATTAAGCTGACTTTACTTTTTTTTCAATAAACTTTGGAACTTCATCATTTTTATCTACAACTTCATCTTTTTTACCTTTTGGTTGAAAAACAATCATTAAGTGTAAAGGACAGTAAGAAAACTTTTCAATAGTTTTTCTTCCACAAAATGATGAGTCCTTTTCATCTGGATGTCCTTCCATATATTTACAAGTACTTTCAGTTAAATCTTCTAATTGAATATTTTTTGCTGGTTCAAAGTTTTTATCTAGAAGTAAGGACCTAAATTTATGTTTTCTACTAGTTTTTTTTAAATTATTATTCGAGCCTATAGAGCCTACATTGTTTTGTGAAATTGAAGATCTAGTTTTAATTTTTGCAGATAAGTTTAATCTATGTGCTTTACCTATTACTGCATTTCTACTTACTCCTCCAATTATCTCAGCGATTTGACTTGCAGTTTGGCCTTTGCCCCAAAGATCCTTTAGTTTATTAACTTTTTCCTCTGTCCAACTCATAATACTATATTTAGTATATACATTTATTTATATAACACTATCTTGAAATCACAATAAGGAACTTATAACAAGCTTTTTTTTCCCTTTTTTAACAATTATTAAAAAAAAAGTTTATTAATATTTACTTATGGTTGAATTACAAAAAAAATATCAAATTGGCACTAGAAGATTTGGATTCATTAATTGGGTCGGAACGTATTCTTTATTTAAAAAAGAAGTTCTAAGATTTTTAACTGTATCAGGACAGACTTTGTTTGGACCAATTTTAACGAGTATATTATTTTTAACAGTAATATCTTTAGCAATAGGAGAACAAAGAGCAGATGTACTAGGCGTAACTTATATAAAATTTCTAGCTAGTGGTTTAATAATGATGCAAGTAATTCAACAAAGTTTTGCTCATTCCAGCTCCTCATTGATGATGGGTAAAATGATGGGAACAATCACTGATGTTGTCCACAGTCCTTTATCATCATCAGAAGTTGTTTTTGCAATAACATTTGCCTCTGCTTCAAGGGGCTTATTGATTGCATCTGCTTCAACCTTAATTTTTATTTTATTTATAGATTTATCAGTACAAAATTTATTTTTATGGTTTGTTTATTTGTTTTTAGGTGGATTAGTCATGGGGTCACTTGGAATAATAGTTGGTTTATATGCAGATAAATTTGATCAAATGAGTACTGTTACAAATTTTATAATCGTTCCCTTAAGTTTTTTGAGTGGAACTTTTTATAGCATTGATAAGTTGCCAAATTTTTTAAAAATCCTTAGTAATTATAATCCTTTTTTTCATATGATAGATGGTTTTAGATATTCATTTATTGGTCAATTAGATGGATCGGTTACATTTGGAATTACATTGCTAACTTTTTTAAGTTTGGTTATTACTTATTTCGCATACTTGCTTGTACACAAAGGTTATAAAATTAAATCATAATAAAAACATGAGTTCCTTAGCTAAAAATTATAAAAGAAGAAACTTATCTTTTGATAAAGGTAAAGGATCATATTTATATACAAAGAGAGGAATAAAGTTTTTAGATTTTGTTCAAGGAATTGCCGTTAATTCATTAGGTCATGCAAACCCAAATTTAGTGAAAGCAATAAATAAACAATCAAAAAAGCTTTGGCATGTTTCTAACTCTTTCATAATTCCTGAGGGAGAGGAATTAGCTAAAAAATTAACAAAGAGAACGTTTGCAAATGCTGTCATTTTCCAAAATAGTGGTGCAGAAGCTACAGAGACTGCCATAAAAGTTGCTAGAAGATATTTTTATTCTCTGGGGAAACCAAAAAAGAATAGAATTCTTTGCATTAAAAATTCTTTTCATGGAAGAACTATTGCAGCGATAAACGCAAGTGGATCTAAAAAAATGTTAGAGGGATTTGGACCAAAAGTGGGCGGATTTGATCATTTTAAATTTGGGAACCACAAGGAACTAAAAAGAAAAATTACAAGCAAAACAGCGGCTATTATGATTGAGCCAATAATGGGCGAGGGAGGTATTAAAGTCATACCCTTATGGTGTCTCAAAGAATTGAGAAAGATTTGTAATCAAAAAAAAATTCTTCTTATTTTAGATGAAGTTCAGTGTGGAATTGGGAGATCAGGTAAGTTTTTTTCATATGAATATGCAAAAATAAAACCAGATATAGTTCCAATAGCAAAAGGAATTGGAGGTGGGTTTCCAATTGGTGCAGTGTTAATGACAAAAAAAGTTTCTAAGGCTATGGTTCCAGGTACACATGGATCTACTTTTGGAGGAAACCCTTTAGCAATGTCAGTTGGTAATGCTGTAATAGATGAAATTTTTAAAAAAGACTTTCTTTTAAAAGTTAAAAGTAATTCAAAATATTTTATTTCAGAATTAAATAAAATTAAAAATAAATTTCCAAATATTATTAAAGAAATAAGAGGAATAGGATTAATTCTGGGAATACAATTACATCATGACCAGACAAAATTCATACAAAGTTTACTGAAAAATAAACTACTAACAATTAGAGCAGCTGAAAATGTTATAAGAATTTTACCTCCATTAAATGTTAGTAAAAATGAAATAAATATAGCTTTAAAAATTATCAATAAAGTTTGTAAAGGATATAAAAAATAATGAAAAATTTTCTTCATATTAGAGATATTCCCACAAGAGATTTAAAAAAAATTATTTCTGATGCAAAAAGCAGAAAATCAAAAAGAAAAAAATTAAATACCCTTGATACAGACAAAGACTCTCCTTTAAAGGGAAAAATTCTTTTACAGATGTTTGAAAAATCTAGCTTAAGAACTAGATTAAGTTTTTATTTGGCTATTAAACAATTAGGTGGAGGATCCTTGACATTAAGACCAGAGGAATTGCACCTAGGTATTGGTAGTGAAAGTATAGCAGATACATCTAAAATTTTATCAACTTATGGTAATGCTTTTATGTTGAGAACAGACTCGGATAAAAAATTAGATCAATTCAAAAAATATTCGAGTATACCAATAATAAATGGTTTAAGCCCATCTTCACATCCCACTCAAGTTTTATCAGATATTTTTACAATTCAAGAAATTAAAAAGAAAAGTATTTCAAAATTAAAACTATGTTGGATAGGTGATGCTAATAACAATATGATGAATAGCTTAATAGAAACTTGTATAAAATTCTCTGTTTCTCTAAATATTGCATGCCCTAAAAGCTATCAGCCAAATAAAATGCTTATTTCTTTGATAAAAAAACAAAAAGGAAAAATAAAAATTTTTAATAAAAAAGAACTAGCTGTTAAAAACTCTGATGTTGTAATGACGGACAAAATCATTTCTTTAAACGATAATGTAAATAAGAAAAAGAAACTTAAATCATTTAAAAATTTTAAAGTAGATACAAAAACTATGAAATTAGCTAAGAAAGATGCAATATTTCTGCATTGTCTACCTAGAGGAAGTGAAGTAACAGAAGAAGTGTTTCTTGGTAAACAATCTAAAGTATGGCAACAAGCTCTAAACAGAGTTTATGTTCAAAAGAGTATTTTATTATATTGTTTTGGCAAACTAAGGTAGTTGTAAAGGACTATCAGCATTAGCATTCATATATAGAATTACTGAAGCTCTATCTTTCTCTTTTTTTAATCCTGCGAAAGCCATCTTGGTACCCTTTATATATGAAGCAGGTTTTATTAAAAAACTATTCATCTCTTGGAAAGTCCAATCTTTTCCAAATGCTATCAATGCTTTTGAATATTTGTAATCTTCCAAAGCACCCATATTTCTACCTAGTACATTATAAAGTGCTGGGCCAATATTGTTTCTTCCGCCCTTTTTAATCGAATGACATGCACTACATTTCTTAAAGACCTTCTTTCCATGATCAACACTTCCCATGGCTAATAGAACAGATATATCAACCGCTTCAACTGCTGCGGAAGCCTTGGCACTATCAGTTTCAGCAAATTCAACTTTATAAGCTGACTGACTTGGCTTCTCTACGTAATAGATAATGTCTGAAATTTTAGTTATTCCAAATATAACAACAAAAATTACTACTACAGCTGCTATAATTTTATTAATTTCAAATGAGTCCATGATTTTTAATTATTAACCTCGTATAACATGTTAAACAAAAAAAAAACTAAATTTAAATTTAATTATTGCGTCTGAAAGACGCATAATACTTAGTTTATGAGCAATACAGTAATTTTAATCCCTTCAAGATTGGCTGCAACAAGGCTACCAAACAAACCTTTATTAAAAATCAATAATATTTCAATCATCAATCATGTTTACAAAATTGCAAAATCATCTCTTATTGGAGAAAGTTATGTTGCAACAGGTGATAAAGAAATATTTGAAGAGGTCACTAAGCTTGGAGGAAAATGTATTTTAACCAAAAAAGATCATAAAACTGGAACCGACAGAATTTTTGAGGCTTATCAAGAGTTAAGAGATGATAATATTGAATATGTAATAAATCTTCAAGGAGATGAACCAATGCTAGATATTGAGGATGTTAAAAATCTCCTCAAAAAAACTATTGAAAAAAAATCAAAAATTTCAACATTAGCTTGTCAAATTGAAGACAAAAAATTTTTCTTAAACAAAAATGTTGTTAAAGTAACTACAAAAGATGAACTTCATCAAAACCATTTATCAACAGCAAAATCATTCACGAGAGAAATTAAAAATACCCAAAAAAATATTTACCACCATATTGGAATCTATATTTATAATGTTTCATATTTAGAAAAGTTTGTTCAATTAGAGCAAACTCAGAATGAAAAATCACAAAAACTGGAACAATTAAGACTAATGGATAACAATATTGAAATAGACGTTGGATTAGCAAAAACTAAACCAATTGGTGTAGATACAGATGAAGATTATCTAGAAATAAAAAAAATTATGGAATATAAAAATTAAATTATGAAAATTGCTTATCAAGGTGTTGCAGGAAGTTACAGCGAAAGTTGTGCTAAAAAAATGTATCCAGAGAGTGAAACAATACCCTGCAAAACATTTGATGAATGCTTTGAAAGGTCTAGTGAAGATAATTCAATAAAATCTTTAATTCCAGAGTCAAATAAAACAACTGGAAATATTGGTGTCGAGTATTTAATCTTTAAATACAGGCTAAATATTTATGCAGAGCATTTTTTTCCAATTAATCATAATCTATTAGGATTAAAAGATTCCAAAATAGAAGACATAAAAGATGTTTACTCACACGCACAAGCATTAAGCCAATCCTCAAGTTTTATTAAAAAAAAAAAATTCATAGAAAATGTTAGAGCAGATACAGCTGGGTCAGCAAAATTTGTTTCAGAAACTAAAGATAAATCTAAAGCTGCTATAGCTTCTAGTCTTAGTGCAGAAATATATGGTCTTAAAATTCTAAAAGAAAATATCCAAGATGATAAAGATAACGTGACTAGATTTTTATTACTTGGTAAAGATATTTTTCAGCCAGATTTCTCAGAAGATAATCATATAACATCAATATTATTTAAGTTGAAAAGTAAACCCGCTGCTCTTTACTCTGCACTATCAGGATTTGCAATAAACGGAGTTAATATGAGTAAACTACAAAGTTTTCCTGAAAAGAACTCATTTTCCTCATATTTTTTTCTATGTGATATAGATGGACATATAGAATCTACTAAAATCAAAAACTCACTTGAGGAATTAGGTCTGCATTGCCAAGATATGCACGTTCTAGGTGTTTATAAATCTGATAAATTTAGACAAAAATAAATTTATAACTTTCTTGTAGAATAGAAATTTTTATTGATATAATAAAGTTGGAGGCCAATCAGGTGGTATTACCACAAATCCCCCAGGATCGAAAGATAGCAAGGGTAGTGAGTATTTTCCAGGTTGGTTGGTCTCCTTAAAAATGACAGAAAATTCAAAAGTACTAGCATTAAAATATAGACCTCAAGTATTTGAGGATTTAATTGGCCAAGAGATTATTGCTGAAACAATTAAAAATTCAATAATTTCAGACAAGTCACCTAATGCATTCTTGTTTACAGGTATTAGGGGAGTAGGAAAAACAACGTTCGCAAGAATAGTTGCAAAATCATTAAATTGTGAGCATGGAATTGAAAACATGTGTAAGAAAAAATGTAGTAACTGTGATGCAATTACAAACTCAAATCATATTGATGTTTTGGAAATGGATGCAGCAAGTAAGACCGGCGTTGATGATGTTAGAGAGCTAATTGAATTTTCAAGATATGGACCAACAACCGCTAAATATAAAATATTTATTATTGATGAGGTTCATATGTTAAGTAAGCAAGCATTTAATGCACTTTTAAAAACATTAGAGGAACCACCAAAATATTTAAAATTTATTTTTGCAACAACCGAAATCAAAAAAATACCCGTAACAGTAATATCGAGATGTCAACGTTTTGATCTCTCTAGAGTCAAATCTGATGAGCTTTTTAATTATATAAAAATGATTAAAGATAAAGAAGGCGGTAAAGTTTCTGATGAAGCTTTAAAATTAATTGTAAAAATTTCAGAAGGATCTGTTAGAGATGCATTATCTTTGTTAGATCGTGGACTTGTGACTAATCAAAATGATGAGGAATTAAATCTAAAAAAAGCACAAAGTATTTATGGATACTTTGATAAAAGTTCTCTGATAGAATTAATTAAAAATCTGTTTAGCGGTGATGAAAAAAAAGTATTTGAATTGTATAGAAAGATCTATAATTCTGGTGTTGACTCAAAAATTTTTTTGAATGATTTTCTTGAGGTTTTATATTATTTAAAAAATATTAATTTTATAAAATTAGATGGAAATAATTTTTCTTTAAATGATCAGGATTTTAATAATCTTTCCACAATATCTAAAAATTTAGATTCAAAGCACATAATTCTTTTTTGGCAATTTACACTTGATACAATTGAGGAAATTAACATAGTTTCAAACCCAAATTTATCAGTTGAAATGTTCCTTTTCAGATTAATGAGAATAAAAGGTTTTAAGGAGAAAGATACCGAGGAAACCTTTACTGGAAAAAAATCTGAAACTTTAAATAAAGAACCTGAAAAAAAAATTACAAGTAAAACAATAGATCAAATCAAAAATGTTTCACAACAAGAAAAAATTGAACCAAATTTAAATAAAGATGAAGTAGTTAATGAACTTAAAATTGGTTCATTTGAAAGTTTGATAAATTTATGTACGGAGAGAAAAGAAGCTAAGCTTAAATATGAGCTTGAAACTAATATAAATTTAGTTTCATTCTCTGAGGGTTTAATAGAAATATCTTTTAATGAAAACTTAGACAAAGACTTTATTAAAAATCTATCTAACAAACTGTACGAATGGACATCCAAGAGATGGATTATCTCTCTATCAAAAAACCAAGGACAAATTTCAAAAAAAGAAAAAAATAAAATTGATGAAAAAAAAATATTTGATGATGTTAAAAAGTCTGAAACATATAAAAAAGTGATCGAAGCATTTCCTGATGCAGAATTAATAAATGTTGAGTTAAAAGAGGATTAGAATGACAGATTTTTCAAAATTAATGGAAAAAGCTAAAGAAATTGAGAGCAAAATGAAAGAAAGCCAAGAAAACATTAAAAAGATCGAGGTTGAAGGTGTCTCAGGAGCTAATGATGTAAAGGTTACTCTAAATGGAGAGGGCACTATGATTTCAATTAAACTTAGTGAAAATGTTTTAAAAGAAGAAAAAGTAATATTAGAAGATCTTATTACTGCTGCTCATAATAACGCAAAATCACAACTTAAATCAAAAACAGCAGAGGAAATTTCTAAGGCCTCAGGAAATTTTGGAATACCTGGATTTAAGTGGCCTTTATAATTTAAATGCAAAATATTCCTGAAATAGAAAATTTAATTAAGCTAATATCTAAATTACCAGGGCTAGGACCTAAGTCTGCAAAAAGAATGATTTTGAAAATGATTAATAATCGTCAAGAATTGTTAAAACCATTGGCTCAGAACTTAAGTGAAGTATTTAAAAACGTCATTAGATGTAAAATTTGTGGAACTTTAAAATCAAATAATAGTCCATGTGATAATTGTGAAAATAAAAGTAAAAGATTTAATAAAATTTGTGTTGTAGAAAATATTTCAGACCAATGGGCAATAGAAAGTTCATCTATTTTTCAAGGTTACTATCATATTCTTGGAGGAACACTTTCAAATAATAATAGTCAAAACAAGGAAGACCTGCTGATCAATTCTCTAGTAGAAAGAATAAGTAGGGATAATATAGATGAGGTAATTTTGGCAACAAGTGCAACCGTGGAGGGTCAAACTACTGCATTTTATATTCAAGATACTCTAAAAAAAACAAACATTAAGATTTCAAAACTAGCACAAGGTTTACCAGTAGGTGGGGAAATCGAAAATTTAGACGACGGTACTCTTATATCTGCTTTTAAAAATAGAAAAAAACTTGAAGCTTAATTAACTTTTTTTAATTAATCTGTTTAAGTGCAAGAGAGGTTCTGTATAGCCAGAAGGCTGTGACTTTCCATGAAAGATTAATTCACATGCTGCTTTAAAAGCAATAGATTTATCATACTCTGGGGACATACTTTCATAGCCAGAGTCGTCTTTATTCTGTTGATCAACAACTTTTGCCATTTTTTTTAAAATTTCAAGAACCTGTCTATTTGAGCATAAACCATGATGAAGCCAATTGGCAATATGTTGAGATGAAATTCTTAAGGTTGCTCGATCTTCCATTAATCCAATATCATTTATATCTGGTACTTTGGAACAACCTATACCTTGATCAATCCATCTGACTACATAACCTAAAATAGTTTGAGCAGAATTTGAAATTTCAGTATTAATTTCATCGACAGACCAATTAGGACGATCTGCAATTGGAATAGTAAGAAGATCAGATAACTTTGATGGCTCTCTTTTTAATAATGCTTTTTGTTTTTCAAAAACATTTACTTCATGATAGTGCATAACATGTAGTGCAGCGGCAGTTGGGGAAGGAACCCAAGCACAATTTGCGCCTGCATTCACATGTCCAATTTTTTGCTCCATCATTTCGTTCATTTTGTCAGGCATGGCCCACATTCCTTTACCTATTTGAGCAACTCCTGAAAACCCACATTTTAAGCCTATATCTACGTTATTGTCCTCATAGGTTTTAATCCATTTGGATTCTTTCATATCTCCTTTTTTGATCATTGGTCCAGCTTCCATTGAGGTGTGCATCTCATCACCAGTTCTATCTAAAAATCCAGTGTTTATAAAAAATACTCTATCTTTAAGTGTTCTAATACATTCTTTAAGGTTTGCAGATGTTCTTCTTTCTTCATCCATAATTCCACACTTAATTGTATTTTTTTCTAATTTTAAAACTTCTTCAACTTTTGTAAAAATTAAATTAGTAAATTCTGTTTCCTCTGGACCATGCATTTTTGGTTTAACAATATAAATTGACCCTTCTCTTGAATTACCTTTTCTTTTTAAATCATGAATACAAGCTGCCGAGGTTATGAAAGCATCCATTATTCCCTCAGGAACTTCTGATCCATCATTTAAAGTGATTGCAGGGTTTGTCATTAAGTGTCCAACGTTTCTCACAAGCAAAAGACTTCTTCCGTGAAGTTTTAACTTTTCACTATTCAGTGAAGTGTAACTCCTATCTGGATTAAGTTTTCTTTCTAATTCTTTACCATTTTTTTCAAATATTGATTTTAAATTTCCTTTCATCAATCCTAGCCAATTTCTATAACAAGTTACTTTATCTTCAGCATCTACTGCTGCTACACTATCTTCATGGTCACAAATTGTTGATACAGCAGACTCAACTATAATATCGCTTATACCAGCAGCATCTCTTGCAGCACTAAATGCTCTAGGATTAATAATTATTTCAAGATGAAGATTATTATTTTTTAAGATTATAGCATTTGGTTTGGCTGCATCCCCTCTATGACCAATAAACTTCTCTAAATCTAATAAATTATATTCTTTATTTTCCTTATGTATTATGAGTTTTTTATTATTTACTGCCAAACCAGTAATATCTTTCCAGTCAAGATCATTTATTGGAAAATATTTATTCAAAAAGTTTCTAGTGTATTTAATTACTTCTTGTCCTCTTAAAGGATCATATTTTTCACTTCCACTTTCTTCAGACTCTATTATATTTGATCCATAAAGACTGTCATATAAGCTTACCCACCTTGCATTCGCAGCATTCAAGCTATATCTAGAGTTCATTATTGGAACAACTAATTGTGGCCCAGCTATGTTGGATATTTCTTCATCTAAATTTTTAGTTGATATTTTAAAATCTTCACCTTCTTTTTTTAAATAACCTATTTCTTCCAAAAAATTTTTATATTTATTATAGTCAATCTCGCGGTCTCTATTTTTTTTATGCCACAGATCTATTTCTTGTTGTAATGTTTCTCTGATTTCGAGTAATTTTTTATTTTTAGGCGCTAATTCATGTACCACTCTGTCAAAGCCTTTCCAGAACTCGTCAGGACCAACATTAGTATCCAATAAAAGCTCATTTTTGACAAAATCAGCTAGTTCTTTTGCTACAGATAAGTTGTGGATTTTGATGTATTGCTCTCTCATAAATTGAAAATCTTATAATAAATTGTCATTTTTGCGCAATCAAAATTACTTATTTTAACAATTTATGGCCTTTTTTGTTTATAATACATACTTTAAATGAAAAATTACCTAAATTTTGAGACAGATATCAAAAATCTTGAAGAAGAATTAGATAAACTAAAAGACCCTTATAATCAGGAGGGATTATCTGAAGTCGATACTTCAAGAATAAGCAAAGTTGAAGAAGAAATAAATGAAAAGTTAGAGAAAATTTATTCTAACTTAAATCCATGGCAGACAGCATTAGTTGCACGTCATGAAGATAGACCTAAAGCAAAATTTTTTGTTGAAAATCTTTTTGATGACTTTATCCAACTTTCTGGAGATAGATATTATGGTGAAGACAAAGCAGTTATAGCTGGTTTTGCAAAATTCGATGGTAAATCTGTTTTAGTAATTGGTCAAGAAAAGGGATCAGATCTTAATAAAAGAATAGATCACAATTTTGGAATGATGAGACCAGAAGGTTATAGAAAAACAATTAGACTTATGGAGTTAGCTAACAAGTTTAAAATTCCAATTATTTCAATTGTAGATACTCCAGGAGCATACCCAGGAGTTGGCGCAGAGGAAAGAGGTCAAGCAGAAGCAATAGCAAAATCTATTGAATGCTCAATGAAGTTAACAGTTCCTACAATTGCAATAATAATAGGAGAGGGTGGATCTGGAGGTGCAATAGCTTTAGCATCATCCAATAAAGTAATTATGCTTCAAAATGCAATATACTCTGTAATTTCCCCGGAAGGATGTGCCACTATTTTATGGAGAGACCCAAAAAAAACTTTAGAAGCCGCAACTGCAATGAAAATGTCATCCAGTGATCTTTTAAAATTGAATATTATTGATGAAATAATTCCAGAGCCAGTTGGAGGTGCTCATCGTGATAAAGATCTAATATTGGATAATGTAAGAGAATCATTAAAGAAAAATTTAGATTTTTTTGAGAAAATGGATAAAAATGAAATTCTTACTCATAGAAAAAATAAATTTTTGTCTATTGGAAGAAACAAAGGATTTACAACACAATCAGAAGATGGAAATGATCTATCTATGAAGGCAAGTGTATTTGAAAATATTAATCAAAACTTTAAGAAGAATTCTAAAATTTATTATGGTGTCTCTGCAATAGCTTTATTAATTTTACTTTTAAGTATTCTTTTATAAAGCTCCGTGGCAATGTTTATATTTCTTTCCAGATTTACAAGGGCAGGGTTCATTCCTTCCAATCTTTTTTGTTGAAAGCTCGTCAAATTTTTTACTTAAATTTTCATTGCTTGGTTCTTCTTGGCTATTTTCTATGAGTTTTAAATTAAACAAAATTGTAATTAAATCATACTTAAGTTTACTTAATAAATTTTCAAAAAGTGTAAATGCTTCTTTCTTATATTCTACTAATGGATCTCTTTGTCCATAAGATCTTAAACCAATGACTTGTCTTAATTGTTCTAAATATTGAATATGTAATTTCCAATTTTGATCAATTAGTTGTAAAAAGATTCTTTTTTCTATTTCGTTATATTGCTCTTCATTTAACATTTTTATTCTTTCTTCTCTTGAACTTTTAAATTTATTTTTAATTTTTTCTTCAAACACCTTATTTTCAAGATTAACTAATTCATTAATTTCACTTTCTTCAAATGATTTTCCAAATAAAGATTTTAATTGCATATTGATTTCATTTGACCCTGCATTGGCTAACTTTTTTGTTTTTTTTATTTTCAAATCATCAATAATTTCATCTAGAAAATTTTCAGAATATTGCTTGGAGTCTTTATTTTCTATTACTTCATTTCTTTGTGAAAATATTACTTGCCTTTGATCGTTTAAAACATTGTCAAACTTTAAAAGAGTTTTTCTAATATCAAAATTTCTTGCCTCAACTTTTTGTTGTGCTCTTTCCAATGCTTTATTTATCCAAGGATGGTCTATACTTTCTCCATCTTTAAGTCCAAGTTTTTCAAGTATATTATTCATAGACTCAGACCCAAATATTCTCATCAAATCATCCTCTAAACTTACATAGAATATAGAACTACCTTCATCACCTTGTCTGCCCGATCTTCCTCTTGCTTGATTATCGACTCTCCTACTTTCCATTCTTTCAGTACCAATGACAAACAACCCTCCCAATTTTTTTATCTCAGCTTTATCACTTTCATCCTGACCTCCCAATTTGATATCAACACCTCTACCTGAAATACTTGTAGTAATAATTATTGAGTTTCTTTTCCCTGCATCTGCAATAATTTCAGCTTCTCTTTGGTGGTTTTTCGCATTTAAAACTGTGTGTTTTATATTTTTTTTGTCTAGTAAGTTTGAGAAGTGTTCAGACTTATTTATACTTGAAGTAAAAACTAATAATGGCTGTCCTTTTGCGTTACATTCAACAATCTTACTAATTATTGCTTCATCTTTTTCTTTACTAGTTCTAAATATTTGATCGTTCGAATCTTTTCTGATCATCTGCTTATTAGTAGGAATTGACACTACTGGTAGATTATAAATTTCAAAAAACTCTTCTGACTCTGTTAAGGCTGTACCCGTGCAACCAGCTATTTTTTTGTAGAGTTTAAAGAAATTTTGGTAGGTAATTGATGCTAAAGTTTGATTTTCAGCATTAATTGTTAAGTTTTCTTTTGCTTCTAGACTTTGATGAAGGCCATCACCAAACCTTCTTCCTGGTAATTGTCTACCTGTTTGCTCATCAATAATTATTATTTGCCCATCTTTTACAATATAATCTCTACCACTCTGAAAAAGATGGATTGCGCGTAATGATTGATTAACTAAATGAACAATATGAAGGTTTTCTGGATCATAAAAATTTTTATTTTTAAGTATTCCAGCATTTGAAAATATACTTTCAACATTATCCACACCTTTATTAGTTAATAAAATATTTCTATCTTTTTCATCTATTTCAAAATCCTCTTCTTTTAAATTTTTTACTAATTTATCAACGGCAACATATTGATTAGTTTTATCTTCTGTTGCTCCTGAAATTATTAGAGGTGTTCTAGCCTCATCAATTAAGCAGGAATCAATTTCATCAACAATCGCATAATTATGTTCTCTTTGAACCATAGTCTCTTTAGAAAATTTCATATTATCTCTTAAATAATCGAAGCCTAATTCACTATTAGTAGAATATGTTATATCTTTTGAATAATTTTCTTTTCTCTCCAAATCATCTTGCCCAGTATTAATATATCCACAAGTTAAACCTAAAAACTCATAAATCTTACCCATATTCTCGCTATCTCTCTTAGCCAAATAATCATTTACAGTTACTATATGGACACCTTTTTTTTCCAGAGCATTAAGGAAAGCTGCAAGAGCTATAGTTAAGGTTTTCCCTTCTCCAGTTTTCATTTCTGCAATTTTATTCTCATGGATTACAACACCACCAATTAGCTGAACATCAAAGTGTCTTTCATTTCTAATTCTTTTGGAGGCTTCTCTCACCATTGAGAAAGCTTCAGGTAATACGTCGTTTAGACTTTTGCCATTTTTAATTTCTTCAATTAGCTGCTCAGTTTTTTTTGGAAACATTTCGTCAGATAAATTTTCTAAATCTTTTTCCAAAAGATTAACTTTATTGACTATTTGTTGAATTCGGCCTAGTTCCTTTTCATTTCCGCTTTTAATGAGCTTTGAAAATATATTAAGAGGGTTGAACATTTTGATATAAAATTAAATATTAGAAATATATAGTAATTAATTAATTATTTTAAATATCATGAAATTTAACATAAACAATTTTATAAATATTAGTAGTCAAAGCTCTAAAATTGTTGATTTTCAGGATTTAGATCATATTGATGGAGTTTCAATTTCTGCAGTCAGCGCTGGCTTATATAAATTTAAAAGAGATGAATTAGTTTTATTTTATTTTAGAGATGGTGCAAATTATGCCTCTGTATACACCCAATCAAAGTTAATATCAGAAAATTTAAAATGGAATAAAAAAATCAAAGCAAAAAAAATATTTGCATTATTAGTTAACACTAGAAATGCCAATGCATTAACAGGTCCAGAAGGCCATGACGCATTGAGAAAAATTTCTTTAGACTTATCCTCTAAATTAACTGAGATACAGAAGAGAGATGAAGATGCTCCGAAAAAAATTTCTTCAAAAGAAATACTTTTTGGTTGCACAGGTACTATAGGAGAGAGATTTCCATTAGAAAAAATTAAAACTTCATTACCAGAATTAGTTGAGAAAATAAAATATACACAAAATAAATTAATCTGGATGAAAGCTGCAATGGGCATAATCACAACAGATTTAAAACCCAAAGTATCAATGGCTGAAACAAAAATTGGTTCGTCAACAATAAAAATTTACGGAATTGCAAAAGGCTCAGGTATGATTTATCCAAATATGGCTACTACATTGGGTTATATATTTACTGATGCAACTTTATCCTCATCAGTTTTAAATGATGTCTTAAAAAACAATATAAAGACAACATTCAATGCAATTTCATGTGATGGTGACACAAGTACAAATGATATGGTTTCAATATTTTCAACAAGCAAAGTTAATCATTCAGAAATTAAAAAATATAGTGATAGTAAACTTAAAAATTTTAACAAGGCAGTTCATGACGTTTTGTTGAATTTAGCAAAGCAAGTTGTTTCTGATGGAGAAGGAGCTTCAAAATTTATTTCTATTAATTGTATTAATTGTAGAACTGAAAAAGATGCAAAAAATATATCTTTTAAAATTGCAAACTCATTATTAGTTAAGACAGCAATTGCAGGAGAAGATCCAAACTGGGGGAGAGTAGCTATGGCAATTGGAAACAGTGACTCTAAAATTAATGAACAAAAATTATCTATTTCTTTTGGACCATATAAAATTTATCACAAGGGATCTCTATACAAATCCTACGACGAAGAAAAAGTTATGGAATACATGAAAGGTAAGTCAATTGAAATAGAAGTTGATATTGGTCAAGGGATTAAAAAATTTAAATCGTACACTATGGATTTAACAAAAAAATATATAGAAATTAACGCTGATTATAGGACTTAACTATATTGAAATTTCATAGATCAATATTTAAATATTAATCATGATTAAGTATTTGTTAAAATGTAAAGATTGTAAACAAGAATTTGAAAGTTGGTTTAGTACCTCTAGTGAATACGATAGGTTGCTAAAATTAAAACTTTTAAATTGCCAATCCTGTGAATCAATAAATGTTGAAAAGTCACTTATGTCTCCTAATTTATTGAACACTAAAAAAAAGGAAAATTTAAAAGAAATAAAAAAATATAAAGAGGTTCGAAAAAAACTTTCCGATTACAAAAAATTTGTAAAAGATAATTTTGAGTATGTGGGAGAAAATTTTACCTATAAGGCAAGATCAATTCATTATGACAAAAAGAAACCAAAAAAAGGGATTTATGGTAGTGCTTCACTTAAAGATGTTAAGGAATTAAGAGAAGAAGGAATAAATACGGATATTATACCCTGGATTGACGACGATAAAAATTAAACTTTTTTGAATTCTGAAATATAATTTACAGATTTATCAGAGGTAACAGACCACTTATTTAAAAGAGGATTAAAAGTCATTCCATCAATTTTTTTTAACTTTAATGAATTTTTTTTACAAATATCTGTTAAATATTCTGGTTTAACAAATTTTTCCCAATCGTGAGTACCTATTGGCAGCCACTTTAAAACATATTCTGCTCCCACAATCGCAAATAAATATGATTTAAGTGTTTTGTTTAAGGTAGCAATGAACATCACACCTGATTTTTTTAAAAACTTTGAACTTTCTTTAATGAAAAAATCAACATCTTCAACATGTTCAACAATTTCCATATTCAAAATAATATCAAATCTTTTCTTAATTTTTAAATTTTCT
>CACGED010000002.1 GCA_902571975.1 uncultured Pelagibacteraceae bacterium | reverse complement strand
TACTTTTAGAAAAAGCCATTTCTTAGTTACAGATCCCATTAAATTAAGTGCCTTCCTATGAGAAAAATTATAACAGTAAGAGGAAATGATCCAATCAAAACTATTAATCCAGTTACTTTTGTAGTTTTTTGCTCAAATCCGTAACCTAAATCCATTATCAAATGCCTTATTTCGCTGAGCATTTGAAATGTGAAAGACCAAATAATTCCCAAACAAACAAATTTACCAACATAAGATGACAGGAATAAATTAGTTAATACATAACTTTCCTCTCCTAATAATAAAGATGCTACCCAAATACCTATCAAAGTTACTGTAAAAAAGTTTATTATACCAGTTACTCTGTGAGATATTGAAACCAACGAGGAGATGTGCCAGTTATAAATTTGTATATGTGGCGATATTGGATTTTTATTTTCCATAAAAATCTTTTTCTACTAAAGCCTCAGCAATTTCAACTGCATTAAGTGCGGCACCTTTTAATAGGTTATCAGACACAACCCACAAATTAATTGAATTTGGTTGAGAAGAATCTTCACGAATTCTTGATATGAATGTTTCAAATTTGTCTTCAGCTTCTACAGGCGTAATGTATCCTCCATCTTTTTGCTCATCAACTACCTTGCATCCTGGTGATGATGATAAGACATTTCTAATTTCTTCTAAGTCATGTTTTTTATTAAATTCAACATTCACACTTATGGAGTGCGAAACAAGAACAGGGACTCTGACACAAGTAGATGTAATATTTATTTTACTATCTAAAATTTTTTTTACCTCATCATGATTTTTTTGCTCTTCTTTTGTGCTTCCATTTTCAAGAAAACTATCAATATGTGGTATAGCATTAAAAGCTATCTGCTTAGTAAAATTTTTTGACTCAACATCTTTATTTTCTAACACTTCTTTAGTTTGAGATATAAGTTCATCCATACCAGCTTTGCCCGCACCAGAAACTGATTGATAAGTTGATGCAACTATTCTTTTTACATTATACAAATCATGTAATGGTTTGAGAGCCACAACTATTGGTATTACTGAACAATTAGCATTTGCTATAATATTCTTATTTTTAAATTTAGGTAGTTCTTTGGAATTTACCTCTGGAACAATTAAAGGAATTTCTGGATCTTTTCTAAAGAATTTTGAATTATCAATTACAATTGTTTTTTCTGCTGCGATTGGTGCCCATTTTTCAGCAATTGAAGAACCCGCTGCAAAAAAAGCAATTTTCACTTTTGAAAAATCAAAGTGCTCTAAATTACTAACAGTATGTTCTTTTCCTAAAAAATTAATTTTTTTTCCTTCACTATTTGAAGATGCAACTAAGAAAGCCTCTGTTATTGGAAAGTTTTTTTTTTCCAAAACCTCAATTAATTTTCGACCTACGTTTCCTGTCGCTCCTACTATTGCTATATTCATGATATTTTAAAGCTTTATACTAAATGAAAGGTAAATCACAAACTTTTCCATCAAAATCAGAGCCATTTATACTGATTTTAAAGGGTTTCGAAGTCTCAAAGTGTGGTTTGTTAATCATTGCAATCCCAATGACTTGTTTAAAGGTCGGATTGTAACAACCAGATCTTAATTCTCCAATTACATTATTATCTTCGTCTACTAGATCCATTGAGCCATTAACACTTATTTCCTTGGCATCAATTTTTACTCCCATAAGTTTTTTTTTAATTCCTTCAGCTTTAATTTTTTTAAGTTTCTCTTTACCTAGGAAATCAACATCACTATCTATATTTACATACTTATCAAAACCACACTCATATGGATTATCTCCATTATCCATGTCATTTCCATGAGAGAGTAATCCACTTTCAATACGTTCAATTAAGTTAGGGCCTCCTGGCTGAACATTAAATTCTTTACCAATTTCAAATAGATGATCGTATAATTTTAATCCGGAGTCATTGTGTTCAACATAAATTTCATAACCACCTTGTTTAGACCAACCAGATCTCGCAATTAAATGCTTATCACCGCCGAATTCAAAATAATCAAAACCAAAAAATTTAAGATTTGCAATTTTTTCCCCAAAAACTTTTTCCATTAATTTAAATGACTTTGGACCTTGCACTGCCATAATATCAATATCAGGTTCAATAATGTTAACATCAAAATTTTTTCCAATTGCTAATCCTTTTGCAAATAATATTACATCTGTATCAGCTATCGAAATCCACCATTTATTTTCATTAAACTTCAAAACAACTGGATCATTAATTAAGCCAGCATTATCATCTATTATTGGACAATAATAACATCTTCCCTCTTTTGATTTTGATAAATCTCTGCAAGTCATCAACTGGACCAATTTTGCAGCATCTTTTCCTGTGATTTCAACTTGTCTTTCAGCAGCCACATCCCAAATTTGAACATTTTCTTTTAAGTGGTGATAAGAGTCTTCTACTGAGCCAAATGCTGCTGGGAGTAACATATGATTATAAATACTATAGGCAGTAACACCTTGTTTTTCAATTCTAGAGGTGTACGGTGTACCTCTAAGTCTTCTTGATTTTGCTATTAAAAAAGTTTTCATATTTTTTTGAGCATTACTGCCATCTTATTTGATTTTTGTAAAGAAACTATATTAGTTTAATTCTTTAGCTTGTTTTCTCAGTTCAAACTTTTGTATCTTTCCAGTAGATGTCTTTGGTAGTGGAGCAAACACAACCTTCTTAGGAAGTTTAAATCCAGCAAGAGTTTCTCGACAAAATTTAATAATTTCCTCTTCTGAGCTTGATTTTCCCTCAATTAATTCAACAAAAGCACAAGGTGTTTCACCCCATTTTTCATCTGGTTTAGCTACAACAGCTGCTAGAGATACAGCCGGATGTTTTGAAATCGTATTTTCTATCTCAATAGATGAAATATTTTCCCCACCTGAAATTATAATATCTTTTGATCGATCCTGTATTTTTATGTAACCACTTGGATGAGTTACAGCTAAATCCCCAGAATGAAACCATCCTCCATCCATTGATTTTTGTGTAGCTTCTTTGTCTTTAAAATAACCTTTCATTACAACATTCCCTCTAATCATTATTTCGCCCATTGTTTTTCCATCATGAGGAACGGGCTTCATTGTTTCAGGGTCCATTACAATAACGCCTTCTGTATTGGGATATCTTACACCTTGTCTTGCTCTTATTTCATTTTGATTATTTTGATCTAATTCATCCCATTCTTGATTCCATGCACACTGCAAAATATGACCATAGGTTTCCGTTAGACCATATACATGCATTACTTCGAAACCTAACTTTTGCATTTTTTCGAAAATTATACTCGGAGGAGGAGCACCTGCTGTTAATACATACACTTTTCTTTTTAACTCTTTTTGCTGATCCTGAGGTGCATTAGCTAACATGTTTAAAACTATTGGTGCTCCACCAAAATGAGTAACTTCATATTTATCAATTAATTCAAATATCTTTTTTACATCAATATTTCTCAGACAAATTACTCGACCGTGAATCATTGACATTGTCCAAGGATAGCACCAGCCATTACAATGAAACATTGGTACTGTGTATAAAAAATTTAACTGATTAGGCATGTTCCATGCAACTGCACTTCCAGTTGCCATTAAATATGATCCTCTATGATGATAAACAACACCTTTTGGATTACCAGTTGTTCCAGATGTATAACCTAATGCTATAGCTTGCCACTCATCTTTTGGCATTTTCCATATAAAATTTTCATCTCCAGAATTTAAAAACTCCTCATATTCCAACGATCCTATATTTTTTGAATCGGTTAGGTTTGCATCTTTATCATCTATATCAATTATAGTAATTTTCGAATTAACTTCCTCTAAAGCTTTTTTTACTACATCATGAAATTGTCTATCTACAATTAGCACCTTTGCTTCACTGTGATTTAAAATGTAACTAATTGTTTTTGAGTCTAGTCTTGTATTAATAGCATTAATAACTGCTCCAACCATAGGTATTGAATAATGCGCTTCGAATATTTCAGGTGTGTTAAAAGCCAAAACAGATACCGTATCACCTGTTTTAATTCCTAATTTATCTAATGCACTAGCAAACTTAATACATCTTTTGTAAACTTCACTCCAAGTGTATTTCCTACTTTCATAAACTACTGCTTCGTAGTTTGGATAAATATCTTTTGCTCTTTCTATAAATGATAAAGGAGTTAATGGAACATAATTGGCATCGTTTTTATCCAAATTTGTTTCATAAGGATTCATTCTAATTAAATTTGTAATTCATAATATAATTACTTCCAGTAGTTGCGGTAATATAACTACTTTCTATCCTAGGAAGTACTCTATTAAAGAAAAAGTTTGCAGTTTGGATTTTATCCTCATAAAAATCTTTATTGCTTTCATATTCTTTGAAGGAAACTTCTAGAACTTTTAACCAAGCATGCCCAGTTGCAACTAAACCAAGAACTTTTAAATAATCATTACATGCTCCACTTGCGTCTTCTGGAGAATTTTTTATTTTTTCCTTCATCCAATCAGTAAATTTTGACAAAATATCAAGATGATAGTTAAGTTGTTTTACAAAAGGATCGGCTTTTTTGTCAGTAATTTTAATCTCGTCCTTAACTAAGTTTAGATAGTTTTCAATAATATCACCATTTTTGTTAATTAATTTTCTGAAGACTAAGTCAGCTGCCTGAACTGAATTTGTTCCCTCATAAATTGGTGTAATTCTATTGTCTCTGTAAAATTGTTCAATACCTTGATCTTTCGTAAATCCATATCCTCCATGAATTTGCATTGCTTCACTTGTTATTTCCATTGCATTATCCGTGAAAAGTGACTTAACAACTGGGGTCATTAATGAAACAAGATCTGAAGCTTCTTGTTTTATTTTTTCATCAGAATGATTTAAGCTAACTTCAATTTGTTGAGACAACCAGAAACTCAAGGCTCTTTGTCCCTCTATCATAGACTTCATGCTCAAAAGTGACCGTCTAATATCAACGTGATCAATAATAAAATCTGCACCATTATTTGATTTTGAATTAAATGCCTTACCTTGTTTTCTTTCTTTGGCATAAGTAAGAGAATTTTGGTATGCAATTTCAGAAATGCCTAAACCTTGAATCCCAACAATAATTCTCTCTAAATTCATCATTGTGAACATAGAGTTAAGGCCTTTGTTTTTAGGTCCAATCATATAACCAACAGCATCATCAAAATTTAACACGCATGTTGCAGATCCTTTAATGCCCATTTTGTTTTCTATTGAACCTGTTGAAACTCCGTTTCTTGGCCCAACTGATCCATCTTTATTCAAAACAAATTTTGGAACTAAAAATAAACTGATACCTTTTGTTCCTGCTGGTGAGTCTGTTGATCGAGCTAATACTAAATGAATAATATTTTCTGTTAAATCTTGATCACCAGAAGTAATAAAAATTTTTTGACCACTGATTTTGTAAGTTCCATCGTTTTGATCAACTGCTTTAGTTTTTAGAAGACCTAAGTCTGTTCCACATACTGGTTCAGTTAAACACATTGTACCGCTCCATTTACCCTCGACCATTTTAGGTAAATAAGTATTTTTTATTTCATCATCAGCGTGCCTTAACAAACAGTTATATGCTCCAATAGTCAATTCACTGTAAAGTTTAAAAGATAAACTTGCAGATGATAACATTTCATCAAAGAAAGTGCTTACTGTTTTAGGCATTCCTTGACCACCATATTTCGGATCACAAGATAAAGAAATCCATCCATCTTCTATAAATTTTTGATAAGCTTCCTTATATCCTGGAGGTGTTCTAACCACGCCATTTTCTAAAACAGCTGGCGTTTCATCTCCACTTTTTGCAAGAGGTAAGATTAAATTTTGAGTAATTTTTGCTGCTTCATCTAAAATATCTTTAACTAATTCTGTGTTAACTTCTTTATATTTTTCAATTTCATTATATTTTTTATTGTTCCTCAATTTATCAAAGAGAAACATCATATCATCTACTGGTGCATTATAAGTTGGCATAAATATACTTTAGAATAAATGTTTAATTATTGCAATTTTGAAATTATCGCATCTCCCATCACTGATGTTGATACTTCTTTCATTCCCTTAGAAATAATATCTTTAGTTCTAAGACCCTCATCAAGCACACCTTGAACAGCTTTTTCTAAACTATCTGCCTCTTTATCTAGGTCTAAAGAATATCTTAAAGCCATTGCAAAACTCAGTATTGTTGCTATTGGATTAGCAATACCTTGACCTGCTATATCGGGTGCTGATCCATGAACTGGCTCATATAAAGATCTCATATTACCGTTTTTATCTTTGGCTCCAAGGGACGCAGATGGCAAAAGCCCTAGAGAACCGGTCAACATTGCAGCTTCATCTGATAGCATGTCACCAAAAAGATTATCTGTTACTATCACATCAAATTGTTTGGGATTTCTAACTAACTGCATTGCACAGTTATCTGCTAGCATATGATTTAATTCTACATCACTGTATTCTTTTTCATGAATTGCTTGAACTTCTTCTTTCCATAATTGACCTGCCTCCATGACATTGGACTTTTCACAAGAGGTGACTTTATTATTTCTTTTTCTCGCTAGATCGAATGCAACTCGAGCTACTCTCTCAATTTCACTAGTAGTATAGACATGAGTATTAATTCCTTTTCTTTCACCATTGTCTATTGGTTTTATCCCTCTAGGTTCACCAAAATAAATCCCACCCGTTAATTCTCTAACAAAAAGTATATCTAAATTAGAAACAAATTCAGGCTTTAAACTTGAGGCATCAACAAGTTGTTTGAAACAAATTGCAGGTCTCAAATTTGCAAATAATTTTAATTCTTTTCTTAATTTTAATAGAGCTCTCTCTGGTTTTTTTGAAAAATCAATATTATCCCATTTTGGTCCACCAACAGCACCCAATATTACTGCAGCGCTTTCTTGTGCCTTGTAAAAAGCTTCATCAGTTATTGGAGTTCCATATTTATCATAAGCAGCACCACCAACCAAATCTTGGTCAATTTCAAAATCCAAGGATTTATTTGAGTTAAACCATTCAATTATTTTTTTGACTTCAGCAATTACCTCAGGTCCGATACCATCCCCTGGTAATAATAAAATTTTTCTTTTTTTAATTTTAATCATTAAATATCCAAGGTTTTGCTTCTTTAATTTTATTTTCGTATGAAATTATTTTTTCAGATTTTTCTAGTGATAAAGCTATGTCATCTAATCCCTCAATTAGACATTTTTTCTTAAATTGATCTATTTCAAATTTAATTTCTTTATTACCGAAACTTATTGTTTGCTCAGGTAAATTTACAGAAATTTCCTCTTTTCTATTCGAATACTCTGAAATTTCTTTAATTTGATCTTCTGGAATTGCAATTGGGAGAATACCATTCTTAAAACAGTTATTATAAAATATATCTGCATAACTTGAACTAATTACGCAAGTTATTCCAAAATCCATTAAAGCCCAAGGAGCATGTTCTCTAGAAGAACCACATCCAAAATTCTTTCCTGCAATTAAAATTTTAGAATTATTATATGGACTATTATTTAAAATAAAGTCATCTATCTCTTTACCACTTTGGTCATATCTCATTTCAAAAAATAAATTTTTTCCTAGTCCAGTTCTTTTTATAGTTTTTAAAAACTGTTTAGGAATTATCATGTCTGTATCTATATTGACGATAGGTAGATAAGCTGGAATACTTTTTATTGAGATAAATTTATTCATTTAATTTTGGTATTTTCTAACATCATCTAAGTTTCCAGAAATTGCAGCTGCTGCTGCCATTGCTGGACTAACTAAATGCGTTCTACCACCTCTTCCCTGTCTACCCTCAAAATTTCTATTAGAGGTAGATGCACATCTTTCTTCAGGTTTAAGTTTATCTGCGTTCATTGCTAGACACATTGAACAGCCTGGTTCTCTCCATTCGAATCCTGATTGTAAAAATATTTTATCTAGCCCCTCTTGCTCGGCTTGCTCTTTAACTAAACCAGAACCTGGGACAATCATTGCATGTACATGTGATGCAACTTTTTTATCTTTTAATATTTTAGCTGCCTCTCTTATATCTTCTATTCTTCCGTTAGTGCAGCTTCCTATAAAAACCTTATCAATCTTAATATCTTGAATGTTCGTATTTGGTTTTAATCCCATATAATTTAATGATCTGTTAATTGAATTTTTTCTATCTGGGTCAGTTTCACTTTCAGGATTGGGAACTTTACCGTCTATTTCAACCACATCCTGGGGAGATGTTCCCCAAGTTACCATTGGTTTAATTTGAGATCCATCTAACGTTAATTCTTTATCAAAGTTTGCGTCCTTATCAGATTTCAATGTATACCAATATTCCAAAGCTTTTTCCCAGTTTTCTCCTTTTGGTGACATTGGTTTACCTTTTAAATATTGAAATATCTTTTCATCTGGTTGAATTAGTCCTGCTCTTGCCCCACCTTCAATAGTCATGTTGCAAATCGTCATTCTTTGTTCAACACTTAGATTAGATATAAGGTTACCAGCATACTCAATCACATAACCAGTACCACCAGCCGTTCCTATTTTTCCAATTATCTGCAGGATGACATCCTTTGATGTTACGCCAATAGGTAATGAACCATTTACGCTAATTCTAAAGTTTTTTGATTTTTTTTGAACTAAAGTTTGTGTTGCTAAAACGTGTTCTACTTCTGAAGTTCCAATACCAAAAGCTAAAGCTCCAAATGCTCCATGAGTTGCAGTATGACTATCACCACAAACAATAATATTTCCAGGCTGTGTAAAACCTTGTTCAGGTCCTATGATATGGACAATGCCTTGTCTTTTATCATCCATTCCAAAAATCTCTACTCCAAATTCCTTACAGTTTTTGTTCAAAGTTTCAACTTGAATTCTCGAGTCTTCATCTGCGATACCTTTTGACCTGTCAGTTGTTGGAACATTATGATCTGCAACAGCAAGAGTTAGTTTAGGGTGTCTTACTTTTCTGTTTGAATTTCTTAAGCCTTCAAATGCTTGAGGGCTTGTAACTTCATGAATTAAATGTCTATCTACAAACAAAAGTGATGTACCATCAGGTTGCTCATCAACAAGATGTTCATTCCAAATTTTATCGTAAGTTGTAAAAGGCATTTAGAAAAAAATTATTTTTTCTGTACTTGATTTTCTTTCGGTTCTTCTGTTTTTACAGGCTCTGCTTTAACTTCTTCTTTAGGAGCTTCTGTTTTAACTTCTTCTTTAGGAGCTTCTGCTTTAACTTCTTCTTTAGGAGCTTCTGTTTTAACTTCTTCTTTAGGAGCTTCTGTTTGAGGATCAGTTGATGGCATTACGTTTTCCTCAGTAACTTCATTAATTTTAGTTTCTAAATCTATACCAATAGTCTTCTTAATTTTTTCAGCTATTCTAGCAGATTTACCGGTTCTATCTCTTAGATAGTATAATTTTGCTCTTCTTACTTTTCCTGATCTTACAACTTTTATTGTATCTACAATTGGGCTGTATAATGCAAAAGTTCTTTCTACTCCCTCACCAAAAGAAATTTTTCTAACAGTAAAAGATGAATTGATGTCTCTACTCTTTTTTGCAATACATACACCCTCAAAATATTGAATTCTGTCTCTTTTACCTTCTGTTATCCTAACCCCAACTTTAACGATGTCTCCAGGGAAAAAATCAGGATGTTTTCTCTCAGAAATAATCTTGTTTAAATTTGATCTGTTTATTTCTTCAATATTTTTCATTTTAATTTTTCTTATATTTTTGCCACAAGTCTGGTCTTCGGTCGCGTGTTATAGCCTCAGATTGGGATAAACGCCAGTCTTTAATTTTGGCATGATCACCTGAAATTAGCACATTTGGGACCTTTTTTTCCTCCCAAACTTGAGGTTTTGTGAATTGTGGATATTCAAGAAGGCCATTCTCAAAACTCTCGTCTCTTGTGGAATTAATATTACCTAGAATTCCTGGAATAAATCTTAGAATAGAGTCTGTTACAACAAAGGCTGCAACTTCACCCCCTGACAATATAAAGTCACCAATGCTAATCTCTTCAATACCTCTACTTTCTAGTATTCTCTCATCTACTCCTTCGAAGTGTCCACAAATTAAATTGATTGTTTTTTCATTTGAAAACTCTCTTGCAAGTTTAGAATTAAAAACTTTTCCTCTTGGACTTAAATAAAGCGTTTTTTCTTTAGCCTTGATATTTGCATCTAATGAATTTGCCAAAACATCTGCTTTCATAATCATTCCATTTCCGCCACCATAAGGAGTGTCGTCAACAGTTTTATGTTTATCTAAAGCATAATCTCTTATGTTTACTGTTTCTAAATCCCATTCTTTTCCTTTCGATTTTCCAAAAAGGCCTTTGCTCAAATAACCTGGGAAGTATTCAGGATACAACGTAAATACTCTAGACAAAAACATTACTCTATTTAGCTTCTTCCTTCGGAGCTTCTGTTTTAGCTTCTTCTTTTGGAGCTTCTGTTTTAGCTTCTTCTTTTGGAGCTTCTGTTTTAGCTTCTTCTTTTGGAGCTTCTGTTTTAGGAGCATCTGCTTTAGCTTCGCCACCCTCATCAGTTTTCTTTCTATCTTTTTTTGGAATTGCTTTTTGAGGATTATTACCTTTTGCTGGCATAGGCATAATCTCATTTTCTCCTAATAATCTTGCAACTCTTGTTGTTGGTTGTGCCCCTTGACCCAGCCAATACTTAACTCTCTCAACATCTAATCCCATTCTTTCTTTTTTTTCTCTCGGAATTAGAGGATTAAAAAAACCTAATTTTTCTATAAACCTTCCATCTCTTGGAAATCTACTATCAGCAACCACTATCTTATAAACTGGTCTCTTCTTAGTTCCTCCCATTGATAAACGCATTTTTAACATTTGTTCTCCTATTTATTTTAATTGATTAAAAAGTTCTGGTGGTATGCCTTTATCCATCATCCCTTTTGTATTTCCTTTAGACATTTTTTTCATCATTTCTGACATCATCTTAAATTGCTTAAGCAATTTATTGATAGTGGCTACGTCTGTTCCTGAGCCATTAGCAATTCTTTTTTTTCTAGAACCATCTATAATCTTGGGGTTTTCACGCTCTTTTTTAGTCATAGATAATATTACTGCTTCGTTTTGAGTAATTATTTTTTCATCCACTCCAGCTTGATCCATTTGAGATTTAACTTTTGAAACACCAGGCAAAAAAGACATTATACCTTCAATACCACCCATTTTTTTCATTTGTCTTAGCTGAGTAAGATAATCCTCTAACGAGAACTGACCTTTTTTTAATTTTTCCTCTGTTTTTTTTAATTTTTCTTCATCTAGATCTTCTGCAGCCTTTTCAACAAGGGAAACAATATCTCCCATACCTAAAATTCGATTAGCAATTCTGTCTGGGTGAAAAACTTCAAAATTTTCTATTTTTTCACCAACCCCTAAAAATTTAATTGGAACATCTGCAACATATTTCATACTTAATGCTGCTCCACCTCTTCCATCACCATCTGATCTTGTAAGAATAATACCTGTCAGATTAACAGTACTTTTAAATTCTTTAGCAACATTAGCTGCTACTTGGCCAGTCAAAGAATCTGCAACAAGAATTGTTTCTGAGGGATTTATAATACTTTCAATTTGTTTAATCTCACTCATCATTTGTAAATCAATCTGAGTTCTTCCGGCTGTATCAAATAGAATTACATCTGCTCCATTAAGATTAGCAGCACTAATCGCTCTTCTACAAATATCTGCAGGAAGTTGATCTTTGATGACTGGAAGCGTTATTATATTATTTTGCTCACCCAAAAGTCTTAGTTGCTCTTGTGCAGCAGGTCTGTAAACGTCTAGACTAGCCATCATAACTTTTTTCTTTTTGTTAGCCTCTAAAAATCTTGCTAACTTAGCTGTAGTTGTAGTTTTTCCAGAACCCTGTAACCCAACTAACATCACTGGAACAGGGGGTACTGCATTTAATTCAATATCAGAATTTTTATCCCCTAAGAAAGAAATTAACTCATCATTAACAACTTTAACTACCATCTGTCCGGGTGAAGTAGATCTGACGATCTCTTGACCAAGAGCTTTGGGTTTCACTCTATTTATAAATTCTTTTACAACTTCTAAAGATACATCCGCTTCTAAAAGAGCAAGCCTAATCTCTCTTAAACCCTCATCTACTTGCTTTTCATCAAGCGAGGGTGCCTTTTTTAAAGAAGAAAATATTTCTTCAAATTTATTTGTTAAATTTTCAAACATAATCACATCCAGCAAGTATTGCACCAGTGGGCGAACTCTCGCTGACTGGTGTCGATCTCTTTGTTACCAAAGACACCGCAAATTGCTGTATTTTGCGGAAACGGCGATAAACTATAATAGAGGTTCAAAATGTCAATAAATAAGTTAAATACTGAAGTATATGGAATTTAAAGCTTTTAAAATGGATGGTCTTGGAAATGATTTTGTAATTATTGATAATAGGTCAAATAATGTGGAATTAAACAAGGATCAAATTATTAAAATTTGTGATCGAAACTTTATTGGTTGTGACCAACTAGTCTATATTAACAACAGTGATAATGCTGATGCTGACCTAGAGTTCTATAATTCTGATGGTTCGGCAGCTGACGCATGTGGAAACGGTACAAGATGTGTAGCCTTTTTATTATCAAAAGAAAAAAATACAAAAAATATAAGCGTTCAAGTAGCATCAAAACAGTTGAATTCAAAGTTACTTGATGATGGTCAAGTTGAAACAATAATTGGTGTACCAAAAACTAATTGGAATGAAATTCCTTTATCTAAAAAACTAAACACTAAAAATTTAGGAATTATTATAGAAGATAACAATAACCAAGCAGTGAGTGGTGGTATAGCTATTAACGTAGGTAATCCTCATGCTATTTTTTTTGTAAATGATGTAGAAAATTTCAATTTAGAAAAAATTGGACCTGGGATCGAAAATCATGAATTTTTTCCGGAAAAATGTAATTTCACCCTTGCTCAAAAATTAAATGAAAATCATTATAAAATTAAAGTTTGGGAAAGAGGTGCAGGTTTAACAAAAGCATGTGGAACTGCTGCGTGCGCAACAGCAGTGGCTGCAAATTTAGAAAAATTAGAAAATTCTAGAACTGAAATTGAATTCAGTTTAGGAAAATTAATTATTTCTATTGATGAAAGTCAACAAATTCATATGAAAGGACCTGTATCTAGTATTAGAGAAATAGATATAAATATCTAATGGGTATTTTCGAAAAGTTTAAATTAGGTTTTAAAAAAAGTGCTGATAATATTTCCTCAGGGCTTAGAGATATAATAGTAAAAAAAGAAATTGATGATGAAACATTAAATAAAATAGAGGAATTTTTGATTAGTTCTGATGTTGGCATTGACGCTTCAGCTGAAATAAAAAATATTATCTCTCAAAAAAAAATTGATCCTAAGAAAAATGCGGTTGAGGAAATAAATGCTATTTTAAAAGGATATATTTTAGAGTTAATGGTACCCTTAGAAAGAAAAGATTTTTTTGAAAATAAAGAAAATTTAAACGTAACATTAATTTCTGGTGTAAATGGGGTAGGTAAGACGACCACTATCGGTAAAATTGGTAAAATATTTAAAGATAACGGCTCAGAAGTAATATTTTCTGCTTGTGATACCTTTAGGGCAGCAGCAATAGAACAATTAGAGTCTTGGTCTGATAAAATTGGAGCGACAATTATCAAATCAAATCCAGGGTCTGACCCTGCTTCAGTAGCTTACAAGGCGATAGAACATGCAAAAAACAACAATATTAGACGGGTACTAATTGATACCGCTGGCAGATTGCAAAATAAGAAAAATTTAATGGATGAATTCAAAAAAATTGCAAATGTTATAAAAAAAACAGATGAAAGTGCACCTCATGATGTTGTTTTAGTTCTAGATGCAACCTCCGGGCAAAATATAATAAATCAACTTGAAGAATTTGATAAAATTATAAAAATTACTGGTTTAATTATGACAAAACTTGATGGGACAGCAAAAGGAGGAGTGCTAATTGCAATTTCAAAAAAATATAAGGTTCCAATTTTAGGCCTTGGACTTGGAGAAAAAGAAGACGATTTACAAATTTTCAATGCTGAACAATTTGCAGATGCATTTACTCAATTTAATTAATTAGATTTTTAGAAATTAAAGGTTTTTCAATAGAACATTCAAAATTATTCTTATTTGTTTCATATCCACAAACTTTTGCATAACTTGAAATAATGAAATTTAGTTTCCCATCATTCTCGAAATTTTTTAATTTTTTAGACTGAATATTATATTCTAGATTTTGATGAAAATTTTTTTTACCACTTACTAAAATCAAAGTATTATTATCTTTCATTAAATAATATGCAAAGTCCTCAGGAAAAACTGGATAAGTATAATTTTTTACAAGTTTTTTTACTTTTTTAGGAAACCATTCATATGTTAGTAAAGGGAAATCCTCTTTTGAATTATGATTATAAATATATAGATCTTGTGGATAATCATTAATATAGTTTGCATCTTCTCCTCTAGCCAAAATGGCTTTGTCTCTTGTTTTGAAATATAATGTAAATTGACTATTATATGATTTCATTTTACCAACATAAAAATATTTATTCCTAGTTTCGTTGCTAATTTCAGCGTAAGAAAAATTTGAAAAAAAAATTACAATTAATATAGATAAAATTCTTGCCATATATGACTTTAAAAATATAAAGTTGCTTAATATTTGTTTGAATTGTGTCTTAATTTAATTCTGTAATAAATAACTCAATTGAGTTTATGAGATTTTCGTTAAAATCCATCATATGATCATCATTTTCAACAAAAAAACTTGATTTTTTTCCATTAAATTTATCATAAATTTCTTTTCCCATTTTAAATGGCACAATTTTATCTTTCATACCATGCATTACAAGAATTGGAGATGTATTTTTATTCAATTTGCTAATCGAATTGTATTTATCTTTTAACAAATATTTAACTGGCAAATATGGATAATAACTTTTTGCTAGTGTTTCCATAGATGTGAACGGTGACTCTAATATCACACCACTAAAAGAATAATCTTGTGCTAGATTTAATGCAATTGCTGTACCCAACGACTCCCCATACAAGATTATATTTTTATCTTCAATTTTCTTGGAATTTAGCCATTTCTTTGCTGCCAAAGCATCTTCATAAAGGCCTATTTCTGAAGGTTTTCCATCATTTCCACTAAATCCCCTATAAGCAAATATCAAATAGTTAACATTCATTTTTGAGAATTCATTTAACTTATAAATACGATTATCAAGTTTGCCAGCATTGCCATGAAAAAGTAATATAGTCTTATAATTTTTGTTCTTTTGAAAGTGCCATCCGACCAAACTACTTTCAGAGTTAATAAATACCTTTTCTATTTTGTGATTTAAAGGTCCTTCGTCTAAATAATTATTTTCTCCTGGATGGTACAGAAGATTTCTTTGATAAAAAAAAATAAAAATGCAAATAAACATATAAATTATTAATATTAACAATAATATATTTGTTAGTGTCATTTTTTTATTAATCATTATTTCTATTTTGATAAATGAAAAAAATATAACTTAATATACAGAGAATTAAAAAAATTGAAAAAGAAATTCTATAACTACTTACAATATCAAATCCTTTAGAATTAAATAAGTCTATAAATAATCCGATACCCCATTGCATAAAGAATGTTCCTGAATGAATAAATACATTATATGAAGTAAGTGACTTGCCTGCTAAATTTTGTGAAAAGTTTAAAGCTATTGCTGGTTGAGTTAGAGAAATTACAATTGAAGTCATAATGTATATTGCAAATAAAAAAGCTCCTGCTTTAGGACCAAAAAATATTATTAGAAAAAAAACAAAGTAACTTATTGGGAGTCCAAATTTAATAAGTTTAACACTACTTATTCCATAATCAGAGAGTTTGGGGAGAATATATCCCCATAAAAAGTATGATGCTAACATAGTTACATTGATCCAAAATAAGCCTGTAGCACTTTGAAATGGAGAATACCCTGTAATATTTAGCATCCAAGGACCAGCCCAAAGCGTTTGGATTGCCTGTATACCACCATAATTAATAAATGCTAATGGTACCATACTGATAAAAAATTTATTCTTCCAAATTTGTGCTAAACCTTTTTTTTCTTCATCAACAGTGAAGTTTTCTTTCTGTTCCCAATTAGGAGTGAATAAGAAAATTAAAATAATACTTATTAAAATAAGTATAGCTATTAAAATGAAAATCCATCTCCATCCTAAGTATGGTAATAAAATCTGTACAGGTAAAGTAGATGATACAAAACCTATATTTGCTACCATTAACATCCATGAATTAGCGCGCTGTTGATATTTTTCAGCAAACCAAACTCTGTATCCTGTTAGAGGTCCCATCATACAAGCACTCACTCCGATCCCAATAAATATTCTTGAAATAAGCAACCCAGAAAAACTTTTTGCTAATGCAAATGATATGGTTCCTACCAATGCAATTATCAAAAAATACCCAACAACCTTTTTTGGACCGAATTTATCAAGTAGTAGTCCTATTGGGACTTGCATAATTGAAAAGCCAATAAAATAGCCTCCTGCTAACAGTCCTAAATTCCCTGCAGTTAAATCGAATTCATATGTCAGGACCGGCGTTAATGTTGCAGTAATAGATCTAACAAGATTTGATAATAAAAAACCAAAGGCAAAAATACAGAATATGATAATGCTTTTATTTACTTTAGTAATCATTTATAAATTTTTGAGATTTAATCTGTACTATGAATAATCAATCAACAAAAGATAAAGATGCACGCTCATCAAATGCTATGGCTGCTACTTCTCATCCATTAGCGACCGAAGAGGCCTTAAAAATATTAAAAATGGGTGGAAATGCAGTAGATGCTTCTATAGCAGCTTCAATTGTTTTATCTGTAGTTGAGCCTAATGCAACAAGTATTGGTGGAGACTGTTTTGCAATTGTCAAAATGAATAATAAGGATGCAGTATCTTTTAATGGATCTGGGTTAGCACCAGAGAAATTAAGTTATGATTTCTTCAAGGAAAAAAATATAGATAAAATTGGATTAACAAGTCCTCATTCAGTAACGATTCCTGGTGCAGTTCATGCTTGGGAAACTATTCATAAAGAATTTGGAAAATTAGATTTTGAACAATTATTTGCAGGTGCAATTGAGATTGCAAAAAATGGTCACAAGATTTCTAAAGTAGTGTCAAATGCTTGGCATAATAGCTTAAATAAAATTAATGGAAATGAAAATTCTAAAAAAATTTTTTTGAAAGAAGGTCGTACTTATCAAGAAAGTGAATTAATGAAAAATATTCCATTGGGAAAAACATTAGAGGCAATTAGTAAAAAAGGAAGTAAAGAATTTTATGAGGGTGAAACTGCAAAAGATATAATTGAAAGTTTAAATGAATTAGGGGGTGTTCATACTTTTGAGGATTTTTCTAAACAGAACACAATAAGATCAGAAACAATAAAATCTAGTTATAAGGGTGATTTTATTCATCAATGTCCTCCAAATGGACCTGGCGTAACTGTTTTGATTATGATGAAATTGTTAGAAAAACTAAATATTCATAACTATAAATTCAACAGTACAGAAAGATTTCATCTTGAAGCCGAAGTTACAAAACAAGCTTATAAAGTTAAAGAAACAAGCTTAGGCGATCCAAATTTTGTAAATTTTGATTTAGATGAAATTTTAAGTGATAAAAATATTGAGGATATTTTTAATAAAATTAAGCTCAATTCATGCAGTGATGTTGGTGACTTAAATATTCCAGCTCACCCAGAAACTATTTATCTAACAGTTGTAGATAAAGACTTAAATAGTGTATCCATCATTAATTCAGTTTGTTACGTATTTGGATCAGGTATCACTACAAATAAAAGTGGGATACTTTTACATAACAGGGGTACAAATTTCAGAGTAGAGCATGGACACCCAAACTGTATAGAAGGCTTAAAAAGGCCATTACATACTATTATTCCAGGTATGGTCATTGATAAAGATAACAATGCAACTTTAAGCTATGGAGTTATGGGAGGGCAGTATCAGCCAGTAGGACAGGTGCATGTTTTAAATAATATGATTGATTATGGCATGGGGCCTCAAGAAGCTTTAAGTTTTCCAAGAGCCTTTCATTTTAACAATATTTATAAGCTTGAAAAATCAGTCGATAATCAAATTTTTAATGAATTGAAAGAAATCGGTCATAATGTTGAGTATATTGATGGTACTCATGGTGGAGGTCAAGCTATTAAAATAAATCGATCAGAAGGGGACCTTTTAGGAGGATCTGATCCTAGAAAAGACGGTTATGCAAAAGGGTACTAAATAATGTCAAAAAGAATTGTTAGAAACATTTTTGAAAATGTGAATGATGAAAATATTGCTCTAACCTCCGAAATAAGTACAAAACTAAGTTACAAAGATTTAAAATTATTTATCAATAAAATTTCTAAACAACTGGCTGGAAATGGATTATCAAACAAAGATAGAGCAGCGATAGTTTTACCAAATGGACCGTACATGGCTTCAAGTTTTTTGGCTATTTCAAGCTATATGTCTGCTGCCCCTTTAAATCCATCATATAAATCTGAGGAATATGAATTTTATTTAAAAGATTTAAATCCAAAAATTGTTTTGGTTGAGAAAAATTCTGAAAATCCAGTTGTAGATGTAGCAAAAAAATTAAAAATAGAATTATGTGAAATTAATCCTGAAAAGGATGGACCTTCAGGAATATTTAATATTTACGAAAAAGAAAGTGAATATTCTTTACCCAATGAAAGTGATGAAGCATTAGTGCTACACACTTCTGGTACCACATCGAGACCAAAGATTGTTCCTTTAACAAATAAAAATATTTTTTCTTCAGCAGAAAATATTTCTAAAAGTTTAAATCTTTCAGAAAATGACCATTGTCTTAATATTATGCCACTTTTTCATATACATGGTCTAATAGCTATTTTAGCTTCATCAATGAAAGCTGGTGCATCTGTATGTGCATCAAATGGTTTTAATGCTATCAAGTTTTTAGATATAGCTAAATCAGAAAAAATAACTTGGTACTCAGGAGTACCTACAATGCATCAAACTATTTTATTAAGAGCACGCAGAAACTTAGAAATTGCTAAGGGGCTAAAACTAAGATTAATTAGGTCATCATCTGCATCTTTACCACCAGCAGTATTTAATGATTTAAATGATGTTTTCAGTTGTCCAGTAATTGAAGCATACGGCATGACTGAAGCTACTCACCAAATGACTTCCAATCCATTGCCACCTAAGCAACAAAAAGCAGGATTTGTAGGCCTTCCAGCAGGCCCAGAGGTATGTATTATGAATGAAAATGGGGAAGTGCTAAAACAAGGTGATGAAGGAGAAGTGTGTATAAAAGGTGAAAATGTAACTGTTGGATATGATAATAATGAAGAAGCAAATAAAACAAGTTTTACCAATGGTTGGTTTAGAACCGGCGATCAAGGTTATTTTGATAAAGAGGGTTACTTAAAGATTTCAGGAAGATTAAAAGAAATAATTAATAAAGGTGGAGAAAAAATATCTCCATTAGAAGTTGATAACGTATTAATGGACCATCCATTTATAGATCAAGCAGTTTGTTTTGGTTATGATGATAAAATGCTTGGAGAAAATATTGCTAGCGCAATTATAATAAAAAGTGGTGAGACATGTTCAGAAAATGACGTTTTACAATATGCTCAAGAAAAACTTGCTAAGTTTAAAATACCAAAAAAAATTTTTTTTGTTGAAGAAATTCCAAAAGGAGCAACAGGAAAATTACAAAGGAATGTTTTAGCAAAAAAATTTGGTTTAAACAATTAATGAAAAAAGTTTGTATATTTGGTGCAGGATCAATTGGTGGATATTTAGCTGCATGTTTGAGTAAAAATAATATTGATTTATCACTTATAGCCAGAGGCCCACACAAAAAAGCTATAGAAGAAAACGGTTTAACATTAATTAAAAATGATAAATCAGAAAACTTTAAATTAAAAGTAACAGATGATCCTAAAGAACTTGGGATTCAAGATTATATTTTTATTTCAGTGAAAGCTCACGCGATTACTAATATAGTAGAATCTCTTCAAAGCTTAATTGGAAAAAATACAACTATAATATCTGCTGTAAATGGCTTACCGTGGTGGTATTTTCATAAAGCTAACACAGGGACAAACTTAGATGAGAAACATATAGATAGCGTTGATCCTGACGGTAAAATTTGGAATTCTTTAAAACCTTCAAGAGCTCTTGGATGTGTGGTTTATCCAGCAGCTGAAATTACTGAACCTGGTGTTATTAAACACAATGGTGGTGAAAGATTTACATTAGGCGAACCTGATGGATCAAAATCAGAAAGACTTAAAATTATTGCAGACTTATTAATTGCAGGAGGTTTAAAAGCACCACAAAAAAGCAACCTAAGAGATGAAATATGGATAAAACTCTGGGGTAATTGTTCATTTAATATTGTAAGCGCACTACACGATAAATCTTTGGATGAGATTGGAGATGACCCAGAACTATTGAAAACAGTGAGAAAATTGATGGAGGAATGTCAATCAGTGGGAGAAAAAATTGGAGTTAAATTTAATGTTTCGATAGATCATAGAATTAAAGCAGCAATTTCAATAAAAGGCCATAAACCATCTACTACACAAGATTTACATGCAAAACGTCCTCTAGAAATTGATCCAATCATTGGATCAATAATTGAGATTGGAAATAAAATTAATGCAAATACTGAAAACTTAAAGTCTGAATATAATAAGTTAAAACATAAAGCTGAAGGCTTGGGGTTATATAAAAGATCAAAAATAATTGATCAAATTACGAATTAACTAAAAATTTAGAGAAATGTCTCTATGTATTGAATTACATCTTGAGACATAAATAGCTTGCTCTTTTGTAAGTTTTGATTGAAGACGTAATCCAATAGTTTCACTAATAACTTTATCATGAGCATTGATTTTATCTATATAGCTTTTCTTGAAATTTTTTCTCCAATCTATCTCTTGCTGGAATAAAACATAAGTATCGTTTGCTGAACTTTGAAGTTTTTCAAAATCAACTTCATCTTCATCCATAAGAGTAATTAAATAATCGAGTTTATCAGCAAATTCATCAGATCCTGAAATTTCTCCAACTTTCTCAAAAATATTATCAATAAATTCTATTGCATCAATATAACCTCTATTATCTATTTTCGATTTAAGAAGTTTCATATCTTGACTTAATTCTTCAAATTTTTCTCCATCATTTATAAATTCTTTAATTAATAATAAATCTTCATATGCATTATCCACAGTCTTTTTATATTTTTTGACAGCTAAATTCTTTGCTTTGTTAATTTTGTTAAATTCATCATTTTTAGATTTCCACTCTTGAGGTATTGTATTTTTGATTTCTTCTATCTCTAGCTTAACATTTTCAATTTTTTGCAAAATTTTATTTTTATCTGATACATCCTCATCATCAAGATTTCTTATTTCAGCTTTAAACTTGTCTATCTTTTTATTTAATTTTATTATTTTCTTTTGTTTTTTTCTTGTTTTAAAATGTAAGTCTCTATAATCAACCGCATAATCATCATAGATTGATTGAGCGCTCTTAACTTCATCTACTAGTTCAAAAGAATATTTAGAATTATCAACATGACGTTGGAAATAACTTAACTTGTCTGCGGGTAAATTTGCTAAAATAATATCATCAAATTCATTAATACTAGTTTTAATTTGATCTCCATTAGTTTCAAAGTTTGCAAATTTGTACTCTTGCAAACAATATTGAAGTTTAGGGTTCATTGGAGGTGGGGCAACATTTGAGGTTAAATAAACTCTGTTAGGCAGATAATTTACAAGACTTGGATAAAAACCAACAATACCAAGGCCAATTAGCTGTAGAGCTATAAAAGGCACAACACCTTTCCAGATGTCCAATGTCTGAATTATTTTTGGAGCTACTCCTTTTAGATAAAACAAAGCAAACCCAAATGGAGGAGTTAAGAATGATGTCTGTAGATTTACACCTATCATTACTCCTAGCCATACTGCTGTAACATTCGCTCCTGTTTCAGCAAGTAGTATTGGTGCAATAATTGGAACTACAACAACAGCTATTTCTATAAAGTCTAAAAAGAAACCTAGAAGAAAAATTACAACCATAACTACAATAAACTGAGTCCAGAAACCTCCGGGTAGATCTTGAAGAAAATCTCTAACCAATTCTTCTCCACCAAATGCTCTAAATCCTGATGTAAGCATTGCAGCACCTAATAGAATTATAAAAACCATTGAAGTAGTAATACACGTTTCTGTAACGACTTCTTTTAGTACATTATCTGTTTTATAACTTCTCCAGAAACTCCATGCTATTCCATAAACAAGTATAATTACAAAAAATGCTGTAATGTAGATTGCACCCAAATCTCTCTCCTCTAAATTTTTTACATTGAGTTCATAAGTTGAAGCCAGAAAAGTAATAGGTATTATTGATCCTATAATTAGTATTAAAGGATAAAATGCACTTTTCTTACCTTCAAACAACCTATACCCAGCCATTAAAGTTGCACCAATAGCTCCAATAGAACCAGCTTGGTTTACAGTTGCTATACCCATTAATATCGATCCTAACACTGCAAATATAAGTGCAAGAGGAGGAATTATAATAACAATAACTCTCATCCAAAATTTAAAATCGAAAGTTCCTTTAAATGGAACAGGAGGTGCTACACCTTTTTTAATTCTTGCATAAAAGAATACATATGTCATGTACAATGCTACTAGAACTAGTCCTGGCAACAAAGCGCCCAAGAACATATCTCCAGCACTAGATGATCCAACTCTGAACTCACCAGGCATATTAAATTCACCAGTGATTGCTTTATAATCATTTTGTCTAATATTATTAGCAACATCTGAGGCACTAGCTAATTGGTCAGCAATAATAATTAAAACAATTGAAGGGGGAATTATCTGTCCAAGAGTTCCAGATGAACAAACAATACCACTCGCAAGTTTACGATCATAATTATTATTTAACATTGTTGGTAATGAAATTAATCCCATTGCGATAACAGTAGCACCAACTATTCCTGTAGTTGCAGCAAGTAAGGCTCCTACAAAAATTACCGATATACCAAGTCCACCAGGAATAGGACCAAATAGTTGGCCCATAGTAATTAGTAAGTCCTCAGCTATTTTAGATTTCTGGAGCATTATTCCCATGAAAATAAACAAAGGAATTGCAATTAAAGTGTCTGTTTCAACATCCCAATAGTTACTCCTAAAATTTGTAATTCCAGCGACTAACCATTCTATAGGTCCATCAACTGTGAAATAAGCACTTGAATCTCCTTCGAATATTGCACCAAAAAAAGCTGCTAAACCAATTGAAATTATTGCTGAACCAGGAAGAGCGAAAGCAACAGGATAACCTGAAGCAAGTGCTACAATCATAATTAAAACTAAAACAGCTAAAAATAATAATTCCATTATTTGCTCTCGACTTTATTTTGAATAAGTTTGTGGCTACTAGACATAAAATAACTAGTAAATTGCAATAACATTGTTACAGCAAAGACTGCTAAATATACTGCCATTAAATATAGTAGATATAGTCCATTAGAACCTTGCTGAGTAACTTCAAAAGCAACAACTGGTCCATTAATAATACTTGCTTTGCCGTTTAATCCTAAAAACAAAACTATCAAACAAAGAGGGACACCTAATAATGATGATCCAAGTACATTAGTCCAAGCCTTTTTTTTCTCACTAAAAGAAGAATATAATACGTCAACTCTTACATGGCCTTCATGAATTAAAGCATAGGCGCTTGCAAATAAATATAAAGCAGCATACCAGAATCTCACTAGATCTCCTTGAAAAGCTTGTTCATAAGAGAAAACAAATCTAGATAAAACAATTACAAATTCACTTAAAACTACCAATACTGCAAGCCATATAAAACCAACAGATTTTGTAAAGTAACCTATTATAAATGAAACTAATATTATTGGAAAATGTATGTATGTTATTCTTTCTGGTGCTTTTACCATGAAAGCTTTAACCTCAGGACTAAATATAGCTTCCCACAATCTCTCAACAACCATAAATGAAATTATAAAATCAGCTATACCGACTAAAAATACTGCCCAAAAAGATCCTCTGATTAAGTATGCTGAAAATTTTGTTAATATTTCTGAATCATCAACTAAAGTTTGGGTGTATGTTTTAAAAACATAAAAAATAACTGAAAGAATACAAACTACGTATATTAAAATTTGAATATAACCATAAGTTAAATCGGAAGACTCTAAAGACTTTTGCTTATAACCAAACAACTCATAATGAGAAAAAACTTTTTTAATACCTGGCCAGCCGCCCCAAACTGTAAATAAGTTATTAATTAAAAATGCTAGAGTAAATGCTAAAACTGAGTAGCTTAGGATCCTCAAATAAGTTGATAATTTATTGTTTTCTGAACTCATATGATTTTTAATTTTTTAAAAGTAATACTTAATTTTAGAATAAAAAAAAGGGCCCAAATGAGGGCCCTTTTAATTATTAAATTAAGCTCAATTACATTCCTAAAGCTCTGTTTCTTTGCGAAATGTAAGGTGAATCAGACAAGTTAGTCCAAGATCCAATGTCTTTTCTTGCTTTTAAGAAGCTCGTGTGAACTCTTTCAGCAAGACCACTGCTAGCTCTTGTTTCTTCAAACACTTCATTAGCAGCACCAGCAAAGCCATCATAAACCTTGTCGCTAAACTTCTCTAGTTTAACACCATGATCATTGATCAATCTTGCTAAAGCAGCACCGTTTTTAGCATTGTATTCTGACATCATAACGTCGTTTTCCATTGATGCAGCAGCTTCAATCAATAATTGATCTGATTTGTTTAAGCTTGTGAACCAAGATTTATTTGTTCCACATGCTAACATTGATCCAGGTTCGTGCATACCAGGATAGTAGTAATATTTAGCAGCTTCTTGGAATTTCATAGCTTCATCATTCCATGGACCTACCCATTCTGTTGCATCAATTGCACCAGACACAAGGTTTTCATAGATTTGTCCACCAGGTAATGAAACTGGAGATCCTCCAAGTTTACCAATTACTTGTCCACCTAAACCAGGCATACGCATTTTTAAACCTTTGAAGTCATTAGGGCTTCTAATCTTTTTGTTAAACCATCCACCCATTTGAACTCCTGTGCTTCCACACATAAAGTTTTTAAGACCAAATTTGTCAGCTAGTTCATCCCATAACTGTTGACCACCTGCAAATCTAATCCATGCATTCATTTCAGTGTAAGTAAAACCAAATGGTACTGCTGTAAAGTAACCCCAAGCTGGATCTTTTTTAACCCAGTAGTAGTCAGCAGCATGGTACATTTGTGAGTTACCAGATGCAACTTCGTCAAAAGAATCAAATGCTTTAACTCTTTCATTTGCTGCATAGTAAGTAACTTGAATTCTACCATCACTTATATCTGCAATTCTTTGTGCAAATCTTTGAGCTCCTGTTCCTAGACCTGGAAAATCTCTTCCCCAAGTAGCAACCATTGATGCTTCTATTCTTTCAGCAGCAACAGCTGGAGCAGCTAAAGATGATGCAGCTACAGCAGCAACACCTGTTGCAGCAGCAGCTTTAAAGAACTTACGTCTTGAAGGTAATTTTTTACCTTTCAACTTTTTGTCTTTAATCATTTATTTCTCCTCTATAGTTAATTAACTGTCGACAATTAAACACAAATGTAACTTAGAGTCATTATTAAAAATGAGGATAAAAAGACTTAATACAACTTGAGATTGTTAATTGACTTTATTTTTACAGTTTCCTGTTTTGAAGTACTCATCAAGATTATCTATAGCTAAATTAGCCATGGCTGTCCTAGTTTCCTTTGTAGCACTGCCTAAATGAGGAAGTATAAATGCACTTTTATGTTTGTAATAACCTTTATTTAGATTTGGCTCATTTTTATAAACATCTAACCCAACTGCATAAACTTTTCTTCTATCCAGGGCGTCAACCATTGCCTCATCTTCAATTATATCTCCTCTTGCTACATTCGTAACAACTGCACCCTTTGGTAAATATTCGATTGTATCTTTATTAATCATATCAATTGTCTCTTTTGATGCTGGACAACAAACAGATAAGACATCTGATACAGATAAAAGATCTTTTAAATTATCATGGTAAATTGCACCTTGCTCTTTATCTTCACTTAATTTTGATCTGTTATGATAATGAATTATCATTCCAAGAGATTTAGCAACTTTTGCAATTTTTTGTCCAATTCTTCCCATTCCTAAAATACCTAATCTCGTACCTGTTAGTTGTTTTCCAATTAATAAATCTGCTGACCAAACCCATCCACCTTCTCTAGCTCTTTCAATTCCCTCAGAAGCTCTTCTGCAAGCACCAAGAATTAAAAGAACTCCTATTTCTGCTGTTGCATCAGTTAGAACGTCTGGAGTATTGGTTACTGCTATACCTCTTTTTTTTGCAGCTTCTAAATCTATATTTCCAAATCCAACTGCAAAATTCGAAAGTATTTTGACTGAGTCTGGTAATTGATTAATTGTTTCAGCATCAAGCTTGTCAGTTAAAGCTGAAAGTATTCCATCACATCCTTCACTCATTTCAATTAATTTTTTTTGTGAATATAGTTCATCGTTAAGATTTAAATTTGCATCAAAGATTTCTTTTGCTTTATCCTCACAAGATCTTAACAATCTTCTGGTGACCAATATTTTTTTCATTAAAATAGATTAATTTAAATCAAAAATTTTACCAGGATTCATTATATTATTTACATCTATTGATCGTTTAATAGATTTCATAACGGGTACATTATCTGGATGTTCTCTAAGTAAGTAATGTTTTTTTTGAAGTCCTATACCATGTTCTCCAGTTATAGTACCTTCAAGCTCAAGTGCTTTATTAATTAAATCATCACTATATTGTCTTATTCTTTTTTGTTTATCTTCATCATCTGGATCATAAAGAACTATAGAATGAAAATTTCCATCACCAACATGGCCTACCATTGGAGCGGTCAGCCCCAACTTTTGCACTTCTTTTTCTGCCCAAGAAATACACTCAACTAATCTAGAGATTGGTACACAAACATCTGTTGAATAAACTTTCATGTCATGTCCCAAAGCTTTTACAGAATAGTAAACGTCATGTCGTGCTTTCCATAATTTTTTTTGCTCTTCAGGAGAAGATGCCCATTGAAAATCACTTCCACCATTACTTTTTGAAATTTCTTCTACAATTCCAATATTTTCATTATTTGATGCTTCGCTTCCATGAAATTCAAAAAATAGAGTAGGTGACGCTTTTATATTATCTAATTTAGAATACTTAATACTAATTTCCATTTGATCTTTATTAAGCATTTCAATTCTTGCAATTGGAACACCATACTGAATAACTTCTTGAGAAGCTTTTACTGCAGAGTCTAAATCTGGAAAATAACAAACCGCACTCATTATGCTTTCAGGTATTGGTGATAATCTTAATTGTACCTCAGTAATTATTCCAAGTGTTCCCTCTGAACCTATAAATAAATTTGTTAGATTATATCCAGCTGAAGTTTTTTTTGTTCTAGCACCTGTTTTAATAATATCTCCATTTGGAAGAACAACTGTCAGACCTGAAATTACAGTTCTCATAGTTCCATATTTAACAGCCATTGTTCCTGAAGCTGACGTTGCTGCCATTCCACCAAGAGCGGCATCCGCACCTGGATCTATTGGAAAGAAAACTCCGTCCTCTCTTAAATATTCATTTAATTGTTTTCTTGTAACATTTGCTTGAACTCTACAATCAAAGTCTTCCGCATTAACACTTAAGACCTTATTCATTTTTTCTAAAGAAATTGTTATTCCGTTTTGATTTCCAACAACGTGGCCTTCTAAAGAAGTTCCAGTACCAAAAGGAACGACTGGTATTTTGTGTTCATTACATAATTTTAATAATTGAGAAACTTCTTCGTTAGTTTCTGGAAAGACTACAGCTTTTGATAGTACTGGATCGTATGTGTCTTCGCCTCTAGCATAGTTTGAGCGAGTAGACTCTGAAGTTGAAAATCTACCATCAAAAATTTTTTTTAATTCTGTCTGAACTGTCTCATTCATAATCAAATATTACAAAAATTTTTGTTAAAAATACAGCCTATTTAGAAAGCATCTTGCCTATGTTTTCTAAAGCCTGCTGTATATTATCTCTAGATGCGGCAAAACTAAACCTTACGTAGTCTTGGCAAGTTTGACCAAAAGCTGTTCCTGGTACAATAGCTACGCCTGCTTCATGCATCGCTTTTTTGCAAAATTCTGCACCAGACATTCCAGTTCCTTTAACATTTGGAAAAGCATAAAAAGCTCCACCTGGCAGACTACATTCTATTCCAGGTAAATCATTCAAACCTTTATGAATTAAATTTCTTCTTAAGGTGAATTTATCTAACATGTCATTAATTGAATCATCTGGACCATCTAATGCTGCTATACCAGCAAATTGTGCTGCTGCATTTACGCAAGATACACTATTGATGAGCAATTTATTTACATGCGCAACCATTTCCTTAGGCCAATAACTCCATCCTAATCTCCAACCTGTCATTGAATAAGCTTTACTCCAACCTTCTAAAACAATTAATCTATCCTTTAATGCTTCGTAATGAAAAAATGATGGCATTTCTTTATAGTCAAAAATTTGTCTACTATAAATTTCATCACTTAAAATAGTGACATGTGGATGTTTTTCTAATTCTTTCGCAAAGTAATCTATTACTGATTTTTCGACAAAACTACCCGTAGGATTATTTGGATTAATTAAAATTAACAATCTAGTTTTATCAGTAATCAAAGATAATATTTTATCCGGATCAAATTTAAGATCTTTATCTTCAGTAAGATCATAGGGCACCGGTGTAGAACCAGTATAGTTTATCATTGATTCATAAATAGGGAAAGCAGGTGTTGGATGAATTATTTCTGCTCCTGGTTCGCCAAAACATTGAATTGCATAACTCATTGTCGGCTTTCCGCCTGGCATAATCAAAATTCTTTCGGCATCTATAGTTGCGTTATAACGTTTTTTGATCCATCTTGTTACTGCTTCTCTACATTCTGGAATTCCATTAGACATGACATATCCATGATGACCGTCGTCTAAAGCTTTTTTAGCAGCTTCAACTACATGTTTTGGTGTTTTAAAATCTGGTTGACCTAATCCCAAATGAATCATTGGGTGTCCTTTTGCTTCTAATGCTTTAGCTTCTGCTAATACACTGAATGCAGACTCTGTTCCTAAATTTTCTAAATTTTTTGCAAGTATCATAATTTTATTTTTTAAAAAAAGAAAAACTAACTGAAAAGATTTAATATGTCTATTAATTAAAATTTTTTATCTTCTATAAATGATTTTGGACTCATCTAAGTCTCTTATACTTTTGCATCCCATCAATATCATGTTACGTCTGATTTCATCATGCATATTCTGCAGTAATCTTTCTACTCCTTGTTGGCCACCAGCCCCTAAACTAAACAAAAAAGCTTTACCAAAACTACAAGCTGTCGCACCTGCTGCTAATGCCTTAAGAACATGCGTCCCTCTTCGAACTCCACCATCTAAAATTACCTCTAATTTATCTCCTACAGCATCTCTTATAGCTTTTACTTGATCAAAAGGAGATCTAGACCCGTCAAGTTGTCTTCCACCATGGTTTGATATCATTATAGCGGTACATCCTATGTCTATTGCTCTTTTAGCATCATCAACTGACATAACTCCTTTAAGTGCAATTGGACCGTCCCATTTTTTTATACAATACTCTGCATCTTTCCAATTCATGGCAGGATCATATTGCTCATTTATATATCCCATAACAGATTGGGCAATATTTGTACCCTTATCAACTTTATCTTTAAGATTTGCTAATTCAAATTTCTTATGCGTAAAATAGTTAAAGACCCACTGAGGTCTCATGGCAAAACTCATTAAACTATCTAAAGTAAATTTTGGTGGCGTTGTAAAACCTGTTCTATGATCTCTTTCTCTGTTTCCAGCAACAATGGTATCAACTGTAATACACATTCCATTGAAGTTTGCTCTTTTACATCTATCTATTAAATCATTAGTTATAGATTGGTCCTTATGAATATATAACTGGAAAATTTTTGGCCCACTTGAAAGATTTGCAATTTCTTCAATTGAAAAAGATGCCATAGTAGACATACTGTATATAGTACCAAATTTTTCAGCAGCACGAGCAGAAGCTTTATCTCCATCTGGGTGATATAAACTTTGCATCGCGGTAGGAGATAAAAAAATTGGCATATCCATCTTTGTTCCAAAGACCTCTGTTTTTAAATCAGGTTCACCAACACTATTTAAAATATTTGGAATAAGATCACAGTCATTAAATGAATCTGTATTTCTATTCATTGTAACTTCATCGTCTGCTCCTCCGTCTATATAATGAAAAATAGGTGAAGGTAGTTTTTTTTTTGCTAACTTTCTAAAGTCATCAAAGTTATAGCAATTGCTTAAACTCATTATACTCTGAATCTTAAGTTACTTCTGTTTAGGTCACTAATTTTTGTACAACCCATTAGCTTCATGTCTCGTTGCAGTTCAGTTTTATATTGATTTAGTGCTCTTTCCACTCCTGCTTGACCTGCTGCAGCTAAAGCATAAAGATAAAGTCTTCCACCTGAACAAGCTTTAGCACCTAAAGATAATGCTTTAAGCATATGAGTTCCTCTGTGAATTCCACCTTCACATATAACATCAAGTTTATCGCCAACTGCATCAACAATTTCTGCAAGTTGATCAAAAGGAGATCTAGACCCATCAAGTTGTCTTCCCCCATGATTTGAAACCATAATTCCAGTGCAACCAATATCTACAGCTTTTTTTGCATCTTCAACACTCATAATACCTTTGAGAGCAAAATGGCCACCCCATTGAGAACAAAGTTTTTCAGCATCTTTCCAATTCATAGATTGGTCTAACATAGTAGAAAAATAACTCCCAATTGAAGAGTTAGTGCTTGTGCCTTCTTTTACAAAATCTTGAAGGTGCGGTAATTCAAATTTACCTTTAGTCAGATAGTTTATCCCCCACATAGGCTTAGTGGCAAAACTAAACAAACTTGATAAGGTCAACTTAGGTGGAGATGTAAAACCAGTTCTTAAATCTCTCTCTCGGTTTCCTCCTGTAATAGTATCTACCGTTAAAGCCATTACATCAAATTTAGCTGCTTTTGCTCTCTCTAAACAAGAGTCATTCAAGCCTCTATCTTTGTGAAAATAAAATTGAAACATCTTAGGAGTATCAATCATAGCAGAAATTTCCTCTACACTGACTGTAGCCAAAGCTGAGACACCAAACATTGTATTAAATTTTTTAGCTGCCTTTCCAACTGCTCTTTCTCCATCATAATGAAAAAGTCTTTGTAATGCTGTTGGTGCTAGGTAAAATGGTAAATCCAATTTTTTTCCAAATATTGTTGTTGAAAGATCAACATTTTCAACTCCTCTTAAAACATTTGGAACTAAATCAACATCATCAAAAGCACTAGTATTTCTGGCATACGTTATCTCATCATCAGCTGCACCATCGATGTAGTGAAAAATTGGAGAAGGTAATTTTTTTTTAGCTAGTTTTCTAAAATCACCAAAATTGTGACAGTCTTTTAAATTCATAAATTAAGTTTAAAATTTTTTTATATAATTAAACATATAACTATTTGCCCCAGGATTTTTATCTCCAAGGCTCGCGTTTGATATATGGTTATATGACACCGCTATTTCACTATTAGAAGAAAATTCATAAGAAATTTGTATTTCTGTTTTAAACTCAATTACATGTCCTAAATCTTTACCATCACCTTCAGAATATAGACCAGGAGTAAAACTTGGAGTAAACTTCAAAGGACCCTCATTGTAAATTTGAAAGCCTGTATAAATATATGCCGCGTTATCTGCCGTCACCATTAGACCTGTTACTGGTTGCAAAATTCCTAGAAAGCTCTCTTTATCTTTTCCAGTATTAATATGCTGTATACCAAATAAAGTAGACTTTTTTCCCTCATCACTAAAATCAAACGTTCCAATATAAAAACTCCAATTTTCATTAGAACTATGTCCATCTGCTTTTGCTAAATTAAAACCCAGCAAAAAATAAATTAACAATAATTTTAAAATGGTTTGCATAAAAAGTTTGTATCTACTTTATAGATACTTTTCTAAGAATTAAAATACCGCCAAAAACAAATAAAATCAAAGGTAATACCCAAAGTAAAACTGTGTTTTTGTTAATTTCTGGATCGTAAACTATCCACTCTCCATATTTACTCTTAAGAAATTCATAAATCTGTTCATCATTTTTACCTTCATCTATTTTATTTTGAATTAAAATTTTCATACTTAAAGCAAAATCAGATTGGGAGTCGTAAACTGATTGTCCTTGACAAATTAAACATCTCAAATTTTTTGAAATTTGATCAACCTTTTCAGAATTAGCTGCATATAATAGATTAAAAAAACCTATTAAGTAAAATATTGCAAGGACTAAAATTTTAATTTTCATTTTTGATTATCATTTTAAGTTCAGCAAGTTTTTTATCATCTATTGGACCAATATATTTTTTTAAAATAGTTTTAGAATTGTTATTTATAAGAATTGTTTCAGGTACACCATATGCACCTAACTCAATTGAATTAACTCCTGAAGGGTCAACTATAATTTTAGAATAAGGATTACCCAGTTCTTTAATAAATTTTTTTGCATTAATCTCATTATCTTTATAATTAATTCCTATTATATTTAATTTATCCAATGATTTGAGGTTTAATAGAAAAGAATGCTCTTCTCTACAAGGTAGGCACCATGAAGCCCAAATATTAATTATTGAAAAATCTTTATCATTTATCAATTCAAATAATGTTGTCTCTTCATCAGAGTAAAGAAACTTTGCCTTAAAGTTAAAATCAATTTTACTTGAGTTTAAATTAGGAGAATAACTATTTGTTTTATTCAGACCTTTTAGAAGAATAAAAAAACTTACAATAACTAAAAAAACTACTGCTATTAGCTTAATATTTTTAACCATTTTTTTTTACAATGCTTAATATCCCTCCAAAGGAAATTAATATTATTGATATCCAAATCCATATCATAAACGGTTTTATTTGATACCTGACATTATAAAATCCATCATTTTTTAATATATTAAACACTAAAAAATTATCTGAATATAATGTTGATTCAATATCAGCTTCACTGGTTATTGTCTGTGGCTGATCATAAACTCTAACCTCTGGTTTTAAATTGATTGAATTATTTTTATCTGTGATTTTAAAGTTTGCTTCTAAAGATTGATAATTTTTATTTTCATTAATTTTAAGACTTTCAAATTTTATTGTTTTATTTAGAAATTTTCTTTCATCACCAACTTTCATATTAGATGAATATTCTTTAGCTAGAACACCATTGACTAAAACACTTAAAATAAACAAACTAAAACCAAAATGAGATATTTTTTGAGATAAATTTGTTTTTTTTACTGAAAAATCTTTAATAGTAATAAAAAAAAGAAAAAAGCTTGCTACAAAAAGTGGTAGTGAAAATAAATAGGAAATTCCAACTCTTTTTAAAAAAATAAAAGAAACAATTATTGATAAAATGAAAAATAAAAGTTGCTGCAGATTAATTTTATTTATTTTATCTTTTATCCAATTAAAATTTGGTCCGATTGCCATAAAAATTAGAAAAGGAATCATAAAAGGTACAATTAATTTATGATAAAAGGGAGGACCAACTGAAATTTTATCATTATTTACTACTTCTAGAAATATTGGATAAACTGTACCAATCAAGACAACTGATAAAAAAAACATCATGAACAAGTTATTGATTAGTACAGCTGTTTCTTTACTAACAATATAAGTGTTTGTGAAATTGTTTTTGATTTTGTTTTGATAAAAAAAATAGATAAAAATAGACAACGTAATTAAAATAAATAAAAAACAAAGAATAAAAACTCCCCTTGATGGATCATTTGCAAAAGTATGAATTGAATTTAAAATACCAGATCTTACTAGAAATGTTCCACTCATACTTAATGAAAAAGTTGTAATTGATAAAATTACCGCCCATGAATGAAACATTTCTCTTTTTTCTAAAATTAAAATAGTGTGAAATAAAGCTGTTAAACAAAACCATGGCATAAGAGATACATTTTCAACTGGATCCCAAAACCAAAAACCTCCCCATCCTAGTTCATAATAAGCCCATATAGATCCTAATAAAATTCCAATTGATAAAAAAATCCATGAAACTAGTACCCAATTCTTTATATGCTTAGCCCAACTTTTATTTACAGAACCTGATATTAAGGCTGCGAGTGAAGAAGAAAAAATAATAGATGTCCCAACATATCCTAAATATAATATTGGTGGATGAATTGCTAATGCGGGGTCTTGAAGTATTGGATTTAAACCAGTTCCTTCGTTTGGAATTGGAAATAAACTCATAAAAGGATTTGAGGTAAAAAGAATAAATAACAAAAATCCCAAAATTATTATTTCCTGAAAAAATAAAGTTAAAATTCTATATTGGTTTGAAAGACTTTTTGAAGTAATTGTAAAAATTAATAAAAAAATTGATAATACTAATAACCAAAGAAGTAAACTTCCCTCATGGTTTCCCCATGATCCTGAAATTTTATAGAACAAAGGTTTAGAGGTATGAGAATTATTATAAACTGTCTCATTACTAAAATCTGAGATTATAAAAGCTATTATAAGAGTAATGAAACTTATTATAATCATTAATGATTGAATAGAAATTAGTGAAAAAATTCTTCCACTAACATTTATATTATTCCTCTTTAATAATATTGGAGATTGAATGATTATCAAAATAGACGACAGTAAAGCAATATAAAGTGAATAATTTCCAATTTGGTTTAGCATTAATTACTCTCTTTTAATGCCTCTTCCACCTCGGGTGGCATATAATTTTCATCATGTTTTGCTAATATTTTAACCGCAGTTAAAAAATTACGATCTTTTAAAAAACCTTCAGCCACAACTCCTTTTCCCTCTTCAAATAAATTTGGAACGGAACCACTATAATTAACAATTAATTCATTTTTAAAGTCAGTTATAACAAAGTTTACTTCTGACTGATTTACATTAATTGATTTTTCTTTAACCATTCCTCCAACTCTTATTTTTTTTAGTGTCAGCTCTGTTAAATTTTTTATTTCTGTAGGAGATTTAAAATAAACAACGTTTTCCTCAAGTGATTTAAAAACTAAAAACACAATTAAGATTGATGAAAAGAATATAGATAATATAAAGATGGCTCTTAGTTTAACTTTTTTACCATACATGAAAATAAAAGTTAAATTTTAGATGCAGATGAAGTAGCTAGTATTTCTTTATATGTCTCTTGTTTTTTTGCTATTTCAATTTTATCAGTCTCTAAACTTTCAAAACGAGCCCTAAATTTCTTTTGCTCTTCAACTAGTTGAAGTTTGATTACTGAATATAAAATACAGAAACAAGAAAGAGTAAATGCAAAAGAAGACCATACATAGACACCATATCCATTCATGTATAAAACTTCGTTAATCATAATCTATCTAATCCTTTGTTTTTTATTTTTATCAGTTCTGTATTATATTTCATCAAAAATATCAAAAGCGAAAAAAGTGCAAATGCCGCAGTCATTATACCTAAAGGTAACAACATGGATGTATGAATAGAAGTTTCTGTAAAAATATTTACTGAAGAAGGTTGGTGCAATGTTGACCACCATTCAACAGAAAATTTGATTATTGGGACATTTATTAAACCTATTATTGCTATGTACGAACTAATCTTTACAGCTTTTTCCTCATTATCTGTTACCCTCCAACTTAGAAGAAACATCAAATAAAAAAAAGCAAGTAATAACATTGATGTTATTCTTGCATCCCATGCCCACCAGGTTCCCCAAGTAGGTTTACCCCAGATGGATCCTGTAACTAAAGCAATTAGATTAAAGACAAAACCAGATGGTGCTAAGCTTTTTGTTATTAAAGAAAGATTCTTATTTTTAAAAACTAAAATACCAAATGACAAAACAGCAATTAAAGAAAAAATTCCAAGAGAAATCCAAGCTGCCGGAACATGGACATACATAATTCTCACAGAGTCGCTTTGTTTATAGTCTTCAGGAGAAAGTATTAATGCCTCAACAAGACCAATGCTTATAATTACTAAAAAAATAATAAATACAAACTTTTGTGTTTTATTTATTATTTTTAATAAATTGTTCGGTTTTAAATACTTAAACATTTTCTGTTATCTATAACACAAATTTAAATTATGAAAATTTTTCTGGTGGGTTATTCTGACCAAGAACACCGAGGGAGATAAAATAAATGGGATTAAAGCATCCTTGGTCAAAATATTATTTATTTTAGTCATAATCTGTGACGAAGATTTGCACGAAATGTGTTTAAAAAATGTAAATATATCTAGTTAGAAGGTTTAAAATAGCCTGAACCCTTTTTGCCTGAAAATATTTCGTTAATTAGAGGGTGCTTAATCGGTTCATCTGAGTCATCCACCAATAAATTTTGTTCAGAAACATATGCTTCATACGTGATTTCGTCATTTTCAGCTAACAAATGATAAAATGGTTGATCTTTTCTTGGTCTTACATTTTTTGGAATTGATTGATACCACTCCTCTGAATTATTAAATTCAAAATCAACGTCATATATTACACCTCTAAAATCAAAGTGCTTATGTTTTACTACATCACCAATTGAAAATTTACCTTTTTGAATACTCACACATTAAATATGGATATTTAAAATTAAAAATCAATAAAAAAAATGTGAATGTTTTATTATTCTGCTATTATGTAGCAGTGAATAAATCTATTTTAAAATTTGTAACTGATTTAGGGCCTTTAGTAATATTTTTTTATTTTTATTATAACAATGATAAAAATTTAATTATTGCAATTCCTCCACTTATAGTTGCAACAATTATTGCTGTTTTAGTTGTTTGGGTTATTGAGAAAAAAATTCCAAAAGTTCCACTTATAAGTGGAATTTTGATAACGGTATTTGGTGGTCTAACAATTTATTTTGATGATCCTATATTTATTTACATGAAGCCCACAATTATAAATATTTTATTTGGTCTAGCATTAATGTTTGGAAAATACTTTACAAACGAGCCGGTTTTGAAGAAATTGCTTGGCAAATCTATGCCCTTAAGTGATGAGGGTTGGGAAATTTTAAATAAGAGATGGATGTATTTCTTTTTTGCTCTAGCAATTTTAAATGAAATAATCTGGAGAACTCAAACGGAAGAATTTTGGGTAAACTTTAAAGTTTGGGGAATGTTGCCAATAACCTTTATTTTTACCGCTTTTCAAATTGGTTTAATAAATAAATACAAACTAAATGAATAGAAATTTAAGATTAGTAGTAAATAATTCGAATAAAGATGAAAGTAAAAAACTTTTTTTTGAGAGAACTGAATTAAAAATTATTTTAGATCTTTATGCAAAAATGGTTTCTTCGGGTAATTGGAAAGATTATGGCCTATCGATTTCTGGTAAACAAGTAAGTTTTAGTGTTTTTAAAAATGCTGCTGAAAAAGCTATATATAAAATTTGTAAAAACTTTAAGCCTTCAAACAAAAATCTTAAATATTTAATTACAGATACTAATGGCAAGATACTTAAAAATTCTTACGATCTTAAGATGCTCTTGAATAAAGTTGATTGGAAAAAAATTTAGTTTTTATCTTCTTTGACCGAATAATCTTAAAAGCATTATAAATAAATTTATAAAATCTAAATATAAAGTTAGTGCTCCCATAACAGCTTTTTTACCCATTAACTCACCACTGTCGGAGGCAGCATACATGTTTTTAATTTTTTGTGTATCGTATGCCGTTAAGCCAACAAATACTAAAACACCGATTATTGATATTGCAAAATACATCATTGATGATTTTAAGAATATATTTACAACAGATGCAATTATAATTCCTATTAAACCCATCATTAAAAAAGATCCCATCTTAGTTAAATCTCTTTTTGTTGTGTAACCATAAATACTCATTGCTCCAAATGTTGCTGAAGAAATAAAGAATACTCTTGTTACACTTAAACCTGTGTAAACTAATAATATTGAAGAAAGAGATAATCCCATTAATGCTGCAAATACCCAGAAAGTTGTCTGAGCTCTTGAAGCACTCATTTTATTAATTCCAAAACTCATGTAAAACACAATTCCTAGTGGAGCTAACATTACAATCCATTTTAAACCTGATAAATAAATTGCATTGCCAAATTCTGTTAATCCAACAATTGCTCCATTTGGATCTGTTACAACAGACATTTTAAATGATAAGAGTGCGATTATTCCAGTAAGCAAAACTCCAGTCGCCATATAGTTATAAACTTTAAGCATGTAGGCTCTTAAGCCTTCATCCATGACAACAGTTTGCTTAGCTGTTGTTGCTTTATTTAAAATATTATCTTTATTGAATTCCATATTATTTATATAAGATTTTTTTTTAAGATTTTCAAGTCGTCAAAATAAATGTAACAAATACTAAATAAAATATGAATTACAAAAAACTAGGAAATACTGAGCTAAATGTAAGTACAATTTGTCTTGGGACAATGACTTGGGGTGAACAAAATACCCAAAATGAGGCATTTGAACAAATGGATTACTCTTTAGATAATGGAGTAAATTTTTGGGATACAGCTGAGTTGTATGCCGTGCCCCCGAAAGCTGAAACATATGGTCATACAGAGACTATAATTGGAAATTGGTTTGAAAAAACAAAAAAAAGAAAAGATGTAATTCTGGCGTCCAAAGTGGGTGGTCCTAGCAGAAAATACATGAGAAATGGAGAGAACAGCTTCACTGGAAAGAATTTAGAGAATGCGCTGCATGGAAGTCTAAAAAGATTAAAAACAGATTATATTGATCTTTATCAATTGCATTGGCCTGAAAGAAACGTAAATAACTTTGGAAGATTGGGTTATGAACACAAAGAAAATAACTGGAATAAATTTGAAGATGTTTTGGAAAATTTAAAAAAATTTATTGAGGAGGGCAAAATTAGGTATGTCGGTTTATCAAATGAAACCCCATGGGGAGTTATGAATTATCTTCAACTTTCTAAAGATAAGGATCTACCAAGAATGATGTCAATTCAAAATCCATACAGTTTATTAAATCGGTCTTATGAAGTTGGTTTAGCGGAAGTATCTATAAGAGAAAATATAGGATGTTTGTCATATTCACCTTTGGCCAGTGGTTATTTAACAGGAAAATATAGAAATAAACAATTTCCCAAAGGATCAAGGATGGAAAGGGATTTTGATTTTTGGACAAGGTATAGAAAACCAAATACATCTGAAGCAGTAGAGGAATACTACAAAATTAGTCAAAAATTTGATTTAGATATGAGTCAGATGTCTATTAAATTCTGTGAAGTCCAAGACTTTATGACTAGTGTAATTATTGGAGCAACAACTATGGAGCAGTTGAAAACTAACGTAGAAAGTGTAAAAGTGAGTCTTGATAGTGAAGTAATAAAAGAAATAAATAATGTACAAAAAAAATATCCTAATCCATGTCCATAATTAAAAAAATAATTTTAAAAACACTTATATTATCAGTATTTTCAATAACCTTGGCTCAGTCTGAAGATTTAACAAAATTAGGTACATTTAAAGATTGGAATGCTGTTACAGTTTTTAATGAAACTGGAAAAATCTGTTTTGCTTATTCGGTTCCAGTTAGACAATCTCCTAAAGCGAGTAATAGAGAAGCTAGATTATTTGTATCATTTAGACCTGAAGACAAAATTACAGATGAAGTGAGCATAACATCTGGTTACGATTTTAATCCACAAAACGCAATTTTAGCTACCTCAGGTAAATCTAAATTTGAATTTGATTTACCACAAAATAAATTTGCTTGGATTTCAAGTGGAAAAACAGAACAAAAAATAATTAAAAGAATGAAAAAGGCATCTAGGCTGATGATAACAGCTTATAAACAAAGTGGCACTCAAACTACTGATGACTATTCTTTAATGGGATTTACAAAAGCTTATAACGCTGCAAAAAAAAGCTGCACTTAAATGAAAAAACAAAAGAAGATTGTGCTCGCCTATTCAGGTGGTTTAGATACGTCTATTATTCTTAAATGGCTTCAAGAAAATTATGATGCTGAAGTAATAGCCTATACAGCTGATGTTGGGCAAGAAATGGATAAAAAAAAAATCATTAAGAATGCAAAAAAATTAGGTGTAAAAAAAATTATCATACAAGATCTAAAAAATATTTTTGTTAAAGATTATGTCTACCCAATGATAAGGGGTCATGCTCTTTATGAAGGTGTTTATTTATTAGGTACATCGATTGCAAGACCACTTATTGCAAAAGATCAAATTAGAGTTGCAAAGAAATTTAACGCTTATGCCGTCTCACATGGTTCAACTGGAAAAGGAAATGATCAAGTAAGATTTGAACTTGGATATCATTACTTTGGTCCTAAAATTAAAATAATTGCTCCATGGAGAATATGGAAATTAAAATCAAGAACAGATCTCATTAATTATGCAAAAAAAAATAGAATACCAATCCCTAAGGATAAAAAAGGGGCACCTCCTTTTTCAGTAGATGATAATTTATTCCATACCTCAACAGAGGGTAAAGTTTTAGAAAATCCAAAAAATTCTGCACCTGAATTTATATTTCAAAGAACAACTTCCCCTGAAAAAGCACCAAATAAAGCAAGTTTTATAACAATTAATTATAAGAACGGCGATCCAGTTGGTCTGAATGGAAAAAAATTATCTCCAGCGAAAGTTTTGAATAAACTTAATCAATTAGCCGGCAAAAATGGAATTGGGAGAGTAGATTTAGTTGAAAATAGATTCATTGGAATAAAATCGAGAGGAGTTTATGAAACTCCAGGAGGAACATTATTGCTTGTGGCACACAGAGCAATTGAGTCAGTAACTCTAGATAAAGACACAATGCATAAAAAAGATGAGGTTATGCCAAGATATGCAGAGCTTATTTATAATGGTTATTGGTATTCTAAGGAAAGATTTAAACTACAAAAAATAGTCGATCTAAAAAGAAATAAAGTAAATGGATCAGTTAAACTAAAACTTTACAAAGGTAATATTACAATTCAATCGAGACAGACCTCAAGTAATGCTTACTCAATTAAAAATGTCTCTTTCGAGGAAAATAAAACTTTCAATAAATCAAACGTTGAAAGATTTATTAACTTTCATAAGAAAAAATTAAGATAATAAAAAAATGGAATTAAAAGCTACAAGGGCTGCGGCTATTGGAAATTTAGAAAATTTTGTTGAAAATAATCTTGGTGAATACTCAACCCTTAGAAATTTTGACTTTGGACCTAACAAAAGATCAAATACATCTTGCTTGTCACCGTACATAACACATGGGTTGATCAATGAAAAGGAGGTGATAAGAAAATCACTAGATAAATTTTCTTTTCAAAAAAATGAAAAATTTATTCAAGAAGTTTTATGGCGAACTTATTGGAAAGGATGGATGGAACTACGATCTGGAGTATGGGATGACTATTTAATAGATCTAAAAAGAATAAAAGAGGAATTTAAAGATAATGGAAATTATCTAAATGCCATTAAAGGTAAAACTAAAATTGAATGCTTTAATGAATGGGTAAATGAATTAAAGACCTTTAATTATTTGCATAACCATACAAGGATGTGGTTTGCAAGCATTTGGATATTTACACTAGAATTACCTTGGCAACTTGGTGCAGAATTTTTTATGCAACACTTATATGATGGTGATACTGCATCAAATACTTTAGGTTGGCGTTGGGTAGCAGGCGTTCAAACTCAAGGGAAACATTATCTTGCAAGTGAATGGAATATTAAAAAATTTACAAATAATAGATTTGAAAATATAGAACTTAACGAAAATGCACCCCCAATAATAAGTGATAAAAATTATACTATTCTTCATAAAACTTTTGAAAATCCAATAAATATTGAGGAGAAGAACTTACTAGTTTTTGAAAATAACTTAGCATTTGAAATCACTGACTTTGCAGATCAAAAATTTAAAAAAATTTTACTTATTATTAATAAAAATGAAAATAGAAATATTAAACTCAGTGACAATGTAGTGAATTTTAAGGCTAGTTTAATTGAGGAACAAAAGAAAAGGTTAGAGGAAAAATCAATTAATTGTGAGATTATTGATATAAACGAAATTAAAAATTTGGAAAGTTGTTACTGCCTTTATCCAACAGTTGGAGAAAATTTAGATTACATAAATCAAAACTCACTAAAAAATATTGAGTTTCTCTATAGAAAATTAGATCAAAATTCATGGAAGTTTTGTAACAAAGGTTTTTTTAACTTTAAAAAATATATTCCTAAAATAGTTAAAAACCTTGAATAAATTGTAATTGAAATTTTTTTAATTTATGAGATAAAAATGGTATGCAAAACCCACAAATAATAGAAATAATTAAAAATTTAAAGGGACGTAGAAACTATGAGGAAAAAAAAGCTACTAAGCTTGGTTTCAACTCTCTTTATGCTTACTTTGAAAATAAAATTTTGCAGGAAAAAGTAGCTCTAGGAGAAAGTGCAAGAGAACTAGAAGCGGCTAAGGCTGAGGAAGAATTATTAAAAGAAGAAAAAAGCAAACCAAAAAAAACTTGCGGCTGTTGTTAAATTCCTAAACTTTTTAAAGACTGAAATTCACCAATTTTAAAAATAATTGCATCTTGTTTTTTAAAACCATATTTTTCTGCATTATCTTTAAATCTAATTGGAGGTTCCATAATTGGCTCTAAAGATAAAACGAAAGTTCCCCAATGCATTCCTAATACTTTTTTGCTTTTTAGATCTCTGGCGATGCTTAGAGCCTCTTCAGGGTTAGTATGATAAGAAGATTTATCTTTATTTGGAGATAATGGATAAAAATTATAAGCACCAATATTAATAAAAGTTAAATCAATAGGCCCATACTTCTCACCTAATTCTTTATAAACATTTCCTACACCAGTATCACATGCAAAGAGTATTTTTTTATTTTTATATTCGATTAAAAAATTTCCCCACAATGTTTTGTTAGTATCTGTCAAACTTCTTTTTGACCAATGCACCGCAGGAACTAATGTTACTTTTAGATCCTCATTAATCCTAATTTCGTCATACCAATCCATTTCGTTCACATCTTTATATTTGTTTCTTGTAAAATATTTTCCAAGTCTTAAAGGAAGTAGAACCTTTGCATCTTTAAATGGAAATTTTCTGATTGTGGTCATATCTTGGTGATCATAATGATTGTGTGTCAGAAGAAATAAATCAGTTTTTGGAAGTTCATTTAAGTTTAAGGCTGTTTTGGTAAATCTTTTTGGACCAAAAATTAAAGGTCCTGCATTTTTTGAAAATACTGGATCAGTTATTATTGTTGTATTTCCTAGCTTAATTAAGAAGGTTGCATGTCCTATCCAGCCAACATAATCATCATTTTTTAGATTTTCTAAATCTGAAAGTACTTTTTGTTTTTCAATAGTGTGACCCTCGGGAATAGCCATATCAAGTTTTTTCTTTTCCTTATTAAATATTTTAAATGACCACTTAAAATTTGAGTTTCGTTCTGGAGATCCTTCAGGATTTCTAAAACTACCGTCTGGTAAATGATGATAAGGTGTTTTTTCCATAGCTAATGTAAAAGAATTATAAATAAAAAATATAACAATTAAAATTGTTAACTTTGACAATAATCTTTAGTTGTTTAAGGTTCTTTTGAAACACTCAATTGTATTTTTTAACAAACAAGCAATTGTCATTGGTCCAACTCCTCCTGGAACTGGAGTTAAAGCCTTTGCAACTTTTGAAACTTCTTCAAAATCAACATCACCTACTAAACCATTTTCTGTTTTGTTTATTCCGACATCAATAACTATTGCATCTTTTTTCACCCAATTACCTTTTATAAGTTCAGGAATTCCAACAGCAGCAACAATAACATCTGCTTCTAAACATTCATGCTGAAGGTCTTTTGTTTTTGAGTGAGTAATTGTTACCGTACAATCTTCTTGTAGTAAAAGTTGTGCCATCGCTTTACCATTTAAGTTTGACCGCCCAATCATTACAGCTTTTTTTCCTGTTAAGTTAGGTTCTATTTTTTTTAATAAATAATAACATCCAAGAGGTGTACAAGGAATTGAACCTTGGTATCCAGATGAAAGATTACCAACATTCATAGGATGTAAACCATCAACATCTTTATGTGGTGAGATAGTTTCTATAACGTGTTGCTTGTTAATATGTTTCGGAAGTGGCAATTGAACCAAAATTCCTGAAACAGTTTCATTATTATTAAGTTCTTCAATTTTGTCTAAGACTGTTTTTTCATCTACAGTATCTGGGTATTTAATAACTTCAGATTTTAAACCAACTTGTGTTGCTGATTTTTCTTTATTCCTTACATAAATCTGACTTGGAGCCAAATCTCCGATTAAGATTACTGTAAGACCTGGAACTTTGTTATACTTTTCTCTCAAGCCATCTACTTCTTTTTTTAATTCTTCTCTAAGTTCAGCCGATTGTTTTTTTCCGTCTATTAAAATCATGATAATTAAAAAATAAGTGGTGCTATGTAGAGTTTCATACACATTTCTACAAACCAGATCAACAAAAGAAGAATGATAGGTGATATATCAAAAGCACCTAGACTGGGCAAAAAACCCCTTATTTTATTAAGTATTGGATCAGTAAGCTTATAAGTAAACTCTAATATTGAATAAACAAATCTATTTGAAGTATTTAAAACATTAAAAGCTATTAACCAGCTTATAACAACGTTAGCGATTACTACATAAGAATACAATTTTAATAATTGTAAAGCTAAATAAAAAATAGCTATCATTTCTTCTCTACATATACAGAAGTACTTGGGAAAGCAAAAGATGCTTTATTACCCTCAACTATTTCTTTAATTTTAATTGCCAATCTTTCTTTAACCAACAACATCTCGCTCCAGCTATTTGTTTTTGTATAACATCTTACATACATATCTATTGAACTATCAGCAAATTTATCAACCCTAACAGAAACACCAACTTTAGTATCATAATCTTCTGAACTATTTATAAAATCTTCTATCTCATTTCGTATAGTTTTTAATTGTTCAACGGTAGAGTCATACTGAAGTGTTATCGTCCAACTAATTCTCCAATTTGTAATTTGACTTTTATTAATTACAGCATTCTCTGCAAACTGGAAATTTGGAATAATTGCCAAAGACTTGTCAAATTTTCGTATAACAGTTGATCTAAAACCTATTTTTTCAACCACACCCTCGATTATTCCTTCAACTTCAATCCAATCACCCATTTTAAATCTTTTTTCAACAAGTACTAAAATTCCTGATATTAAATTTTTGAATAAATCTTGAGCTCCTAAAGCAACTGCAACACCAAATAAACCAAGTCCTGCAATAATTGGACCAATTTTAATTCCCCATAATTCTAAAACAGCTGCAGCTCCTAAGATTAAAATTAAAATTTTTAATGATTTGATAATCCAGCCAATTAGTTCTCTAGTTAAAATCTTATCAAATCCACTTAGTATGTAGGAAATTGGTTCAATAATTTGATGAATAATCCAAAAAAGTAAAATCGTTATCAACGTTCTATTTACATTATCTAAAAATAATCTCGTATCTTCTGCAAAAGACATGTAGTAACTTGCAAAAAATACTCCAAGAACAATTGGAAGAAATCTGGCTGGCCCCTCCATTGCCTTAACGAAAGTATCATCAAGTTTATTCGTTGTTCTTTTAGTGATTAGTTCTAATTTTTTAATGATTAATTTACTAATTAACCCTCTAAAAACTAAGAATATAAAGAATATTCCAAGACCTATTAAGATCTCAACAAAGTTTACACCTAAAATTCCCTTTTGCCATACAGACAAAAAAAGTCCTGAAAAATTCTCAAAAACACCCATGGCTAAATTTTATATAGCAAAAACTCTTCTTCACCAGAGTTAAATAGAAAAATTTTTTTCCACTTGATCTCATTTAAAATTGCTGATGCTTTTTCACCCCTACACATCAAATTGGTATCCATCCAACTGTCTAAAAGATCGTATTTTTTAAGTAAATTTAATAAACTCTTAGCACTATTTTCTGAGTAAACATAAATTATATCAGGGATTGAGGCTTTTAATTGTGCTCTAAATTCTTCTTTTATTTCTTGAGTTGATGAAACCGTATAGTTAATCAATCTCTTTATAGAATAACCTTCAGAAATTAGATCTTTATCTAACCTACTAGAAACTATCTCACCACTTACATAAAGAAGTGATCCATTCTTTGAGTCGAAGTTTTGTAATATTAATTCTTTTAAATTATTTACGTTTCCTTCTGCAGAGATAATATTTTGAAAACCGTTTAGCTTTGCAACTTTTTCTGTTGCAGAGCCAACACAATAACATTCAATTTTTTTATCAACTCTATTTAAATCTAAATTCTTAATCGCATTTGAACTTGTAAATATTATTCCCTTAAATTGGCTATAGTCAGGTTCATCGTATTTAATTGGTTCAACTTTTATTACAGGTAAATGAGAAACTTTATGTCCTAAAGAACTAAATTTTAATATTAATTCTTTACTATCCTCTAATGGTCTTGTTAATAAAATATGCATTTTACCTTTTATAAGATCCCTTTGACTCTGATTTTAATTTTTCTCCAATCTTAATACTTAAATCTTTAACCATTGTTTTATTTTCACTTTCTTCAACAAAAAATCTTTGTTTGCCATCTACTGAAAAAAGTTCAGCTTTTATATTTACAAGATCTTTATCAATCTTTGCATACACACCAACCGCTGTATCACAGTCACCCTCGAGTATTTTTAAGATTTTTCTTTCAGCATTTGCGATTATTCTCGATTGATCATCATTTATTTTTTCTAAGATATTTATTATTTCTTGATCGTTTTCTCTACATTGTATGGCAATAATACCTTGTCCAGCACATGGTATTAGTTCCTCAGTATTAAATTCATGTGTAATTTTATTTGTCAACCCTAAAGCTTCAATGCCAGCTTTAGAAAGTAAAATTGCATCGTAATCTCCATTCTCTAATTTCTTTATCCTAGTATCCACATTTCCTCTTATTAATTTATAATTCAGATCTGATCTAATACTTTTTAATTGATATTCTCTCCTGTAAGAAGAAGTACCAATTATTGAATTAGGTTTAAGGTCTTGGAACTTAATATTGTTATTGCTAATAAAAATTTCATTAGGCGAATTTCTTTTTAAATAAAAATTTGTTATTAGTCCCTCTGTTTCAATCGATGGCATATCTTTTAAAGCATGAACAGCTATATCAATATTATTATTAATTAATTCTATTTCAATTTTTTTTGAAAATAATCCTTTTCCTCCAATGTTTGACAGCCTATCTTTTTGGTTTTCATCTCCACTTGTGACTATTTTTTTTGTTTCTATGTGGGTCGATGAAACTTTTTTAAGATGGTTTATCACTTTTTCGGTATAAATTTGAGCTAACTGACTTCCTCGAGTGCCAATAATAATTTTATCCTTTTTCATATTCTTATTTTTATTACATTCTTATAGTTTAATTGTATTAATTATAAATATTTATGAATGAAAAAAAAATAATCCTTGGAATTGAGACAAGTTGCGATGAAACAGCAGTATCAATCATAGAAGAAGATAAAAACGGTAAGATAAAAATATTATCTAATATAGTTTCAAGTCAATTTGATATTCATAAAGAATTTGGAGGTGTGGTTCCTGAGCTTGCAGCACGATCTCATGTTGAAAAAATTGATTTAATTGCAAAAAAAGCAATTAATGAAAGCGGTGTTAATTTAAATGATGTTTCTGCAATTGCTTCAACATCTGGACCAGGCTTAATTGTTTGTCTTACTGTTGGTTTAAATTTCGGTAAAGCATTATCTGCAAGCCTAAATATACCTTTTATTGGTGTAAACCATCTTGAAGGGCATGCCTTAAGTCCAAAACTTAGTACAACCTTAGATTTCCCATATTTATTATTATTAATTTCAGGAGGACATACACAATACCTTAGTGTGAATGGACTTGGAAAATATAAAAGATTAGGAACAACAATTGATGATGCTTTAGGAGAAGCATTTGACAAAACAGCAAAACTTTTAGGTATTGAATTTCCTGGAGGACCAAAGTTAGAAAGTTTTGCGAAGCAGGGAGATGCAAATAAATTTAAACTTCCTAAACCAATTATAAATAAAGGGGGATGTAATTTATCATTTGCAGGTCTTAAAACAGCGATTTTAAAGATATCCAGCACTATAAAGTCCAAGCAAGAGAAATATGATCTTGCAGCATCTTTTCAAAAAACAATTGAAGAAATTTTAGACATAAAAACACAAATAGCCTTTGATGAATTCAAAAAAATTAGCAAAATGAAAAGTAAAACTTTTGTTATAGCTGGAGGTGTTGCTGCTAATAAAGGTATTAGAAAAAAATTAATAAAAGTATGTAAGAAGAATGATTTTAGACCAATCTTCCCTGAACCAAAATTATGTGGGGATAATGCAGCCATGATTGCACTAGTTGGTCTTGAAAAGTATAAAATCAAGAAATTTGATAATTTAGATCTTCCTGCAAGTCCAAGACTACCACTTGACGAAAAAGCAAAGTTTTTAAAAGGAGCAGGAGTTAGATTATAAATGTCAAAAAGATATAGTGGTAAATCTTTTAAAGACTCAAGCGTAATGAAGAAAGCAAAGCTATCTTTTAAAGAAAGAAGAAAAAATAAAAAAGAGAGAAAAAAAAATAAACATGCAAAATAAGGTAAATTTTTTTGTAACAGCTTCTTATGTAAAGCAAAATAATTTAAACCATCATAAAATATTAGAACAAGCTTACAAAAAGAATATGATTAATGATAAAGACGATAAACTTTTATCAAATTTTATAGAACACATTAAAAATATTGATGAAATTAAATCACAATTATATCAAGATGTATTTGCATCTTTTGTAATTGGGGATGAATATGAAAAATCTTTTTTAGAATTTGGAGCAACAAATGGAATAGATTTATCTAACACATATATTCTTGAAAAAAATATGAATTGGAGTGGCTACTTATCAGAGCCAAGTCCACAATGGCATGTGGAGTTAAAAAAAAATAGACCAAATAATAAAATAATTACTGAATGTATTTGGTCTAGAAGTAATGAAAATTTAGATTTTTTTGTTTCAGATGTTGGAGTTCTTTCGACAATTAATGATTTTAAAGAAAGTGATAAAATTTCGATGCCTGGCAATACAAGAGAAAGGACACGAAATGGAAAAATTGTTTCCATAAAATCTATTTCTTTAAATGATGTAATTGAGAAGTCATTTAGTTCAAAATCACCATCTTATATATCCATAGATACAGAGGGATCAGAATATGAAATTTTAAAGTCTTTCGATTTTAAAAAATATAGACCTATAGTTTTTACTATTGAACATAACTTTACAGAGTATCAAACTAAAATTAACCAACTGATGCTTTCAAATGGCTATGTTAGAGTATTGGCTAGTTTAACAGCTTTTGATGGTTGGTATGTTACAAATGAAGCTTATAATCTTTTAAATAAATAATTTAATGAAGTACTGGTTATTAAAATCCGAACCTAATGTATGGTCAATTAATCAACAAAAAAAAGCTGGGAAAAAAAGAGTTTCTTGGGATGGTGTAAGAAATTATCAAGCTCTTAATAATTTAATAAAATGAAAGCTTCAAAAAAAATTTTTTTTTTATTTTTAATTTTTTTTTTATTTTTTTTATTAATTGAATTATTTTCAAGGTCCTTAGTTTTTATTATTACTAAAAATAAAGTTATTTATAGCTATGGATTTAATAAAACTATAATTTTTAGAATAAATGATTTATCTGAATTTGACTTTTTGCTTTATGCAAACAACTCTAAGAAGTTTAAAAAAACAAAAAAAAATTATAATAAATCTGAAAGAATAGATATATGGACTTTTGGTGGATCTACTACTGAAGGAGACGAACCTAAGTGTGGTCACTATACGTCCTCTTGGCCAGATGAATTATCAAATTTAAATAAATCTATAATAGTAAAAAACTTTGGAAAAAAAGGTAATTCGACCAACTATGCTATTGATATTTTGTATGATCAAAACTTAAAAGAAAAACCTGATATTATACTATGGGCCGGAAAATATAATGACCAATTTAATTTTGGACCAATAGATAAATCTAAACTTAAACTTATGAAAAGAATAGATTATACTTTAAAATTAAATTCAGTCTTTTATTTTTTACTTAACGATCTAATTGAAAGAATAACTTTCAAAATAATTGGTTACCAGCCAAACATAATCGGTGAACAAATCGAGAGCCTAAACTATGAAAAAAGTATAAAAAAGTATGAGCAAAATACAATTAACGCAATTAATTTTGCAAAACGTTACGATATTGATTTTCACATTATTTCTCTATTTGGTATTGAATCCTCTGGTGAGATACTGCACATAGAATTTTATGATTATTGGTTTAATTCTGCTGAAAAATTATCAGAGAAATATGGAGTATTTTACTTTAAGACAGAGGAAGAAGCTTCAAAAGTTCTTAAAAATTATAAGAATGAAAAACTTTTTTGTGATCGAATACACCAAACACTTAAAGGAAATAATTTAACAGCTTCGATAATTAATGATTATTTGATGAAAATTTATAATTTTGAAAATAACTAAAAAATGGAAATTAAATAAATGCAGTACTGGTTAATGAAATCTGAGCCTGATGTTTGGTCGATTGATCAACAAATCAAAGCTGGAGAAAAAGGAGCCGACTGGGATGGTGTAAGAAATTATCAAGCAGCAAATAACTTAAAAAAAATGGGAAAAGGAGATCTTTGTTTTTTTTATCACTCAAATATTGGGAAAGAAATAGTTGGTATAGTAGAGGTTATTAGAACGGCATTCATTGATCCAACAGATAAGGAAAAAAGGTTTGTTGCAGTTAAAGTTAGATTTAAAAGTAAACTTCAAAATCCTGTAACACTTAAAAACATCAAAAAAACTAAGGCTTTAGAGAACTTATCTCTAATTAGACAAAGTAGACTGTCTGTTATGCCAATTGATACTAAAAGCTGGAAAATAATTTTGAAGATGGGTAGAATTAATCAAAAAAAAATTCATGCCTAAGAAAAAAAAAGTAAAAAAAAAAGTAACCTCTAAAAAACCTAAAGAGACAATTTATAAAACTCAGAAAGAATGGATAAGTAAAGCTACAGTTAATAAATCACAATATATAAAGAAATATAATGAGTCGATTAAAGACAATGATGGATTTTGGAAAAAGGAAGGAAAAAGAATTAATTGGATTAAACCTTATAAAAAAATTAAAGACGTTAAATATAGTAAAGATGATGTACATATCAAATGGTTCTATGATGGTACTTTAAATGCCTCAGCGAATTGCATTGATAGGCATCTTAAAAAGAATGCTAACAAAACTGCAATTATTTGGGTAGGAGACGATCCTAAAGTTCAAAAAAAAATTACATATAAAGAACTTCATAAAGAAGTTTCAAAAGCAGCAAATGGATTAAAAAATTTGGGAGTTCAAAAGGGTGATAGAGTAACTATTTATCTTACTATGATACCAGAACTTGCCTACACAATGCTTGCATGTGCTAGAATAGGTGCAGTTCACTCCATAATATTTGGAGGTTTTTCACCAGATAGTATTTCAGGTAGAATTAATGATTGCGAATCTGATTATGTGATAACTGCAGATGAAGGTGTGAGAGGCGGCAAAACAATTCCTTTAAAATCTATTACAGATGAAGCTTTGCAGAGCTGTCCCAACGTAAAGAAATGTGTTGTTGTAAAGAGAACAGGTACAAAAAAAATTGATTGGTTTAATGATCGTGATGTTTGGTATCACAAAATGACAAGTAAAGTTTCAGCAAAATGTGAGCCTGAGGAAATGAATGCTGAGGATCCATTATTCATTCTTTACACATCTGGTTCAACTGGGAAACCAAAAGGTGTACTACATACAACTGGCGGATATATGGTTTATGCATCAATGACTCACCAATATATTTTTAATTATAAACCTAAAGATATTTACTGGTGCACGGCTGATATAGGTTGGGTTACAGGACATAGTTATATTATTTATGGTCCACTTGCTAATGGTGCAACTACAATTATGTTTGAGGGAATACCTACTTATCCCGATACATCTAGATGGTGGCAAATAGTTGATAAATATAAAGTTAATATTTTTTATACAGCACCAACGGCAATCAGAGCTTTAATGAGGGAAGGTGATAAACCTGTAAAGAAAACATCTAGAAAAACTTTAAAACTTCTAGGCACTGTGGGTGAACCAATTAATCCTGAAGCATGGGAGTGGTACTATAAAACTGTTGGTGATAGCAGATGTCCTATCGTTGATACTTGGTGGCAAACAGAAACAGGTGGAATTTTGATCAGTCCTCAAACTGGTGCCATAGATTTAAAACCTGGTTCTGCAACAAAACCATTTTATGGAATTAAACCAGAAATCTTAGATAAAGATGGCAAAGTTTTAAAAGGAGAAGCACAAGGTAGACTTTGTATTTCACAATCATGGCCTGGACAAATGAGAAGTGTGTATGGTGACCATCAAAGATTTATAGATACTTATTTTTCACAGTTTGACGGAAAATATTTTACAGGTGATGGCTGCAGAAGAGATAAGGATGGATACTATTGGATTACAGGAAGAGTAGATGATGTAATTATTGTTTCTGGACATAATTTGGGTACTGCAGAAATTGAGAGCGCGTTTGTAGCTCATCCAAAGGTGGCAGAAGCAGCAGTGGTTGGATATCCACATGACATAAAAGGAAATGGGCTTTACTGCTATGTAACTTTAAATGTTGGAGAAAAAAGCACTCTTGATTTAGAAAGAGACTTAAAACTTTGGGTAAGGAAACAAATTGGTCCAATAGCAACTCCTGACTTAATTCAATTTGCTCCTGGACTTCCAAAAACAAGATCTGGAAAAATAATGAGAAGAATTCTTCGAAAAATTGCTGCTAATGAACATGGTCAATTAGGAGATACAACCACTTTAGCTGATCCTTCGGTTGTTGAAAGCTTGGTCGATAATAGAAAAAATATCTAGATCTTTATTAGTTTAGAAAACTCTTCCTTAATATTGTCCCATTTTAAAATCATAGAATTAAGGACTATTTTTCTATCTATGGATTTTAGTTCAGTAGCCACCGGAGCCCAATTATACAATGCAAGAGCACTTTCATTAAATGGCCAAGACTTATAATAGTCATCCCATTTAATTTTATCTAATCTTTTCTGAAAACTAGCCCTCGCTTCATCAATAATTTCCTTAGGCATTCCATTCTCTAATTCTTTGTCCAAAATATTATTATAAATTTCAGAAGCTTTATTGGTTTCTTGATAATTAAAAAAAACATTTAAATATGAAATTGTGTAAAAGGATAAATCTTGAAGCGAAATTGCATATATATTCCATTTGGCAGTGTTAATTGATTTTAAAAATGTTTCATCATCGAAATGTAGAACCCATTTAGTGCCCATTCTAGTTTTCAAATAGTTATATAAAGTAACTTGTGATACCCAAGCTGATTTTTGCTGAATAAATTCCCCAAGGTCTTCGATATTTTTTATTTTTTTCTTTGGCAAAATTCCTTTGAACATTGCAACTAAATAAACTTTGAAATCTTGAAGATTTATATCTTTTAAGTTGAATCTGTATTTAAGGGCCATTTATGTACCTAATATGTTGATGTATAATGTAAAAATGACACAATATCGAGTGTTTTTAAGGGTTTAAATAAGTTTGATTATCGGTATGATTCTTTCTTTAACCTATAGGAGAGAGAAAAAATGTCAAAACAAGAACAACACTGGGAAAAAACCAGAAACTTGCTGTTTGTCACATTAGCAATTTGGTTTGTTTTCTCAATTGGCATCTTTCTTTTCGGAGCCGAAATGCAAGAATCTAGCATTAGACCATTTGGATATCCTTTAACGTATTGGTTTACATGTCAGGGATCACTTGCAATCTTCGTCATACTAATTTTCTGGTTTGCCGGTCGACAAGAGAAAATTGATGATGAGTTCGGATTTACTGAAAGAGAGGGTGAACAATGATAAAAGGTAAATTTATAGATAATCTACCGAAGGTCTATGGAATATATACTGGAGGTTTTCTAGTATTTATCATCATAATGGCCATAGCTGAGCAAGCTGGAATGTCCGCAAAAATGATTGGTATCTTTTTTGTTGCTTTTACAGTTTTGATTTATGCTTTAATTGGTTGGTTATCAAGAACACTTCAAACAGACGCTTATTACGTAGCTGGAAGGCAAGTACCTACCGTATTTAATGGAATGGCAACTGCAGCAGACTGGATGTCTGGTGCATCTTTTGTAGCCATGGCAGGTGGTATTTATTTTAAAGGCTATGGTTATATGGCACTGCTTGTTGGATGGACTGGTGGATATGTACTAGTTGCATCTTTGTTAGCACCATATCTTAGAAAATTTGGATGTTATACTGTACCAGATTTTATAGGAACTCGTTACGGTGGTAACTTAGCAAGATTTAGTGCCGTTATTGTCTTAACTGTTGCATCATTCACTTATGTGACTGCTCAAATTAATGCTACAGGAACAATTGCTTCTGTTGCTTTAGATATTCCATTTGAAATTGCAGTTTACGTTGGACTAGCTAGTATTTTGATGTGCTCAATGCTTGGTGGAATGAGAGCAGTAACTTGGACACAAGTTGCTCAATATATTGTATTAATTATTGCTTATTTACTTCCAGTATTCTGGATAAGTAACAATATTGGTGCAGGCTTCTTCCCTCACTTCATGTTAGCTGACGAAGTAGCAAGAATTGCAGAACTTGAAGGTCAATTTGGATTTGTTAAAAACTCAGCTGCAGATTTAGCTACAGTTCCAAAAGGATTGGCGGGAATTACCAAACCGCACTCTTCAGTTAATGCAACACCTTGGGCATTTATATCATTAGCAGTTTGTATGATGGCAGGAACAGCATCATTACCTCACGTTATGATGAGATACTTTACTACTCCAAGTGTAAGAACAGCTAGAAGATCTGTAGGTTGGTCGTTATTCTTTATATTCCTACTTTACTCTTCAGCTCCAATGTTAGCTACTCTATCAAAAATTTCTTTGATGGATCCTAATCTAGCTACTGGAATTATCGGTAAATCGATAACTGAAGTTCAAGCTCTTGACTGGTATCAAAACTGGAACCAAGCGAAGTTGATGTTTGTAAGTGACTTTAATGGCAATGGAACTCTCGAACTTAATGAGTTCTTTATGAAAGGTAGTGCTGTTGTATTAGCAACACCTGAAATTGCTGGATTACCTTATGTAATATCTGGACTAGTTGCTGCTGGAGGTATGGCTGCTGCCATGTCAACTGCAGATGGATTAGTTTTAGCTATTTCAAATGCGTTATCACATGATGTTTACTACAAAATCATTAATCCAAAAGCTGAAACTGCAAAAAGATTAATTGTTGCAAGGGTGTTACTTGTATTGATTGGTTTTGCAGGAGCTACAATTGCTGCACTAGAGATACAAGGTATTCTAGGTTCGGTAATTTGGGCTTTTGACTTTGCGATGTCTGGACTATTCTTCCCACTTGTACTTGGTGTATGGTGGAAGAGAGCTAATGCACCAGGAGCTGTTGCGGGAATGCTGTTAGGACTGATCTCAGGAACTGCGTATCTAGTTTGGGTACGAAGTGGTGGATCTGGGTTCTTAGGCATAACTCAACTAACTTTTGGAATAGTTGGAGCAGCTGTAAGTTTAGTTTCTATGATTGTTGTCAGTTTAATAACTGCAGCACCAGACGCAGCTACTCAGAAGATGGTTGATGATGTGCGTGTACCAAGTGGTAAAACCATACTTGGAAAACAACATTAATTAAAATATATTATTTTAGGGGCGAGAATTTCGCCCCTAGATAAAATCTAAAATGTCAGCAAACTTTCATCCCTTAGTTTATATAATTGATTATGTCCTTGGAGTTATAATGTGGACTTTAATTGGAAGAGTTGCGATGAATATATTTCAGAAAGAAGATTCACAATTTTTCTTTATGAAAGTATTTGTGAAATTAACTAACCCACTTATAAAAATATTTAAACCAATTACCCCAAGCTTTATTATAGGACCTTTAGTACCACTTTATGTAGCTTGGTTTTTTTACATGGGTCGTTTCTATTTAATGCCTTATTTACTTGGTTATTCAGTTATGGGTATGCTTTCATTTCCTCTTGAAAGTGAAATTGCTCGAGAAATATATAGAATATTTAGTAAAAACTAATTCAAATAGAACAAAAAATTGATACTAATATTTTTAGTATCAAATGAAAAAAATTCAAATTTCTCCTTCTATATTATCTGCAGACTTCAGCCAGCTTGGTAATGAAATTAAGAAGCTAGAACAAGGTGGGGCCGACTTAATTCACGTCGATGTAATGGACGGTCACTTTGTTCCAAATTTAACAATAGGACCTCCTGTAATAAAAAACTTAAGAAAATATACCAAGCTTCCATTTGATGTACACCTAATGATTTCTCCAGTACATGAGTACATCGAAAATTATGCAAATGCTGGTGCTGATATAATAACTATTCACCCTGAAGCTACTGAAAACTTAAAAGAATCTATAAATTTAATAAAAAAATTTGGCAAAAAAGTTGGTGTATCTTTAAATCCTAAAACTGAAATAAAAACTTTAATTAATGAAATTGACAACATTGATTTAGTTCTTGTTATGAGTGTTAACCCTGGTTTTGGTGGACAAAAATTTATGCCTGAAGTTTTAGACAAAATTAAAGAATTGAAAAAAATAAAAGACAAAAAACAATGTCACTTTGATATTGAAGTTGATGGAGGAATTAATTTTAGTAATTCAAAAATCGTTATAGAAGCTGGAGCTGATATTTTGGTATCTGGAACCGCAGTTTTTAAAGAGAACGATGGGGATATTAAAACCAATATTGAAAAACTAAAATCAATGTAAAATGTTTTTAAAAAGTTCTTTTAATTATATCAATGAATTTTATTTTATTTTTAAAAACCAAATACGAAAAATTTATTTAAAATCATCTCTTTACAATAAAAAAATTTCAAGAGTTGATGAAAATGTTTTAGTTTATCAACCAAGTCTTAATATACTTAGTTCATTAATAAAATACGAAAAACAAAAAAAAAAGATTGAAGATTTTAATGTTCAATCAATATGGGAAAATAAAGATTTAAAATATAATGATTTTAAAAAACTTCATAGTTTTTATTGGTTATTTTCAATAGACCTTAAATCTTCTAACGAAGTTACTCAGTCAATTATTGAAAATTGGATCAAAAAAAACCAAAACTATGAAACAAAAAGTTGGGAAATAGATATACTTTCTAAAAGAGTAATAGCTTGGATATCAAACTCAAAAATAACATACCATGAATCTGGAAGTAACTATAAAAATACTTTTAACGAAATAATCAGTAAGCAAGTAAATCATTTAATTAATGAAATTGATAGATCCTCTGATTTAAACAACAAAATGGTTGGGTGCACAGCTATAATTCTCGCAGGCATAGCTTACAAAAACAATAGGTTTTTGGAGTATGGATTAGATTTACTTAAAAAAATCATTAATACTTCTTTTGATAATAACTACTTTCCAAAATCAAGAAATATAAGACAGATGGTTTTTTACTTAAAATATTTTATTTTGATAAGAGAGCTTTTAAAAGACTCTTTAAATGATATTCCAGAATACTTGAATGAAATAATTCATTTTCTTGGTAAATCCTATGATTTTCTTTGGGGGTCATTAAGGCAGAGTTTATTATTTAATGGAAATAATAATTCAAATAATGAAGACTTTGATGAATATTTATCTCTTTTTAGATACAAGTTTAAACATGATAAGTTCGACATATCTGGATATACAATCTTAAAAAATAAAAATGCAGTCCTTGCTGTAGATACAGGTAGCAACCCAGCAAAAAACTACTCCGAAAATTATCAAAGTGGACCATTATCATTTGAATTTTTTTTTAAAGGTAAAAAACTTATTACTAATTCTGGTTATTTTCAAGATCATAACCACCAACTGAATTCGATTTCAAAATCAACTGCAACTCATTCGACATTAATATTAGATAACTCTTCAACTTGTAATTTTAAAAAAAATAGTAATGGTCCTAGTATAATTAATAAAGGATTTAAAACATTCGATAATGAAGTGACTTATGAAAAAAATTATTGGGGTATTAAATGTTCACATGATGGATATTTATCAAGATATGGGGTAATTCATCAAAGAAACATAGAATTTGATATAGATAAATGTATTCTATTTGGAAAAGAAAAACTTCTTAAAAAAAAGAATTTTAAGGTCACAAACTTTGAAATAAGATTTCATCTTCTTCCAAATATTAAAGTAACAAAGCTTCAAGATAATAAATCAGTTTTAATTGAATTAGAAAATTCTGGCTGGAGATTCTTTTCAAAAGATGGATTGATAGGTGTCGAAACTGGGCTATACTTTGGCGATAAAAATAAATATATTGAGAACCAGAATATTTTCATATCAGGTATTACTCAAAATAATGAACAATTAATTGAATGGCAAATTAGTAAAATATGAGTAATAAAATTAAAAAAGCAATAATATCTATCTCGGATAAATCAGAAATTAAATTAATATTAAATACCCTTAAAAAATATAAGGTTAATATTATAAGTTCAGGGGGTACATCTAAAGAGATTAAGAAATTAGGCTACAAATGCACTGATGTATCAGAATATACTAAAACAGATGAGATTTTGGATGGGAGGGTTAAAACGCTTCATCCAAAGTTATATGCTGGCATTTTGAGTAAGAGAGATAACAAAGTTCATAAGAAAGAACTCAAAAAAAATAATTACGATGCAATAGATCTAGTTATAGTTAATTTTTACCCATTTGAAGAAACATTAAAAATTACAAAAAATCAAAATAAACTCATTGAAAATATAGATATAGGTGGCCCAACTCTTGTTAGAGCAGGAGCAAAAAACTTTAAATATACAACCGTTTTAACCTCTCCACATCAATATAAAGAATTTATTTTAAATTTAGAAAAAAATAAAGGCTCCACTAGTTTGGAATTTAGAAAAAAACTATCTCAAGAAGCATTTAATTCTACGGCTTACTATGACTCTGTAATTTCAGAATATTTAAATAATATGAATGATGATCATTTTCCTCAAAAGAAGACTATTCATGGAAATTTAGTAGAGGTATTGCGGTATGGAGAAAACCCTCATCAAAAATCAGCAATTTATAGTAAAAATAATAATTTAGACATATCACAATTAAGTGGAAAAAAATTAAGTTATAATAATTATAATGATATTTATGCAGCTTTAAATATTTCACAAACGCTTCCAAAAAATAATGGAACTGTAATTGTAAAACATGCAAACCCTTGTGGAGTTTCAGTAAATAAAAATAAAATAGAGAGTTACAAAGAGGCTCTTGCTTGCGATCCCATAAGTGCATTTGGGGGAATTGTTTCTTGTAATTTTAAAGTAAATAAAAAAATAGCTTTAGAATTTAATAAAATATTTTTAGAGGTAATTATTGGACTTGGATTTGATGAGGACTCTCTGAAAATTCTAAAAAAGAGGAAAAATTTAAGATTAATTGATGCATCAAAATTAGGTGAACAAAATTCAAAAAATATTACCAGTCATTTCGACTCTTTATTACTTCAAAGTACAGATAATAAAATTTTTACTAAAGATAATTTTAAAGTTGTATCTAAAATCAAACCTACAAAAAAAATTTTAGATAACCTATTGTTTGCTTTCAATGTATGTAGAAATGTAAAATCTAATGCGATTGTTTTAACAAGAAATAGTTCGACTGTTGGAATAGGATCAGGTCAGCCAAGTAGATTAGATAGTTGTAAAATAGCAATTGAGAAAATGAAAAGATTCCAAAAAATTAGTGAAAATGACATAATCATAGGCGCATCAGATGCATTTTTTCCCTTCGTGGATGGAATTGAAACCTTAGTTCAAAATGGAGTAAGCGCAATCATTCAACCTTCAGGATCTATTCGTGATAAAGAAATCATTAAATTTGCAGATAGATTAGGCGTCATACTGGTTTTTTCTAAAACCAGACATTTTAAACATTAAAATTAATTAAATTTTATCAATTTTTGCAGCAAGCACAAAGTCGCTTTCATGTAATCCATTAATTGCGTGTGTTTGTATTTTGATTTTAGCATAGCCCCAACCAAACCATATATCAGGATGGTGACCTTCTTGTTCAGCTATTTCTCCAACTTTATTAATGAAAGATTGACTTTCTAAAAAATTATTAAATTTAAAGTCTTTAATAATATAATAATCTTTTTTATCCTCTGAATTGACATCCCAACCATCAACTTTCTTAAGATATTTATGTATTTCCTCAATATTAAAACTTGGTATTCCTCCTTCACATGGAATACATTTTTTGTCAGCTAAACCAGTCATAAAAAAATTATTATAAATATATACTTTTTAATTGCAAGCATTAGATAATTAATCTTTTTTTAAAAAAAGATTTTTTGATTATTAAACCAATTGTTAATAACAAGAAAATTATTTAAAGAAATTCCTTTTATTGTATCATGAGAAACTCCAGAATTCTCAACACCATCTTTTGTATTTTCTAAATCATATTTCTTTTCATTATCTAACCATTCATTAGGCATAAGCATCATTTCTGATTTTTTTTTAAAAATTTTTTTATATTCTGGATATTTTGATGCATATTCATGACAGCCTCTCTTACTTTCAATTAAAATTTGTTCATCAAAATAAACTTTAAGAATCTTTTTTGTTTCATTTTCTACTTGAAAAACTTCCTCTAGACTTTGACAATAGATAATACTTTTAAAAATATCAGTTTCTGATTTCTTATCTATCATATTTTTTCTGTTAAACTTATGGAAGTAATTTATTTGGTCAAAAATTAAAGACATTTTTAATAAATCATAAAAATTTTTTGACTTAATTACTACTTTATAACACTCAAAACAGTATTTTGGTATGGAATTATATTTAAAAAAGATTGCTTTATGTCTCTCACAATTAAGATTTATTGATTTTGTTCTATAAATTTGAACTTTATTATAAGAAAGGTCATTTAAATTTTTTAGTACAACTTTTTTACAATTCTTAAAATAATTAATAATTTGTTGATCTGTTATTTCTTTTGAAAAATCAATCTCGTAAGGAATTTGTTTTACTTTTTTATCAACATCACTTATAAAATTTGAATTTTCTTTATCAGGTTTATAAAAACAAAGTATTTCAATTATTTTATCTCTTGCTAATTTATAATCGTTTTTAATATTTATTGCTTTATTCAAAAAACTATAAGCTTTTTTCAAATCCTTAGTTTTAAAAAATAATAATCCTAAATTATAGTAAGCAGAATAAAAATTTGGTTCAAGATTAATCGCTTTTTCAAAATTCATTATAGAATTTTCTAAATCATTAAGTCTAAAATTTATAAGCCCTAAAATATTATGGTATTGTGGAATATTATTTAAATTTGGAAGTTTAAATTTACTATTATCAGCAAACAATAAAGTGTCTTTCAGAGAATTTAAGCTGTAACTTTTTACAATTTTATCTAATTGATTAAATTCATCCTTGTAATTTGAAGTATTCATTTCCAAATATTTTTAGCATTTTTGGAGCGGGCAATGGGACTCGAACCCACGACCTTCTCGTTGGCAACGAGACGCTCTACCACTGAGCTATGCCCGCTTGTTCTATAAGTGTTGAAAGTAGTTGCTTTTTAATAATTAAGCAATAGGCAAAATGATTAGAATTAAGGATCAACTATATCCGTCAGTATGGCTGAAATTTTTTAATTATTTAACCACTGATAATTTTTTTTATAATCCTCAAATAAAGGATAATATCTTTTATATTTATCGTAGTTGTATGATTGAATTCCGGATCTTAATTGTACATTACTACTAGTTTTAATATATAAGTTGTCTCTTTTGTGGAATTCAAATATTTCTTCATTCCAATTTAAGTTACAAAATTCAAAAATTTTTTTTGTTTCTAAATTTTTGTCATTATTTAGATTTTCTAAAGATATAGAAATTATTTTTTGTGGATATTTATTTTTATAATAATCAATTATTCTTAAATATATATCAACATAATCTAATATATCTTTGATTGTATGAGCCCAAGATAATTTAGCTAAAAGTTTTTCATAAATTGCAATTATATTATCATATATATTTCTTGTAGAATTTATAAATATTGCATCTGGAAAGACTTTTAATATTGTTTCAATATTAAAAAAATTATCTAGTGATTTATCAATTATTTCTTTTTTACTTTCTGAGGTATTAAATTGAGAATATCTTTTAAATAAATAATCTTTTAATTCTATAAAATCTAATTCAATATTATTAACATTATTATAGTTATTATTATTAAAAAGATTTTTTTTTTTAATTTGCTCCAGTATACCCATATGAAAGAAAGAAGTTTCTCCAAATGATAAATAATTATTGTTATCACTAGAAATAATACTTTCAATTAAAGTAGATCCTGTTCTAGGGAGGCCAATAATAAAAATTGGTTTTGTATATTTTTGCTTTGCAGAGTTATCTACATTTAGAAAATCTATTTTATTATGGTACTTTTGCATAATTTTTTTATAATAAAAATCAGATTCTTTATTGTATTGTAAGTTTGAGTTAAATATTGTTTTGTGAGCATCTTCTAGTAAAGTCAATTCATCTTTTAAGTTATTTTTATTTATTTCATACTTTGAAAGTAAAAATTTACTTATCGCAAGTTCTGTTGAATTTTCTTTTGCATTAAGTGAAATGTTTTTTATTTTATCATGATACTCATCTTTAAGAAATTTTGATTTTAGCTGGTATAAACCATAATAACTTCGTATCTGATTACTGTCTAATTCAATAGATTTTAAATAATTAATTTTTGATGACTCGTTATCACCCATTGTTTGATACAGAACCGCTAATTTAAGATACGCTGAAATATTATTAGGTCTCAATTTTGTAGATTCTTCAAAAAATTGAATACTTTTATCTAAAATCCTCAATTCGAAATAAACAAGACCTAAGAAATAGAAAACCATAAATTTATCTTTCTCTGTTCTTAAGCTTTTTTGTAAAAGTTTTTCTGCCTCCCTAAAATCTTGTTTGTACATTAATTTTTTAATAGCTTCTAAATTCATAAATATTTATTAGAACTTTATTTTCATTCTATTTAGAGTTTCCTGCATAGGAGTTAAATAATTATTATACTTTTTCCATGCTAATGATGTATTTTTTTTTATACCCTCTCTTACTTGTTGAAAAGACGCTGTTGTTACAGGTCTCATATTTTTATCATAGTTTTTAATTTGATCTTCCCAATTTAAATCTAAAAAATTTAAAATCTCTTTAGAATTTTTTTCAAAATCATTAACGAAATTTTCATAATTAATATTTAATATATTTTTTGCATATTTTAATCTCCAAAAATTCATCAAATCAAAATATAATGAGTAATATTTAGCAATATCTTTCTGACTCAAGTTAAAATCCATACCACTATCAACAAATGAAGTTTTATAATTAGACCAACATACTGCCATAGGATTTCTTTCAATATGTATGATTTTTGCCTCTGGAATAGCATTAATTATAAATCCCACCCATCTGAAATTGACTGGCAATTTATCAATAATATAATTATTATCTGATATCTTGTTTATTTGATCAATATATAAATCCCTTATTTTTGTAAAATAATTCTCCAAATTTTTAGGTTTTTTAATACTAAGTTTATCTATAATTTTTGGCAGGAAATCTAACTCCCCTGCTCCATATATTTTTGAATGACTAGATAATATCTGCTCTATTAGTGAAGTTCCAGATCTTGGCATTCCAACAATAAATATTGGTCTACTTTTAAGTGTATCTTTAAAATTTATATCAATATTTTCAATATTTTCAAAAAAGGTTTTTATCTGTTTAAATTGAATTTCTGTATTTTCAAAAGAAAATTTCGAATTTTTCTTTTTTAAAGAATTCGATTTTTCTAAATATTTAAAAGCTAGCTCATTATTTTCCTGATCAAAATATCCTTTACTTAAAGCATCATAAAATAAAATTTTCTCGTCATCTTGTAAAATATCTACATTTAAAGCTTCTAATTTTTTAAAAATTTCATTATTTTTTTTAATTTTGGTTACCGATATATAATTTCTAAAACTGGGTATATGATTTTTATTAATTTTAATTATTTTTTCAAAGAGATTTGTTCCTTTTGATATATCGCCTTTAAATAAATATACGCTACCTAAATTATATAAAGTTTTTACATCATTTTGATTGAAGTTTAATATTTTTTCATAAGTTTTAATTAATTCATCAAAATTTTTATTGTCTTTATATATATTAGCTAAATTAAAATATGATTGAATATTATTCTCATTTAATTGAATAGCTTTTTTAAAACATGAAATTGCATCTTCAATTTTACCAATACGTTTTTTTGTGTTTCCTAAATTATTATAAGCTTCGAAAAAATTTGGGTTTAATTTAATCGCTTCCTCAAAATAAGTAATTGCTGTATCATATTTTTCTAATTGTTTATGAATATTTGCTTGTATAAAAAATATTTCTGGTTTTTTTTGTATAAATAAAAGCTTATTAAAATACTTTTCTGCTTCAAAATAATTTTTAAGATTTATGTATGATAGTCCAATCGAATAAATTAATTGATAATCTTTAGGATTTTTTTTTAGTAATTTTAATCCCGATTTGATTACACCTTGATAATTCTTTTCTTTATATAAATTTATTATATTCGTCTTATCTAAATTGTTTGAATTCATCAATTAATTGTTATATTTTAATTATAATGAAAAAAGAAGATCTTCCCAGTATATTACCAGTTTTCCCTTTATCGAATTTTATTATTTTTCCGAGAACAACAGTACCTTTGAACATTTTTGAACCAAGATATATTGAAATGATAGATAATAGTATGAAAACAAATAGATTGATTGGGATGATACAACCAAAGAAATCCGGTCAACTCAAAAAACCAGATTTATATAAAATTGGTTGTGCAGGTAAAATAACAAGTTTTAATGAAACTGATGATGGAAGATATTTAATAATTCTTAATGGTATTTGCAGATTTAAAATAATGGATGAATTAAATAATGATAATTTGTACAGAGAATGTGAAGTTAAATACGACGATTTTCTTAAAGATTTAAATGAAAAGTCAGAGGAAATTAAATTTTCAGACTTAAACCTTATTTTTCAAAATTTGAAAGGTTTATTTAAAAAACAGGGTTATGAAATTAATTGGAAAGAAATTGAAAAACAAAGCTTGGATCAAACTATAAACACTTTATCAATGGCGTCTCCCTTTTCTCTTGAGGAAAAACAAGTTTTACTTGAGAGTAAAGATCTAACTATAAGAAAAGATAGATTAAAAGAGATCTTAAATACTTATATTGTTGATAATTTTAATAATAAAACATTACAGTAACTAATAGTAAAAACTAGTTAGACAAAAATGTTGCATATTTGTTTAAAAATTTATTTCCTTTTAAAATTTTAAATATTGGTCCTGATAAATTATTTTGTAATTTGCTATCAAATTTAAAAAAAGAATTAATAGCATCAATTCCAAATCCATACACAAAATTTATATGCTTATTAATTTCTTGAAATTTTTCAGCAATTATTTCTCCATCATCAATTCCTAATTTAATATTTTCTTCTAAAATATTAGACAAAGATTTGATGTCTCTAATAGTCATATTAAAACCTTGCCCTGCTAGTGGGTGAACTTTATGTATTAAATCTCCAAAAGATAAAATATTTTTAAAAAAATAATCTCTAAGAACTAAAAACTTAATACCCACAGACTCAACTTCACTAATTTTAGTTATCTTATATTGATGATTATACTTATTAATTATCTGAAGAAGACTTGATTTATCCATTAATTTTCTAGAATTGTTTGAAAACACAATTGAAGTTTGATTTTTAGATAAAGGTAGAAATGCTAAAGGACCATTTTTTGTAAAAATTTGAGAGGCAATTTTGTTTTCGATTTTTTTATGATCTATTATTGCTGTATGAGCTAAAGATTTATAGTTTTTTTCTATTTTTTTTTGAAAATATTTTTTTGTGATTGGATTATTTTGTTCAGAATTTATAATTAAACTATATTCTCTTTTTTTAATATCATCTAGTTTATAATTTTTAAGATTAATAAATTTTAAGGATTTGTTTTTTTTCGTCAAATTATAAAGTGCACTATATTTAAGTAAAAAAAAATTACTTTGATTTTTATTTTTGAACTCAAATAACTCAGATGATTTATTTTTGGCTGTGTAAATTTTAATTTTTTCTGTTGGCCATCCAAGGTTTGAAATACCTTTAATATTTTTCCTCAAAAATTCATAATTTTCATTTGAAATTGCAATTGTTCTAATAGTATTAGTTAATAAGGATGGGTTATCCTGAGAGATGATGTCAACTTTGATCTTTTTTTTTAGTAATATGTTTCCAAGAACTAGATTAGTTAAGTTATTTCCTAAAAGACAAATTTTCATAATATTATTTAATTTTATCAATAAAAATTAAATGATACAAAGTGACAAATCACTAATAACAAAATGAAAATTAAAAATATTATTGATAAAACTGGTAGCTTTTTATTAAAGAGATTATCTGAACTAATAGGGGCCTCTTTGTTGATTTTTTCAATATTGTTTTTAGTATCATTAGTCAGTTATTCACCAGAGGATCCAAACTTCATTTTTCCTGAGAATACTGAAATTAAGAATTTGTTGGGTTCAAAAGGTAGTTATGCTTCTGATATCTTATATCAATCAATTGGTTTAATATCATTATTAATACCAATTTCTTTTTTTTTTATATCTCTATCTGTAATAATTGATAAAAAAATTTTATATGTTGTTGAAAGTTTATTTTTTATAATTCTATATTCAATAACAGGAGCATTGTTCTTTACCATTTTCCATACTGAAACATACTGGCTTACAATTAATGGGAACAATGGATTTTTAGGAAATTTATTTGAAGAAACTTTCTTTATAAATTTAATAAACTTAAATAACAAAATAAGTTATTTTGTGCTAGTAACTTTGATATTATTTTTTTTCCTTTTAAGTGTTAATTTTAAATTTAGATATTTTAAGTTTATTTTAAAAATTTTTACTTACAATAAAAAAATACCAAGTAAAATTGTTAGTGATAACTATGATGAAAATCTTAATAGTGAAGATAATTATATTAATAACGAAACTAGAATTCAGGAAAACTTCTCATTTGAAAAAAATATAATACCATCAGATAAAAAAATTATAAAATATAAATTACCTTCTATTGATTTTTTAAAGTCTCCTACAAAAAAAGATAAAAACTTATCAGAAAACAAAATTGATGAGAAAACTTTAGAGAAAATTTTACTTGATTTTGGAGTTGAAGGTGAGGTTAAAAAAGTAAGTCAAGGTCCAGTTGTAACTTTATATGAATTTGAGCCAGCTCCTGGTGTAAAAGTATCAAAAATTATTAATCTTTCTGAAGATATTGCAAGAAATACTAGTTCGGAATCTGCTAGAATAGCAACTATACCTGGAAGCAACACAATTGGAATTGAGTTGCCTAAACCACAAAGAGAAAATGTTTTTTTAAGTGAAATAATTTCAGACTCTAAATTTAAAAAAAAGGATATAAAGCTTCCGATTGCACTAGGCAAAAGTATATCTGGACTACCCATAACAGGAGACTTAAGTATAATGCCTCATTTACTTATAGCAGGTACAACAGGATCAGGGAAATCGGTTTGTATTAATACAATTATTTTATCCCTTTTATATAAACACTCTCCTGAAAAATGTAAGTTTATTTTAATTGATCCAAAAATGTTAGAACTATCAACATACGAAGGGATCCCACATTTATTATGTCCTGTAATTACTGAAGCAAAAAAAGCAGCCTCTGTATTAGGGTGGGTAGTGAAAGAAATGGAAAATCGATACAAATTAATGACCAAAGTTGGGGTGAGAAATATTGATGGATATAACGAAAAACATAAGATTTCTATGCCTTATATTGTTGTTATTGTTGATGAAATGTCAGATTTGATGCTTGTTGCTGGAAAAGACATAGAAAATTACATTCAGAAGCTATCACAAATGGCTAGAGCTGCAGGTATTCATATTATAATGGCAACACAGAGACCAAGTGTTGATGTAATCACGGGAACAATAAAAGCTAATTTTCCAACTAGAATATCATTCCAAGTTACTTCTAAAATAGATAGTAGAACAATTCTTGGTGAACAAGGAGCTGAACAATTGCTTGGAAAAGGAGATATGCTTTATATGACTTCAGCAAATAGAATGACAAGAATTCATGCTCCATTTGTTTCAGAAAGTGAAATTGAAAAAATAAACAATTTTTTACGAAATCAAGCCGAACCAGATTACGTAGATGAAATTCTTAATTTCGCAGATGAAAAAGAGAGTGGAAGCGACTCAAAAGATAATGAAAATCTAGATGAATTATATAATACAGCTCTTCAAATTGTAAAATCTGAGAGAAAAGCATCAACATCTTTTTTACAGAGAAAATTACAAATTGGTTACAATAGAGCAGCTAGAATAGTTGATCAAATGGAGGCAAATGGAGAGGTAAGCCAAGCCAATCACGTGGGGAAAAGAGAAGTGCTAAAATGAAAAAATATTTAATTTTTTGTTTAATTTTTTTTTTTAATTTGAACGCTCACAGTTCCTCAAACCAAAAAATTATTAATCACTTAGAAAATATTAATTCTTTACAATTTAAATTTACTCAAAAGATAGATAATAACAATATAGAGAAAGGAGAATGTATAATTTTATACCCTAAGAAAATTTTTTGTAAATATTATGATATTTATAATAAAATACTAGTTTCAAATGGTAAATCTCTAGTTATCAATTCAGATAAAATTACAAATTACTATAGATATCCGCTAGATAAAACACCTTTAAATTTTATACTTGATAAAAATTTTTTAATTTCAAAAATGAATGAGGCAGAAAATGACACTAATTATCCTTTTTATTATGTCTTAAATTTTGAATATGAAAATAATCTAATTAAGGTTTTTTTTGATAAAGAAAGTTTGGATTTAATGGGTTGGGAAACTAAAGATATCTATCAAAATTTAATACAAACTTTTTTAAGTGATATTAATATTAATATTGATGTTGAAGAAAAAATATTTTCAATTCAAAAATATACTAATTAAGATCGACATTTATCTTTTCAGATTTGAATACCTGCATTCCTCTAGCTAAATAATTTTTAATTGCATTTTCGTGGTCCAGTGAACAGGTGTGCAACCAAACTCTTGACATTCCTTGCTCGAATAATTTCTTAATAGCCTCAGAAAGAAGATAGCCGCCACATTTTTTTCCATAATATTCCTCTAAGATGCCAAAATATGCTATTTCCGAATGATTGTTATTAAGATCATGGATAGTTTCATAATATCCTGCTAAGTTGTTATTATCCTTTAAAATAAAGGTTTTTATTCTTGGATTTTCAACATACTCAATCCATTTATTGTCGCCCCAGGCTAATCTATCTATCCATCTATGTTTTCTTCCAATTTGTTTATAAAAAAACTTATTTAATTGGAAATCTGGTGGGTCTACTTGAGTGATTTTAAAGTTTGGTCCAGGTCTCTTTGAGCTGTTTAAATCTTTTACAGAATTTATTTCTAAGAAACTTCTGTCTACATTAATTTTCACGAAACCATTTTACCAATTTTCTCTCCACCAAACAAATGAAAATGCAAATGAGGGACTTCTTGTCCCCCATCCTCACTTACATTTGCTAAAGTTCTATAGCCTTTTCCTGTATCAACAGATATGTTTAATTTCTTTGCTACAATATTTATACCCTTGAGTAATCCAACCATTTCCTCAGGAGAAGCATTTTGACTAAAATCATCTAAGTCAACATATTTTCCTTTTGGAATTACTAAAGCATGGATTTTTTTTTGAGGATTTATGTCATGAAAGGATAAAATAAATTCGTCCTCATAAATTTTATTACACGGTATCTCATTTCTAAGTATTTTTGCAAATATATTATTATCATCGTAACTCATGATTACATTTTTTCTAGAACTGATTTTACTGTATCACCCATAACAGATGGATTTTTAGAAATTGTGATTCCACACTCTTTTAAAATTTCAACTTTTTCAATTGCACTTTCCCCATAAGCTGAAACTATTGCTCCTGCATGACCCATTACTCTTCCTTTTGGTGCAGTTAGTCCAGCTATGTAAGCTATAACTGGTTTCTTCATATTTTCTTTTGCAAATTCTCCTGCAGCAACTTCTTGTGGGCCACCAATTTCACCAATCATTAATATTGCATCGGTCTCATCATCTGTTTCAAACTTTTCAATTATATCTCTAAAAGAACTTCCATTTATTGGATCTCCTCCAATTCCTACACTTGTTGAAACACCTATATTTAAATTTTTAAGCTGTTGAGCAGCTTCATAACCTAATGTACCTGATCTACTAATAATTCCAACTCTTCCTTCTTTGTAAATATGACCAGGCATAATACCCAACATTGATTTTCCAGGACTAATAATTCCAGCACAGTTTGGTCCAACTAATGTCATCTTAGAACTTTTAGTGTATCTTCTCATGTATCTTTTTATTCTGATCATGTCATGAGAAGGTATTCCATCAACTATTGCTACACATATTTTAATTCCAGCATCAGCTGCTTCCATTGCTGAGTCGGCCGCAAAAGCTGGGGGTACAAATAAAATAGATGCATCAGCCCCTGTTTCATTCACAGCATCTTTAACTGTGTTAAATACTGGTAAATCTAAATGCTTAGAGCCCCCTTTTCCTGGTGTTACTCCGCCTACTACGTTTGAGCCATATTTTATCATCTCATCTGCATGAAAAGAGCCCATTTTACCTGTAAAACCTTGAATAATTATCTTACTATTTTTATCTACGAGTACCGTCATGATTTATTTATTTAGTGCTGCAACTGCTTTATTAGCTGCATCCTCTAAAGTATTTGCCTCTATATAATTAATCTTGCTTTCTTTTAAGATTTTATTTCCTTTTTCAACATTAGTACCTGCTAAACGGATAACTAATGGAACTTTAATTTGAATTTTTTTTAATGCATCTACAATTCCTTCAGCAACCCAATCACATCTATTGATACCTGCAAAAATATTTACAAGAATTACTTTAACTTTTTCATCCATTGTAACTAGCTTAAATGCTTTAACTATTTTTTCTGGTGTTGCACCACCACCCACATCTAAAAAATTTGCAGGACTTCCACCAGCTAGTTTAATCATGTCCATTGATGCCATTGCTAAACCAGCACCATTTATAATATTACCAATGTTTCCATCTAGGCTTACGTAATTTAGCCCTCTATCAGATGCAAAAACTTCTTTTGAGTCTTCTTGTGTTTTATCCCTAAGTTCCGAAACTTGATTTCTTCTAAACATTGCATTGTTATCAAAACTCATTTTACAATCCAAAGCTAAAATTTGTTTTTGTTTTGAAATAACTAATGGATTAACCTCAACCATCGTAGCATCTAATTCACTAAATGCCTTGTAACATCCAATAATTGTTTCAGATGCTCTTCTAATTAAATCAGGTTCAATTCCCAAACCGAAGGCTAATTCTCTAGCTTGGAAACTTTGCATTCCAACAGCAACTTCTATTTTTGATCTAATTATACTCTCAGGTTTTTCTTTTGAAATTTCTTCAACACTCATACCACCTTCTGTTGATGCAACAACCATTATGCTTTCTGAACTTCTATCAAAAACTAAACCAAGATATAACTCACGCTCAATATCAGTTGCTTCCTCAATATATATTCTATTTACTATTTTACCTTCAGGACCTGTTTGATTTGTGACCAATTTTTTTCCCAGTAATTTATCTGTTGCTTGGGCAACTTCTAAAGGAGTATCACAAACAATTATTCCACCTGCTTTTCCTCTAGCACCTGAATGAATTTGCGCTTTTACTACCCATCTTGATCCACCAATTTCTCTAGCTTTATTCTCTGCATTTTCTGGACTGTACACAATTCCACCTCTTGGAATTGTTACTCCAAAATCTGAAAGTATTTTTTTTGCTTGGTATTCGTGAATGTCCATAATTTTTTTTATTTATTATGGATTAACTTGTCGATGTTTACAATATTTTCAGCCATTCTAGCTGATGCAGCATCAATCATTCTACCATCAAGCTGAGCGGCACCTTTTCCTTCATTTGCTGCCTTTTCTAGCTCTTCTAGTATCCTTTTAGCTTTAGCAACCTCTGCTTCTGGTGGAGAAAACACATTGTTTGCTAATTCAATTTGAGAAGGATGAATTGCCCATTTACCTTCAATACCAATTGCAGCTCCTCTTTTAGCCGCCGCTGTATAGGCATCTGGATCATTAAAATCTCCAAACGGTCCATCAATTGCTCTTATTCCATATGCTCTACAAGTCATAACTAGTTCAGATAAACCATGATGCCACTGGTCTCCTGGATAGTTTTCATTAAGACCACCTATCACGGTGGTTCTCGCTCTTAAACTAGCAGCATAGTCTGCAACACCAAAATGTAATGCCTCTAATCTTTCACTTGAAGTTGCAATTTCTTTAATATTTGACATTCCTAATGCAGTTTCAATTAAACACTCAATTCCAATTTTATTTTTTAATTTTTTATTTGTTTCAATTTGAGTTAACAGACAGTCAACCATGTAAACATCACTTGCAGTTCCTGCTTTTGGAACTAAAATTGTATCTACATTTTCTCCAGCTTGTTCAACAATCTCGATTAAATCTGAATACATGTAATGAGTATCTAAACTATTTATTCGTACTGAAATAGTTTTACCACTACCTCTCCAATCCATTTCATTTAAAGATTTAATAACATTTGCTCTAGCAGTAATTTTATCATTAGGAGAAACTGCATCTTCTAAATCTAAAAAAACATAATCTGCTGCAGAACTAAGAGCTTTCTCAAACATTTTAGGTGATGAACCTGGAACTGCTAATTCACTTCTTTGTAATCTTGATCTTGCAGGTTTATAAAATTTATGGCTCATTTTTTCCTTTTATCTAATTCACTCATTACTTCTTCAACTTTAATATTATTTGCTTCAAGGTACATGGCTAGATGATAAAACACATCTGCAGCTTCATGAATTTTATTTGTATCTTCTTCTACTGCCTCTATCAATTCATTTATTTCCTCAAGCACTTTAGCTTTACTCAAAGATTTATCACTTAGAAGTTTATTGGTATACGAACCATCAACTGGTGAAGATTTTCTTTCTCTTGCAAGTTTAAATAGGCTCTCAAGGGTATTTAGCATCTCAAATCCTAACAGGTATTCCTTTTGAGTCCAAATATTCTTTAGCTTCCTTCACAGAATATTTTCCATAGTGAAATATGGATGCTGCTAAAACAGCGCTGGCATTGCCTAATTTAATGCCATCGACTAAATGATCAAGATTTCCAACTCCTCCTGATGCTATTGTGGGTATGTTTACCATAGATGAAATTTTAAACATCAAATCTATGTCATAGCCCACCTGAGTACCATCTCTATCCATTGAGGTGACCAACAACTCACCTGCGCCACTCTCTTCCATCTTCTTTGCAAACTCTAAAGCATCAATTCCAGTATTATTTCTACCTCCGTGGGTAAAAACTTCCCATTTCTCTCCGCTCTTCTTAGCATCTATAGCAACAACTATGCATTGGGATCCAAATTTTTTTGAACTTTGAACTACAACATCAGCATTTTGTACTGCAGCTGTATTAATTGAAACTTTATCTGCCCCGCAGTTTAAAAGTTTACTAATATCATCCACACTTCTAACTCCACCACCAACTGTTAAAGGTACAAAACATTTTTTAGAAGTATCTTTAACTACATCATAAATAGTATCTCTATTTTCATTTGAGGCTGTAATATCTAAAAAACAAATTTCATCTGCACCACCATCACTATAAATTTTAGCTTGCTCCACTGGGTCTCCTGCATCTTGTAAATCAACAAAGTTGATACCTTTTACAACTCTTCCATTTTTAACATCTAAGCAAGGTATTATTCTATTTTTAAGCATCTATTTCTTTTGCAAGCTCCTCCAATTTAATATCACCATCATATATAGCTTTACCAACTATAATACCTTCAATATTTTTATTTCCTATTTCTTTTGCTTTTCTAACATCATTAATTGAAGAAACTCCTCCAGAAATAATCACTGGACAATTTGAATTATTAGCTACATTTTCTGTTTCATCAAAATTAGGGCTTAGCTTCATGCCATCTCTATTAATATCTGTATAAATTAATCTACTTGCCCCATAATCATTTACGTCTTTTAAAAAATCTAAAGTTTTTAAGTTTGAATTTTCTTTCCAGCCAGATAAGGATAAATATCCATCTTTAGCATCTAGACCTAAAGCAATTTTTCCAGGAAATTTTTGACAAGCTTCTTTTAAAAATTCTTTGTCTTTTATTGCTGCACTACCTAAAATAACTTTCTCAACTCCTGCATCGGTATATTTTTGAATACTTTCAAAGTTTCTTACGCCTCCACCTATTTCAATTTTAAGATCAAATTTACCAACAATTTCCTCGATAATATCAATGTTTACAGTCTCTCCTGTTAATGCTCCATCCAAATCAACTATGTGTAAGTTTTTGAAACCATGGTCATTATATTTACCAGCTTGTTCAACTGGAGACATGTCATATTCAGTTTTATTATCAAAGTCTCCTTTAACTAACCTCACGCACTTTTTATCTTTAATATCTATTGCTGGAAATATTTTCATTTATTTGCAAAATACCAAAATAAAGCAGCTAATTCGATAATAATTATTGCTTCAACCATTTAAAAGGGAAGTTCTTTAGTTGCCTTACATGAATAATAGCCCCAATTATCAATTTGTTTAAAAGTGTTTGTTGAACCTATTTCTTCCCAATAATATGAATACCAAACAACACCTCCGGTTTGTTTATTCAATGTAATGTAATTTTTTTCTTCTTCACCAATTTTTAAATATTCGTAATCTTCGCTAATAAAAGGCATATCTCTATTATATAATTCTACGCTCTCACATTTTCCAATTAAACATTCACCTTTTAGAATGGTCTTTGTGCCAACTACTCCAAATTTTTTCTTTCCTAAATCAACTGATAAATATGTGTATTGATCTTCATTATCATATATTGGTTCATCATCTATACATTCTAAATAGATTGGCTTTGCAAATAAATTATTAGAAATTAATAAAAATAATATTGAAATTAAAAATTTTTTCATTTTCTAAAGTTTAATAAAGTTATCAATTATTTTTAGTCCAATTTTATCACTCTTTTCAGGGTGAAACTGGGTGCCAAATATGTTTTCTTTTTCAGCAGCACAAACAACATTAGATGAATAATCAGTTGTTGCTGAAATTACGGATTTATCCTCAGGTACAAATTCATAACTGTGAACAAAGTACATATGAGAATTATTTTCTATGCCTTTAAAAATCTTACTTTCTTTCATTATATTGATTTCGTTCCAGCCGATGTGTGGCAGCTTAAATTTTCCGCCTTGGTTATCAATTTTTGAGACTTTTCCAGAAATCCATCCTAAGCCTTTAGTCTCTGTTTCTTCATAACCAATATCTGCAAACATTTGAAGCCCAACACAAATTCCAAGAAGTGGTTTTTTATTTTGAATTACAAATTCATTTAATGTGTCAATCAAACCATTAATATTATTAAGACCATCAATACAACTTTTAAAAGATCCTTGCCCAGGTAATACAACTTTGTCGCTAGTTTTTATGGTTGTAAGATCTGCTGTTACTTCAATATTTACTTTATCTTTTGCAACTTCTTTAAACGAATTTATTACAGAACTTATATTGCCTGAATTGTAGTCAACAATTGTGACATTCATTAAATTTATAAAGAACCTTTTGTAGAAGGTATTGTAGTTTTATTTCTTGGATCCATTTCTAAAGCAGCCCTTAATGATCTAGCTAATCCTTTAAAGCAGGATTCGATTATGTGGTGACTGTTATCACCATAGATGTTTTCAATGTGCAAAGTAATTCCAGCAGCTTGGGAAAAAGCTTGGAACCATTCTTTAAATAATTCTGTGTCCATCTCACCTAATTTTTCTACTTTCAATTTTACTTTCCAAATTAAATAAGGTCTGTTTGATACATCAATTGCAACTCTGGTTAATGTTTCATCCATTGGTATCATTGCATGAGCATATCTTTTAATACCTACAAATTTTTTAGATGCTTTTTTCAAACATTCACCAATTGCTATTCCCGTATCTTCAGTTGTGTGGTGAAGATCAATGTGAGTATCACCTTTGGCTTTAATATTCATATCCATTGATGAGTGTTTCGATAATTGCTCAAGCATGTGATCTAAAAATCCTATACCTGTGTCAACTTTGTACTTACCCTTACCATCAATGTTTAAATCAACACTGATGTTAGTCTCTTTTGTTTTTCTACTTATTTTGGCTTTACGTTTCATAGTTTGAAAAAGGTATATATCTATTATTCAATTATGGCAATAATTCTAGGCTTGGTCTTGAACTATAAGATTTAGTATCCATCTATAATCCATGACAACAATAGTATTAGTAAGAAAAAACAATGAAGTAGTAGTTGCTGGAGATGGCCAAGTTAGTATGGGAAATACAGTAATTAAGAAAACTGCAAACAAAGTTCGTAAGATTGAGAAAAGAAATGTGATCGCAGGTTTTGCTGGATCTACAGCAGATGCCCTAACATTATTTGAAAGATTAGAGTCTAAACTAGAAAAACATGCTGGAAATCTAGCAAGAGCAGCTGTTGAATTAGCTAAAGATTGGCGTACAGATAAGTATTTAAGAAGATTAGAAGCCTTAATGGCAGTTGGTGACAAAGAAAATAGTTTTATTATTTCAGGAACTGGTGATGTTTTAGAGCCCGAGGGAGACGTTATTGGAATAGGTTCTGGTGGAAATTATGCATTGGCTTCAGCAAAAGTATTAATGGATACTGATTTATCCGCAGAAGAAATTGCAAAAAAAGCAATTAAAGTTGCATCTGAAATATGTGTTTTCACAAATGATAACTTAAATATAGAGAAAATTTAATATGGAAAAATCAAACGTCACAACACTACCAAACACCAAAGTAAAAAAAGAAAAAAATAGTATTCAAAACTCATTAACTCCAAGAGAAATAGTTTCTGAACTAGATAGATTTGTTGTCGGACAAAATAATGCAAAGAGAGCTGTTGCAATTGCTTTAAGGAATAGATGGAGAAGACAAGCTTTAGAAGGTGATATGAAAGATGAAGTTCTTCCAAAAAATATTTTAATGATGGGACCAACGGGTGTTGGTAAGACAGAAATATCTAGAAGATTGTCAAAATTAGCTGAAGCACCATTTGTAAAAGTTGAAGCTACAAGATTTACTGAAGTAGGTTACGTTGGAAGAGATGTTGAACAAATAATTAGAGATCTTTTGGAAATTGCTATTGCAATGGAAAAAGTGAAAAAAAGAAAAGAAGTTCACTCAAAAGCACAAAAACTAGCAGAGGATAGAGTTCTTGATGCAATTGTTGGCAATAAAGCAAGTGTAGCAACAAGAGAAAGTTTTAGAAAAAGATTAAGAGATGGTGATTTAGATAATAACGAAATTGAGGTAGCTGTTACTGAGAGTAATAGTGGAATGCCATCATTTGAAATTCCTGGTATGCCTGGTGCAAATGTTGGAATGATAAATATTTCAGACATGCTTGGTAAATCTATGGGCCAAAAAGCTAAGAAGAAGAAAATGTCAGTAAAAGAATCTCATGAGATATTACTTAACGAAGAAGCTGATAAGTTAATCGAACAAGATAAAATTATAAAATCAGCAAAAAACACAACAGAAAACAACGGTATCGTATTTTTAGATGAGATAGATAAAATTTCAGCACGAACTGATAGAGTTGGCGGCGATGTATCAAGAGAAGGTGTCCAAAGGGATCTGCTTCCTTTAATAGAAGGGACAACAGTAAGTACTAAATATGGTCCAATTAAAACAGACCACATATTGTTTATAGCATCTGGGGCTTTTCAATTAGCAAAACCATCAGATCTTTTACCTGAACTTCAAGGAAGACTACCAATTAGGGTCGAGCTAGATGCATTGAATAGTGAGGATTTTAAGCGAATTTTAAAAGAGCCAGATAATAGTTTAATCAAACAATACAAAGCTTTACTTAAGACAGAAAACGTTGATTTAGAATTTACTGAAGATGGGATTGATACAATTGCAACAATTGCAAGCGAAGTAAACACAACAGTTGAAAATATTGGTGCTAGAAGACTGCATACCATAATTGAAAGAGTTTTAGATGAAATTAGTTTTACAGCAACTGATAGAGCGGGTGAAAAAATCAGTATAGACTCAGAATATATTAAGAAAAATATTGGCGAACTTGTTAAGGACGCAGATTTATCAAAATTTATTTTGTAATTATTACTTTCTTTTTTTTAAAAAAACATCAAAATTTCCAACTGATGGATTTTCAACAGCGTCAAAATCAATACTTATAATTTTACTCATTAAATGATCACTACCTTTAATAAAATTAGGAACTGAGTATTTTAATATACTTAAATTATTAGATTGATATGGATCATTTAAATTTTTTGATCTTAAACCCTTTCCTGTGATGACATTAATTTTATTAACTCCGTTAATAAAACATTCTTCTATATAAGAATTCATCTTTTGATTTGCTTCATCTAATGTATAACCGTGCAAATCAATAGATCTTTCAATATATTTTTTAGGTTTTAAAGAAATTCTTTGATCTTTATTTTCTAGTTTGTCAGAACTATTTAAGAAATTTTGCCAATCCTGTTTATCTTTATCTGATATTTTTTTAATCAACTAAGCTTGAGTGTCTACGATTAACCAGTTAGGATTTTTTGAGGCACTATCTTTTGTAAATTTCCAAGTATCTAATACTTTTTTAACTTTTTGAGCATCGCCTGAAATAATTTTATTATCTTTATCTTTAATGCAAGATATAATTTCACTCACAAATTCAACACTTACTTCAAGCATATTTTTATTTTGATTATGCTCTTTTATCTCTGCGGAATTAATGCCTATAAATGTAGTTTCTGAGGTAACATTTCTTGCTTTTTTATCTTTGATAGCCTCATCAAATTGGTCATAGACATTTTTTGCTAAAAGATTTTTTATTGATTTTAAATCTCCTTTTGAAAAACTAGTAATAATACTTTCATAAGCAATTTTAGCGCCATTTAAGAAATCTTTTTTTGCTGCATCATCAAAAGTTTCAGCATTCAAAATGGGAGAATTTTTTGTCTCTGGGGCCTCCTCGTGAGGAAAACTAGAATTAATATTTTCCTCAAATCCGGTTTTTTTCCCTAAAATCCCTCTTAATCTTAGAAATATAAATCCTGCGATCATTGCTAATAGTATTATATCGATGTATTCAAAGCTGTAGCTCATAATATGATAATATTTACTATGTTGATTAATTTCAACCTGCAATTTACATTATAGACAAATGAACACAGCAATAATTCTTATTTTAGGGATCCCTCTAATCGAAATATACTTATTCATTAAAGTTGGCTCACAAATAGGAGCTTTAAACACTATTTTGCTTATACTTACTACAGCAGTTGTTGGAATTTGGTATGCGAGATATGAGGGATTTAATACCTTGCGTTCAGGCATGTCTCAATTAGTCAAAAATGAAGTTCCTCTGTATGAAATCGTCTCTGGAGCTGCAATTGCGTTTGCAGCTTTGCTTTTAATACTTCCTGGATTTGCAACTGACATAATTGGGATTTTACTAGTCTTTCCAGTTACAAGAAAAATAATACTTAAAAAATACTCAAAAAAATATTCATCAAAGAAAAAACCAAAAGAAAATAATCTTGTTGAAGGTGAGTATGAGGATATAGAAGATAAAGATGGAAGATAAATATAAAATAATAATAAGTTATATTCAAGATTTGTCAGTTGAAATTGCTAGTCCAGAAGCTTTGGTTACCATAAGGAATACTATTCCAGATTATAAAATGACTGTTGGTTTAAAATCAAAACCTTTAAAAAAAAAAATGATAGAAGTTTTAACAACATTAAGTTACGAAAATCCAAATAAGAAAATAGATAAAGGTATATTTCAGATTAAATATGCAACAGTAATCGATATATTAGATCCGCAAATTAATAAAACTGAATTAGAAAAGATAGTTCTATGTGATACCCCAACTAAAATATACCCAGAATTAGAACAAAAATTTTTAACTATACTCAGAGAGTCAGGTCTACCAAATTTACAATTTGAGAAAAAAATTGATTTTGAGGAACTTTATAAAAAAAGATTAAGTTAAAAAAAATTTTTTTTTAAGTTTTTTTTAAGAAATTCTTTGTGGTTTGATAATTCTTGTTCAGTTGGTAAAATAACTTTTTTATAATAATCTGACTGACCATTTAATGAGGAAATTTTACTCTCATTATTGTCTGATAAATCTAGGGTGGGTTCTTTTTGGTCTATTAAATTTATATAGACTCTTGCAAGTAACTCACAGTCAATAAGAGCAGTATGTTTTTCTCTTTTAGAATTATCTATGCGAAATCTCTTGCATAAAGCATCAAGACTAATACCAGATCCTGGAAACTTATTTCTTGCCAATTCTAATGTATCAATAACATTCGCATTGTTAATTTTTTGCTTTCCTATTAAAGCTAATTCATTATTGAGATGACCAATATCAAATTCGGCATTATGAATTATAATTTTTTTATCTTTGATAAAATTTAGAAAATCATCAGCAATTTCAACGAATTTCTGCTTGGTTGATAAAAATTCATCAGAGTATCCATGAACCTCAAAAGCTTTATCAGACACTTTCCTTTCTGGATTTAAATAAAAATGAAATATGTTTTTAGAGGGTATTAAATTATCAAGCTCTATACATCCAATTTCAACGATACGATGGCCATCTCTTATAGACAATCCCGTTGTCTCAGTATCTAGAACTATTTCTTTCATGTATAATTTTTTTTTTTAATAATCTAATTTTTTTTTTTATTATATTAGGAGAAAAATTATTATCGATAATATAATCAGCTAATTTTTTTTTTTTATTCGTAGAAACTTGGTTTTTCCTAAGATTTTGAAGAATTTTTTTGTTGTAGTTTTTTCTTTTTTTGAGCCTTGAATTAATTAACAAACGCTTAGTATTTACGAAAATTAAAATATGGCTTTTTTTATTTAATTTATTTTCAATTAAAAGTGGAATATCTAATATTACCATCTTCTTACTTTCATTTTTTTTTAAAAATATATCCATTTTTTTTCTTACAACTGGATGAACTATTTTTATAATTTTTTTGAGATTTCTTTTATTTGATAATAATGCATTACTTAATTCAGCTTTATTAATAGGAAATGATTTGATGAATTTAGGAAGTGCAGCTTTTATTTTTTTAAAAGAAATTTTATCCTTATTATAAATTTCGTTTACTTCATAATCTGCATTAAAAACAGGACAACCAAATTGCTTTGCAACAAAACTTTTACCTGCACCTATTTCACCTAATATGCCCAAAACAATCATGAGGATAATTTTACTAATTCTTTTGTTAAATTTGTGTTGTTTATTTCATCAAATATTTTAAAACAGTTAAAAGATATATCTGGACTCCCATAAATAGCTGCTATTATTGATAGTTTAAGCAATTTTGAAGAGGTTAATTTTCTTATCTCTTCAAATTTCTTTATAAATAATGCATCTGACCACATATGCTGACTAGCATAAAGAATATCTTTTATTATGGTAGGTCTCATCGTCCTACCAGATAAACCTAAAAATTTATAAAACATCATATTTTGATTAGTCAAAAAAGTATTAACATCTCCAAATAACGGTTGTTTTTTATAAATTTGTACAAATTCAACTTCAGATACCACAGCAATAATTTTACTTAAAACTGTGACTGCACCCTCTAAAACGTCAAGCTCTCCACCTTGAATATCTATTTTTATAAAATCTAAATCTTCAATTTTTTCGTCTTTGATGAATTTGTCCAATGTAATAGTTTCTATTTCATAAGTTTTTTTAAGATATGCATTCTCTAGAGCATTATATAATTTCATCATATCAGTGTCAGGTTCATACAATGAGCTACACATCGGATGATTAGTCTCATAAAATAGTCTTTTTTCGTTTTTTTTTCCAAGGGCATAAGGATAAAATTTTAAACCTTCTTTTGCATTACTGTTTAATTTTTTGCATTCATGCTCATCGATATCAAATGCAAATACTTTCGAGCCAGGAAAATGATCTAGAAACATATGATATGGTTCTTCTTTAAGTTCATAAGGATGAGCACCAATATCAGCAATACTAAATTGAAGATTTTCATCATGTTTTTTTGCTAAATTTATATAATTCTCTAAGTGTTTTTTAATCATGCAAAAATTGTTTTAGTATAATAATTTCAATATTTTATCATTTACTTCAGGTGTAATTTTATTCCAAATTTTAAATGAAGCTTGCGCTTGATATAAAAACATTTTCATTCCATTTTCTGTTTTATTGCCAGTATCTTTGCCAGATTTCAAAAAATTAGTTTGAGAAGGATTGTATATAACATCATAGAAAAATTTATTAGATCCAATTTTAGAATATTCTAAATTAATTTTTTCATCATTTTTTAAACCTAAACTCGTGGCATTAATAATCATATCTAAATCAGGTAATGCTCCCCACTCAACAATTTCGATTTCGCTAAAAATTTTTTTTAAATTTTCAGCTTTACTGCGTGTCCTATTACTTATAAAAATTCTCTTAGCCTTCATATTATTTAAAGCAAAAATTATTGAAGGAGAGACTCCCCCTGCTCCTAATAGCAATACTTTCTTTTGACTTACATCATATTTTATATGTTTTATTGCTAACTCAAAACCTTCTATATCTGTATTATGGCCTATGACCATTTCATCTTTTAAATAAATAGTATTAACTGACTGCGTTTTTTCAGCTTCAGTTGTTAGTTTATCCAAAAATGGAATAATAGAATTTTTAAATGGGACTGTAACATTAAGACCATCTAGTTCTCCTCTTTTAACTGATTTACATAATTCTGGAAGATCATTTTCATAAGTCTCCAATTTTCCATAAATCGCATTTAAATTATTTTTTTTAATCCAATAATTATGTAAATTTGGAGATAAAGAGTGTTCAATTGGATTTCCTATGACTAAAAATTTTTTCATTTTTGAAGTTCCAAATATTCTTTTATTTTATTAATTGGTAAGCCCATTATTGTATCTTCATTACCTTCAATATTTGAAAACAAAGCTCTTCCTTCCCCCTCAATTTGGTAAACATTATACGCATATAAGTTTTCGTCACTGATTTTGCTTAAATACATTATTAATTCATTTTCAGAAAAATTTTTCATGGTTAAGTATGCTTTATCAGTATAATTCCAAATCATGGAACCATTTTTAGATATACATACTGAACTTATTAAAGAGTGTTTCTTCCCATTAAGTTTTTTCAAAATATTAAGCGCTTCATTCCTACTTGCTGGTTTTGAAATTAGCTCACCTGAAAGGTCTATTACGCTATCGGCTCCCAAAACAAGACTGTTATTGATTTTTTGACTTACTTTATTTGCTTTTAATTCTGCTAAATTTTTAGAAATAATTTCTGGTGAAGCTCCCTCTTTTAATAAACTTTCTTTTATTGGATCTTCATCAACATTTGATACCTCAACTTTGCTATTAATTTTATGGTTGTCTAATATTTCTTTTCTTACTTTACTTTTTGAAGCTAAAATAATGTCAGTCATTCTTTTTATTTTTTATTTCATAAATTTTAATTATAGATGCAGCTGTTTCTTCAACAGATTTTCTTGTTACATCTATTATGGGCCAGTTATTTTCTTTAAATATTTTTCTACTATTATTTACCTCATCTCTAATTTTATCAATATTTACATACTCACTATTTTGATTTTCCTTTAGTGAATTTAGTCTATTCTTTCTTAAATCATATAATCTCTCCGCTTCAGTAACTAACCCAACTACACACGGTGAAAAATTTTTCTTAGTCACCATACTTGGTATAGAGTTTTTATTTACTAAAGGGATATTAGATGTTTTAAAGCCCCTATTGGCCAAGTATATAGATGTCGGGGTTTTGCTAGTTCTGCTAACACCCAAAAGAATAATATCTGATTTTTCTATATCGTCTGTTTGATTACCATCGTCATGATTCATTGTAAATTGAATTGCTTCAATTCTATCATAATATTCCTCATTCAAAATATGTTGACCACTTGGTTGGTGTGAAGCTTTTTGATTTAGAACTTTTGAAAAGTTTAGTATTAAATCTCCTAGTACTCCGAAGCAGGGTATTTTTCTTTCGTAAGCTTTCTCTGTAAGATATTTTGCTAATTTACTGTTCACAATAGTATACAATATTATTGAATTTTCGTCTTTTTTAGCTTGTTTCAAAATACTTAAAGTTTGACTTTCAGTTCTTGTAAAAGAAAAATGATTAGTTTCATATTCAAAATTAGGAAACTGTGCTTTAAGTGCTAAGAAAATTCTATCTAATGTTTCACCAGTTGAATCTGAAATTAGATAAATTTGATACAAGTTTTTCATGTATAAGATGTTTATAAACTATTAGTAAAATAAGAAAAATGTAGATTTAGAAATTAAACCTGCCAAAACTTGTTTTTTTTCCATATAATTAACCTAGTTATAAATTGTGATTAATTTTATACATAATAGTAATAAAATAAGAGAAATCTAAAATTAAGCCTAAAATACCTTACTAATTTAAGATTTAAATTGTTAATAAAAAGTTAATTAAGTGTGGTAATTGACTAATTTACGTTATTCACATTACATAATACTAATAAAGTAAATAATATATATCTATTTATATGAGTCCCTTAACTAACTGCATTAAAAATAAAGATACAAGGACTAATCCTATATGGTTAATGAGACAAGCAGGAAGATACTTACCTGAATTTAGAGAGATTAGAAAAGAAAATCAAGATTTTATAAAACTCTGCTTAAACAGCGATCTAGCTTCTGAAATAACACTTCAACCAATAAAAAGATTTGGATTTGATGGCGCAGTAATATTTTCAGATATTTTAATGTTACCATATGGGTTAGGGCAAAAAGTAGAATTTGAAAAAAATTTTGGGCCTAAATTGGGAGATATAAATTTAGAAACAATAAAAAATGTAGATGAAATAATTTTTACAGAAAAAGTTTATAAAGTTTATAAAGCAATCTCAAAAACGTCAAAAGATCCTTTAATGATTAATAAAGATATGATTGGATTTGTTGGAGCTCCTTGGACGATACTAGTTTATATGATTAATAAATCATCTCCCAAAAAAGGTTTATCGAGTGAATTTTTTAAAGATGATTTTTTAATTAATAGATTACTAGGAATAATAGAGAAATTTTTAAAACTTCATATAAAAAATCAAATTGAGGCTGGAGCTCAAGTTATTCAAATTTTTGATAGTTGGGCTGGATTATTAAAAGATAAAATTCCAGAATATATTTATATACCTACCCTTAATATTGTTGATTATGTAAAGACATTAGGAGTACCAGTTATTTGTTTTCCTAGAGGTATAAAAGATTATAAAAATTTTTGTGAAATTGTTAAACCTGACGCTGTAAATATAGATTATGATATTGACCCAAAGAAAATAGTCAATGAAATCAACATACCAATACAGGGTGGCCTCGATCCAAAAATATTATTAACTGATCAAAAAACTCTTAAAATAGAAGTTGAGAAATACCTTAATGTTTTTAAAGACCACCCATACATTTTTAATTTAGGTCACGGAATACTTCCAGAGACTAAAATTGAAATGGTTGAAGAATTAATAAAGATTGTAAGAAATTTTAAATGACACCAGATCATCCAAAAATTAATTATGGTAAAACAGGGATACTAATTGTAAATTTAGGTACACCAGACTCAACAAGTTGGCTGGATATAAGAAAATATCTAAAGGAATTTCTATCTGATAAAAGAGTAATCGAAGTAAATCCTCTAATTTGGCAAGTAATACTTAACCTATTTATACTTACCTTTAGGCCTTCTAAAACTGCTAAAGCGTATAAAGAAATATGGATGAATGATAAAAACATGTCTCCACTTAGATACTATACAGAAAGCCAAGCAAAAAAACTGTCAGAAAAGATTGGAAACGAGGAGATAATTATTGATTTTGCAATGAGATATGGAAATCCAAGTATTAATAGTAAAATTCATCGACTTCAGAAACAGGGTTGCGAAAAGTTGATTATATTACCTCTCTACCCTCAATACGCTGCAGCAACAACAGCAACAGTGTGCGATGAAGTTTATAGAACATTAATGAAAATGAGGTGGCAACCCAGTCTTAAAATAATTCCACATTATGAATCAGAACCTCTTTATATCGAAGCAATTAAAAATAGTATTGAAAAAAAAATAAATGAAATAAGTTGGAAACCAGATTTAATTGTAGCATCTTATCATGGCATACCAAAAAAGTATTTTGAAAAAGGTGATCCTTATCACTGTTATTGTCACAAAACTACCAGACTTATTTCTGAAAAATATTCAGATATAAAAATAATTACAACTTTTCAATCAAGATTTGGCCCTCAAGAATGGTTACAACCATATACTGATAAAACTTTTGAAAATCTTCCAAAAGAAGGCAAGAAAAATATTTTAGTTATATGTCCAGGATTTTCATCTGACTGCGTGGAAACTTTAGAAGAAATATCCATTCAAGGAAAAGAAAGTTTTATTAAATCAGGTGGTGAAAATTTTGAGATGGTACCATGTTTAAATGATAGTGAGGATCACATTATGTTATTTAAACATCTCGTTATGAAAAATATTTAATTATGAGTGGATATCTTTTATTTAAATCGCTCCATCTAATTGCAGTTATTTCTTGGATGGCGGGACTTTTATATTTACCAAGAATATTTGTCTATCATGTTGAAAATTCTGAAAAAGGTCAAGTAACTCAAATTTTTGAGATAATGGAAAAAAAACTATATAATTACATAATGCGACCGGCCATGCTTCTATCATGGTTTTTTGGTATTATATTGATTTGGATAAATGGTATTGAAAGTTTTGCATTTCTATGGCTACAACTTAAAATTCTATTAGTAGTTTTATTAACGATTTATCATGAATACCTTGGACGATGTATGAGATTATTAAAATCAAAAGAAAACACAAAATCATCTAAATTTTTTAGAATAATCAACGAAATACCTACATTATTGTTAATTTTTGTTGTTTTTGTTGTAGTTTTTAAACCTATCTAGGGTTGAAATTTTTGAACTAGTATATATATTTAAATGATCTCAAACAAAACCCCCACAAATGAATATTCAAGAATTAAAAGAAAAAAGCTCTGAAAAGTTAATCACTGAAGCAGAAAAATTAGGTATTGAAAACGCAAGTACACTAAGAAGGCAAGAAATTTATTTTGCAATTTTAAAAAAACTTGCTGAAAAAGGTGAAGAAATTACAGGTGGTGGTGTATTACAGTTACTTCAAGATGGTTTCGGTTTTCTTAGAGCAATGGAGTCAAATTATTTGCCAGGAGCAGATGATATATATGTAAGTCCAAGCCAAATCAGAAGATTTGGATTAAGAACTGGAGACTCAGTTGAAGGTCCAATTAGATCTCCTAAGGAAGGTGAAAGATACTTTGCACTTCTGCAGGTGAGTAAAATAAATTTTGAAGAACCAGATAAATTTAAACATAAGATAGCTTTCGACAACCTAACTCCTTTATATCCTAATAAACAATTAGGAATGGAGGTTGAAAGTAATAAAGTTGAGAAGAAGCCCGACTTAACTCCAAGATTAATTGATTTAGTTAGCCCGATAGGAAAAGGACAAAGATCTCTAATTATTTCACCACCTAAAGCTGGGAAAACAATGATTTTACAAAGTATTGCAAATTCTATTACAGCAAATCATCCTGAATGTTATTTAATGGTATTACTCATAGATGAGAGGCCTGAGGAGGTAACAGACATGCAAAGAACTGTTAAAGGTGAGGTAATAAGTTCAACATTTGATGAACCAGCTCAGCGTCATGTAGCTGTTGCTGAAATGGTAATTGAAAAAGCTAAGAGATTAACAGAACACAAAAAAGATGTTGTAATTTTATTAGACTCAATCACAAGACTTGGAAGAGCATATAATGCTGTCGTTCCAAGTTCTGGTAAAGTATTAACAGGAGGAGTAGATGCGAACGCTCTTCAAAGACCAAAAAGGTTTTTTGGAGCAGCTAGGAATATTGAAGAAGGAGGATCTCTAACAATTATAGCTACCGCTTTAATTGATACTGGCAGTAGAATGGATGAAGTAATTTTTGAAGAATTTAAAGGAACTGGAAATAGTGAAACTATTTTAGATAGAAAAATTTCAGAGAAAAGAATATTCCCAGCCATTGATATAACTAAATCTGGTACGAGAAGAGAAGAACTTATTTTTGATAAAAATGATCTTCAAAAAATGAATGTTTTAAGAAGAATTATAGCTCCAATGGGTTCCATGGATGCAATTGATTTTATAAATTCAAAATTGAAAACAACAAAAAATAACGCTGAGTTTTTTAACTCAATGAACAAACCTTCCTAAGTTTTTACCATATTTATAAGCTTTTAAATTCTTGTTTAACATCTATTCTTAATCTTAAAATAAATATAAGTTATCATACTAAATCTTAAATATGGTTGATCAAAATTTTCAAAGAACACTCTTAGATTTATTTTCAAGAAAAAAGTACAAAGATATTATTCTTAAAGTAGAGGAATATTCAAAAAGAGACAATCGTCCTGGTGGTTTGTCATCTTTGGTTGGAGTTTGTAAAATGCTAAATCCAAATTATACAGAAGAAGATGTTATATCTGCACTATCTGACTTTGAAGATGCTTACAAAAAATTAAAAACAAACTTAGCAGGCATTGAGGCACTAGGTAATTATATCACCGCATGTATTAAAAATTCTCAAAAATATCTTAATGTCATTGATTTTTTAGAAAATGCTAAATTAATGTTTGATGAGGCTGAAAAAAATTTTCCCTACAATGAGAAATTATACCTAAGTGGTATTGATTTACATAAGTACTTGTTAAATCCCAAAAAAGTTCTTCAATTGTCAAAAAAAGTTTTAGAAAACAATTCTAAATTAAAAATAAATGCTTGTACTTATGGTATGATGAATAATTATATCTATGACTGGGGGATTAAAGATTATTATAATTATTCCAAAGATTTCAAAACTTTTTTTCCCAAACTTAAAGTAAATGACATAAATGATATCGACTACAAAAAAAATAATAAAATAAAAATAGGTTTTGTATCTCCTGATTTTGTGGTCAATCACTCAGTTACATATTTTGTTAAGAATACAATAAAAAATTTAGATAAAAATATTTTTGAAGTATCTGTATATCAAATTGGTGAGTCTTCACTTCTTAAATCATCGTCTAAAGAGTTAAAAGATAATTCAGACTTTTGGTACGATTTATCAAAAACCTCAAATCAGGAAATTATCAACAAAATCCAAACTGACAAAATTGAAATATTATTTGATGTAATGGGATTAACTGGAGCCAAAAATATTGAAATATTTAACAACAGAGTTTGCCCCATACAGATATCATGGTTAGCTTTTTGTAATACGGTTGGTTTCAATGATATTGATTACTTAATAGCAGACAAAAACTTAATATATGATGAGGAAGAAAAATATTATTCAGAAAAAATTATTAAACTCCCACATGTTTGGAACTGTCATTCAGGTTTTCCATTTAAGAGAGAAAAGTTAGATCTACCATTTAAAAAAAATAAATTTATTACTTTTGGTTCATTTAATAATTTTCTTAAAATATCTGATGAAGTAATTAGAACTTGGAGCAAAATTTTAAAAGAAGTTAAAAATTCTAAATTGATCTTAAAATCTTCTTTTAGTTATCAAACAAAAAATATTATTTCAAAATTTAAAAATTATGGTGTTGATAAACAATTAGAATTCTTTGATCGTCAAAATTATTCAGAAGTTGAGGATCATATAAAATTATATAATAATGTTGATATTGGTCTAGATACTTTTCCATATAATGGAGTTACTACTACCTTTGAGGCTTTATGGGCTGGTGTTCCAGTCCTGGTATTGAAAGGTTATAATTTCAACTCTAGGTGCGGAGAGAGTATAGTAAAAAACGGCAATTTAGAATACTTTTTGGCAGAAAATGAAGACCAATATATCCAAAAAGCAACTCACTTAGCTAATAACATAGATGAATTAACTTCTATAAGGGAAAAAATATTTAGCAATATTCTTAGTACACCTCTTTACGACTCGCAGAAGTTTGCTGAGGGTTTAAAAAATGAACTTTTAAAAGTTTATAAGAGAAATTTATAAATACCTCAATTCTTTCATTTCTTCTTTAAATTCTTTCTCTATCATTGTTTTGATTTTTGGATCTAATATATTTTCCCATTTATTTTCAGGACCTAAATTAAAAAATTTTTTAAGTTTTCCTGTTGATTTATCCTTAACCGTTTCATTAAATCCCTTACTGTTCTCCAATTTTTTAAGATTTTCAAAATTATTTTCTTTTATTGCAGTAAAAATTTTTTCATCATCAAATTTAATGTTTATTTTATCAGTCAAGTAATTACATATCTTATAAAATTCTTTATTTGGTTCGAACAATAAGTTTTCATATTTTATCAATAAATAATTCCCTCTAAAATTTTTCCAAGAATTATAATTATTTTTCCATGATGAAATTATTGTAAACATATCTCTGTTTACAGTTGGACTTTTTTTATCAAATTTCTTACCTAAAGCTTTATTATCATCTAACATAAATTCAAGAGCTTTGTTGTAATTCTCTTTCGAATAGTGATAAAGTATTGATGAGATTATATTTCTTGGATCACGAACGATGTGTATAACACCTAAAGTGTTTTCTAAATTAGTAAAGTTATTTCCTTGGTAATTACAAAGAGCATGATGTGTTTTAAAAAATTTAATTTTTTTATCATTATTGATTAAACTTTGAGATTTAACCCAGTTAGATGAAATTTCTTTTATATCATCAATATTATTTACAAGATTTTTAAAATGCGATCTTAAAGGATACTGGGGTATATTTGAAATTCCATCCAAATCAGCTTTGTTATTTTTATTAAATAATAATGAAGCTAAAAAAGATCTAATCCATGTATTTCCACTCTTGGGATAAGATGCAAGCCATATTATCATTTAGAAAATTATATTATTATGATTAATATAAAACTATAATAATTATATGACTATATATGCACTATCATCAGGACCAGGAGTCTCTGGAATAGCTGTAATTAGAATATCTGGGTCTGAGGCTTCAAATGTAGTCAAACTTATTACAGGTGAAGATCCCCCTGAACCACGAGTATCAAATTTAAAAAAGTTCAATAAAATAAGCACTTCTGAACTAATAGATGAAGGTTTATTACTATGGTTTCCTGGCCCTGAGAGCTACACAGGTGAAGATATGGCAGAAATGCATGTTCATGGAAGTATAGCAGTTGTTAGATCAATGTTACATCAACTTTCTAAAGTTAAAAATTGTCGATTAGCCGAACCTGGAGAATTTACAAAACTTGCATTTCAAAATGGTAAAATAAATCTTCTTAAAGCAGAAAGTATTTCAGACTTAATTTCTGCTGAAACAGAAATTCAAAGACAACAGGCTTTAAAAATAATGAGTGGAAAAAGCTCAGATAAGTTTAATTCCCTCCGAGAAAAACTTTTAAAAATTTTATCAAATGTTGAGGCTAAAATTGATTTTCCCGAAGATGATCTTCCAGAAGATATGATTAAAAATATTAAAATAGATTCCGAAAAAATAAGAAATCAAATTGAAAAAATTTTGGACGACCAAAAAGTTGGAGAAAGAATTAGAGAAGGTTTTAAGATTGCAATCATCGGACCTACGAATGCTGGAAAATCTTCCTTGCTTAATTATCTTTCAAATCGTGATGTAGCAATCGTTTCAGAAATTGCTGGAACAACAAGAGATGTTATCGAAGCCCACTTAAATTTGGATGGTTACCCTGTTGTGATCTCAGATACTGCTGGGATAAGGGAGTCTCAAGACGAGATAGAAAAAAAAGGAATTAAACTGGCTCTTAAAAGAGCCGAGGATGCTGATTTAAATATAATAGTGATTGAACCAAAAAGTGTTGATTTTACTGGATTTTTGAACGATTTGGTGAGTGAAAAATCAATAATAGTTATTAATAAAATAGATCTTGGTTTTAAAAATATAAGTCAACAAATTTCAAAATTTAATCCAATTTTTTTATCAATTAAGAATGAAACAAACTTTGATGAGTTAATTAATAGAATTAAAGATAAACTAAAAAATAAATTTGTAAGTTCAAACGAAACTTTAATTACAAGAGAAAGACATAGACAAAGTTTAGAAGCTTGTGTTCAAAATTTAAAAAATTTTGAGGAAAAAAATTCACAAGAAGATTTTGATAAAGCTGCAGAGGATTTAAGGTTAGCAACTAGAGACCTAGGAATGATTGTCGGAAAAGTAGATGTTGAAGAAATACTAGGTTCCATTTTTAGCGATTTCTGTATAGGTAAATAAGCATTGAATTTGTTTACTTTTTAAACATTCATAAGTGTTTTCTTGTAAATTTTAAGATCAATAATAAATTACAGCTATGAAAAATGAGATATCATTTGATGTAGTTGTAATTGGTGGAGGTCATGCAGGCTGTGAAGCTGCAGCAGCATCTGCTAGGTTGGGCATTAATACTGCGTTATTTACTCATAAATTTGATACTATTGGTGAGATGTCATGTAATCCAGCCATAGGGGGATTGGGTAAAGGTCATCTTGTTAGAGAGATAGATGCACTAGATGGCGTAATGGGTGAAGTTGCAGATAAATCAGGAATACAATTTCGATTATTGAATAGAAGCAGAGGCCCTGCAGTGCGTGGACCCCGAACACAAAGTGATAGATCATTATATAAGAAATATATGCAAGAAAAACTTGTAAATTACTGTAATTTAAGCATTTTTTCTGATCCTGTAATAGAGTTCATTTTTGAAAAAAACAATATAATTGGTTTTATTACACAAGAAGGTAAAAAAGTATTATCATCTAGAGTAATCCTAACAACTGGAACTTTTTTAAATGGTTTAATTCACATTGGTAAAGAAAAAACACCTGCAGGGAGATTTAATGAAAAACCTTCAACAGGTTTAAGTGAACAACTAGAAAAATATGATTTTAAAATTGGAAGATTAAAAACAGGAACACCACCAAGATTGGATGCAACGACAATTAATTTCGAAAAACTCGAAGAGCAGCATGCAGATGAAGATCCATATTTTTTTTCTTTCCTTACAAAAAAAAATATCAATAGACAAATTTCATGTAGGATGACTTATACCAATCGAGCAGTTCATGAGATCATATCTAAAAACATAAACAGTAGTGCTATGTACTCAGGAAGTATCCAAGGTGTCGGTCCTAGATATTGTCCTTCTATAGAAGATAAAGTTGTAAAGTTTGCTGATAAGCAAAAACATCAAATATTTTTAGAGCCAGAAGGTCTAAATGATAAAACAATCTACCCAAATGGAATTTCAACTTCTCTACCTGCTGAAATACAGCAAGAAATATGCAATAATATCAATGGTTTAGAAAATGTAAAGATTTTAAGGCCTGGATACGCAATTGAATATGATTTTGTTGACCCACGGGAGCTATTCCTAACTTTAGAGACAAAAAAAATTAAAAATCTTTACCTCGCTGGACAAATAAATGGAACAACAGGCTATGAAGAAGCCGCAGCACAAGGTTTGGTAGCTGGAATAAATGCTGCTCTCTCTATTAAAGATAAAGAACCATTTATACTTGATAGATCTGAGGCATACATAGGTGTTATGATAGATGATTTAGTTACAAAAGGAGTTGCAGAGCCTTATAGAATGTTCACCTCAAGGGCAGAATACAGACTATCTTTGAGATCTGATAATGCAGATATAAGACTTACCCAAAAAGGAATTGATATTGGTTTAATATTAGATGAAAGGAAAATCATATTTAAAGAGAAAGCATCTAAACTAGAAAAAAGTCTCAAAAATATGAAAAATTCTCTAATTTCTCCTTCAAAAGCATCAAAATTTGGTGTTAAAATTGCGAAAGATGGGGTTAAAAGAAATGCATTAGAAATATTGAGCCAAAAGTCAGTAGATATGAGTAAAATTAGGGAAATTTGGCCAGAAATTAAATATGTTTCACGTGAAATCGATGAGCAAATTGAGATAAAAGCTCATTATAAAGGCTATTTGAAGAAACAAGATGCAGACATTTTAGCATTTAAAAGAGATGAAAATCTTAAAATTCCTAAAAATATTAATTATGACCAATTTTCTGGGCTGTCAAATGAAGTGAAGTCAAAATTTAAGGAAATAAAGCCAAAAACACTAGGGCAAGCACTCAGAATAGATGGAATTACTCCAGCCGCAGTATATATTTTGTTGTCTCATGTCAAAAGAAAGTCTATTAAGCATATAGCTTGATTGATTCGAAAATAATAAAAAAAACTAAAATCTATCTCCCAAATGTTTCACGTGAAACTCTGAGCGAGTTGGAGGATTATTCACAGTCAATCTTGGAGACAAATAAGAAAATAAACTTGATAAGTTCAAGCACAGAAAAATCAATAAATACAAGGCATATTTACGATAGTGCTCAAACCATTGAATTTATTGATAAAAATGATATTCAAGTATGTACTGATCTTGGATCAGGTGCAGGGCTTCCTAGTATAGTTTTAGGTATTTTGATGAAATCTAAAAAGCAAGGTTTTAAGCTAATTTTTTATGAAAAGAGTTATCGAAAAAGCAATTTCTTAAAAGTGATGGCAAAAAAGTTTAAATTAGAGGCAAAAATTTACCAAAAAAATATATTTGAAGAGAAAAATTTAGTGACAGACGTAATAATTTGTCGAGCATTTAAACCTTTGCCAGTAATTTTTGAAATAGCAACAACGAATTTTAAAAATTTTAAATATATAGTCATGTATTTAGGAAAGAGTGGAAAAAAAATTTTGAAAGATGTATCTACAAAATGGAAATTTGACTTAGAAGAAATGAAAAGCCTGACAAGTGATGAGTCATCAGTAGTAAAAATATCAAATTTAAAAAAAAAAAATGAATAGAAAAATTATTTCGGTTATAAATCAAAAAGGTGGAGTGGGTAAGACCACTACTGTAATTAATCTTGCTGCCGGTTTGACAACAAAAGGAAAAAAAATTCTTGTTATTGATCTTGATCCCCAAGGAAATGCTACAACGGGACTTGGATTATCTAATACAACAAGTTCTGATCAAACAATTTATAATGTGTTGAATGGAAATAAAAAAATTTCGGAGGTAATCCAGTCCACAAGCTTTGAAAATTTAGATTTGATATCATCAAATGTTGATTTGTCTGGACTTGAGGTTGAAACAGCAGGTGATAGTCGCAGAGCCTTTAAATTGAAGGATGAATTAAGCTCTATTTTAAACAATTCTGGATCATCCTATGACTACGTCATTATTGATTGTCCACCATCCTTAAGCCTTCTCACAATCATGGCATTGGTGGCCTCTGATGCTCTTGTGGTACCACTTCAGACAGAATTCTTTGCTTTAGAGGGTCTTACTCAGCTTATGAAAACAATTGAAAGGATAAAGTCAAACCTAAATCCATCTTTAGATATAAGAGGAATACTTCTGACTATGTATGACAAAAGAAATAAATTATCAAGCGAGGTAGAAACAGAGGCAAGGAACTATTTTAAGGATAAAGTTTACAGTACAGCAGTACCAAGAAATGTTAGATTATCAGAAGCTCCTTCTCACGGGGTTCCAGTTCTTATTTATGATAAAACTTGTCCAGGCAGTAAAGCATATTTTAGTTTTACAGAAGAATTTTTAAACCAAGATAAACCAGTGGAGAGTGCAGCATGATCAATCCGTTTAAATCAAAAAAAGGGCTAGGACGAGGACTATCATCTTTAATAGGTGATAGTGAACAAATTGATGATAAAAAAAATATTTCAATAAGTTCTTTAATTAGAAATAAGTATCAACCTAGAAAAAAATTTGATGAAATTAGTTTAGAGGAATTAACTAACTCTATAAGAGAACGAGGAATTATCCAACCTATCATTGTAAGACCAGCTTCTGATGAGGACGGTAAATTTGAGATAATAGCTGGAGAAAGAAGATGGCAGGCAGCCCAATATGCAGGGCTTCATGATGTACCAGTAATAATAATTAATGTAGATAATCTTAAATCATTAGAATTTGCAATTGTTGAAAATGTACAAAGAAAAGATTTAAATCCAATTGAGGAGGCTGAAGGTTATAAAAGATTAATAGATGAATTCAGCTACGATCAGGATAAAGTATCAAAATTTATAGGTAAAAGTCGAGCCCATATATCAAACTGTTTAAGACTTCTAACTCTTCCACAAGAGATTATAGAATTAATAATTGAAGAAAAATTATCACAAGGACATGCAAAAATTTTGGTGGGATTAGATAATGCTGTTCTTTTAGCAAAGAAAATTCTTTCAAAAAAGTTATCGGTTAGGCAAGCCGAAAGTTTGGTCCGCATGTTGAAATCTAGTTCTAATGGTTCTACCAAGAAAAAAGATCCAAATATTGTAAACCTTGAAGAGGAGTTAACGAATAAAATTGGAATGAGAGTTTTTGTTAGGAATAAGAAAAACAATTCTGGTACTATTAGCTTGGAGTATAAGGGCGCTGATCAGCTAGATAGGTTGGTAGAGATCATTAAGCAAAATTACTAATAGTTACTTACAAAATTAGAGACAAAAAGCATTGAATTTGTTGAATTTTTTTTAACTAAAGCCTCTAAGTTATTCACTTTATATATAATTTCTTTTATCTCCTTGGTAGTCCAAGATTGTGCCTGTTTTTTTACGATATCTTTTTCTTTCCAAAATATAGGAGGTTTGAATCCTGATATAACTTGATCAATATTTGTGTTATTATCAATTTCATTTCTTATTTTTAAAAGCCTTTTTGATTTACTAAGAATTGTTCTTATTATTAATATACAATCCTCGTCTGAATAATTATTTTCATTAAGTATTGTAGAAACTTTCTTGGAATTTTTTGTGAGATAATTATCTCCTAATTCGAATACACTATAATTTTCTGCTAAATTTGATAAGTTTAATACATCTTCAATATTCAATTTTTTTCTACTAATTGATAAATTTTTCAACTTTGACAACTCATTTTTTAGATTAATTCTATCTCCTCCTGATCTTTCAATAAGTATATTTTTAATTTCTTGAGATAAATTTAATTGATTTTCTCTTAAAAAATTTTGAATCACATAGCTTAAAGACTTTGAATCATCTTCATAAACAGGTGTACATATAAGTCTCTTCTCTTTCTCAAAAATACTCCTAAGTTTTGATTTTTTCTCTAAGTTTTTAGATTTTATTATAATTTTTATTTCTAATATTTCTCTCTCTAAAATATCAACTATTAAGTCATATAATTTTTCTGTAGCTCTTGAAATAATTATTATTTTTTTACTTTCAAATAATGATTTTGTTAACAGGCTTGAAATAAATTCATCTTTATTACCCAAGATATCTTGTTCATCATATTTCAATAAATCACCATTAAAGTTTTTAAGGTAATAATTTTTTAAAATATCTTCTTTTAAACCTTCATTATTTCCATAAATTAAATGTATTCTTAAATTAAGTGATTTTAATTTATCTGCCTCAAAGCTTTTAATTATCATCTAAATTTATCATTGATGAAATAATTATTTCACTAATCTTTTCAGACAAATTTTCAATTATAATTTTTTCATTTTGTTCAAGTTTAAACTTATCTACAACATTATTATAAATATTATTTTTTGTAATTTTTTTTACTAACAATAAATTATCATTATGAGCTATCTCATAATTTATTGTAACTATTAGTTCAAATTTTAAAGGATCTCCTTTGGAGTCTTTTGATACTATAAATCTTTCTTTATAACTGTTAATTGTAAGATTGTATTTTCTATCACCCTGTCCTTCATTATTTTTTATTAAATTAAGTTTATTTTTAATAATGTTATTTATTTGTTTTTCACCTGAATATTTAATTTTATCTATTTCAAAATTATAACTTTTCTGAGAAAAAATAGGTTGATAAGAACATGAAGTGAGTATGAAAAGTAAAATTACTGATACATATTTAATATAAAATTTATTCATCTATTAGCAAATTAATTAATCTATTTTTTACAAAGATTATCTTTTTTATATGTTTATCTTTTAAATATTTTTCTAACAATGTATTAGATTTTATTATTTCTAAAAGTCTTTCTTCACTAATGTCTCTATTTTCATTTAAAATAGACCTTTTTCTTCCATTAATTTGTACCACATAATCAATTTTTTCTTCATTTAAAAATTTTAAATTTGAAACTGGCCAATTTATTTCATCATTATTACCTAAATCCTCAAAACATTCAGATGTAAAATGAGGTATGGCCGGTGAAAAGATTGTCAAGATTTTTTTATAATTATCTTCGAGGTTTTTACCATTTATTTTTTTGTTTATTTCCTTACTTAGAAAATTATATGTCTCATAAATATTCGCAATGATAACGTTATAACTAAAATTTTCTAAATTGTTTGTTACTTTATTTATCATCTGATTAGTAAACTTTTCTATTTCACTATCATCATTAGAAATTTCTAATTTATTATTTATTCTATCTTTAATTTTTTTATGTAAGGTCCACAATTTTTGTAAAAATTTGTATGAAGCAATCATTCCTTGCTCAGACCATTGCACATCTTTTTCTGGAGGACTATCTGATAAAATAAACAATCTTACAGCATCGGCACCATAATTATTTATTATATTTTCTGGATCAACTACATTTTTTTTTGACTTTGACATCGACTCTGATGGACCAACTTTAACGATATTTTTTGGTTCTCCTTTTTTATGATATTTGTCTCCTTGAAATATTATTTCTTCAGGACTTAGCCAATTATTGTTTTCATCTTTGTATGTTTCATGACAAACCATTCCTTGAGTAAACAGTCCCTCAAATGGTTCTTTAAATTTAAAATCTTCATTCTTATATCCAATAGCTTTCATAAAAAATCTTGAATATAGTAAATGTAAAATCGCATGCTCAACTCCTCCTATGTATTGGTCAACCGGCATCCAGTAATTAATATCTTCTTTATTGAAACCATATTTACTTTCATTTGGTGAACAAAATCTTAAATAATACCAAGAAGAGCACACAAACGTATCTAGTGTATCTGTTTCTCTAGTATATTTTTTGCCATCTATTGTTACTTTCCTCCAATTATCTTTTGAGTTTAATGGATTACCTTTTAAATTAAGATCCACATCCTCAGGAAGTTTAATTGGTAAATTTTCTTTTGATACAGGAGTTATATTTCCTTCTTCATCATATAGCATTGGTATTGGGCACCCCCAATATCTTTGTCTGGATACACCCCAATCTTTTAATCTAAAATTGACCTGTTTTTTTCCAATTCCCTTTTCTTCCAAAATATTAATTGTATTTATTACAGACTCCTCTGGCACTTTAAGTCCATTAAGAAATTCTGAATTAATTATTACACCCGATCCAGAATATGCTTCATTTCCAATAACATATTCATCATTTTCTTCATTCGGTCTTACAACTGTTTTAATTTCAAGATTATATTTTTTTGCAAAATCAAAATCTCTTTGGTCATGAGCTGGACATCCAAATACGGCACCAAATCCGTAGTCCATAAGTACGAAATTAGCAAAGAAAACAGGGACTTTCTGGCTAGGATTTAATGGATTTATTGCCATTAAATTAGTTTTGAATCCTATCTTTTCACCAATAGCAATTGCTTCTTCAGTTGTTCCAGTTTTTGAACATTCTTTTTTAAATTCTTGAAATTTTGAATCTTCTTTAAAATATTTGGAAATTTCATGATCTACTGACAAAGCTAAAAATGAAAACCCAAATAATGTATCGGGTCTTGTTGTAAAACATTTGATTTCTTTTACCGGAAGGTCTCCTTCTGTTTTAAATGCAATTTCACAACCAAAGGATTTTCCAATCCAATTTTTTTGCATTGTTTTCACTTTATTTGGCCAAAGCTTTAGATTATCTAAACCATCAAGTAGTTCTTGTGAAAATTTTGAGATATTAAAAAACCATTGATTTAATTTTTTTCTTTCGACTGTAGCTCCAGATCTCCAACCTTTTCCATCAATTACCTGCTCATTAGCAAGAACGGTTTGATCTATTGGATCCCAATTGACGTAGTTTTCTTTTCTATAAACGAGACCTTTTTCGTAAAGTTCTAAAAAAAATAACTGTTGATGTTTATAGTATTCCTCTGAACAAGTTGAAATTTCTCTGTCCCAATCAATCGAAAGTCCAAGTCTTTTTAATTGAGCTTTCATTGTGGAAATATTTTTGTTTGTCCATTCTTTTGGGTCTAAATTATTTTCTCTTGCTGCATTTTCAGCAGGCATACCAAAAGCATCCCATCCCATTGGATGCAAAACATTAAATCCCTTTAAAGCCTTATATCTTGATAAGACATCTCCTATTGTATAATTTCTAACGTGACCCATGTGAATTTTTCCAGAAGGATATGGAAACATTTCTAGACAATAAAATTTTTTCTTAGATCTATCTATTTTAGACTCAAAAACTTTCTTATTTAGCCAGTTCTTTTGCCATTTTTCCTCAACAGTTTTAAAATTATATCTTTCAGGAGTCACTAATTATGTCTGTTATTAAGTTTAATCTACTTTTCCCAGGCCTTTATACTCTTTAAAGTTTTTATCTTTTTTTTGCTTTTTATAAAGAGCTGCCTTACTTAAAATTTCTTTTTTCAATTCTGCAACAAGTGAACCAGTTTTTTGAGTTACTTTACAATTTATTAATTGATTACATTGTTTATAAAAAACTTTAATATCTAATGCATCAGTTCTAACTTCATTTGTCAAAAAACGAATAGAAATTTTTACCGACTCTTCCAGATTATTGCCATCTGAATACCAGTCAGTTATAATAATACCACCACTATAATTAACTGAGGATAGTGGCATAAAATCTATTGTATCAAGCGAGGCTCTCCATAATTCGTTTGCACTTGCAAACATAAAATCACCTCCTTTGCCAGAGTTTCTGATAGAAGTATCTAATCTAAAACCTCTTCCTTCCTCTAGATTTTTTTTAACTCTAGCATCAGGATTTGGAGGATATTTTCTTGCATCACCTGGAGGACCACAAGAGCTCAAAGCAACAATTGCGAATCCAATGAAAATAAATATTGCTGAATTTTTAAAAATTAACATAAATTTTATTAAAATTAGGTTGTAGAGGAAAAAATAGTAAATTTAAAAGTTTTTTTTCATTTTGCTCAAAAAATAGCATAAAATAACACTTATTTATGATGCAAAAATACAACACTATAGTAATAATCAATACAAAAGATCAATAAAAAGGCCAATAATTATAAATTATTGATAAAGATATCCTGTTTAATATTAAACAATTAACGAAAGGTAATAATATGAACAATCTAAAAAAAGTAGGATTGACAGCATTAGGTACTGCATTAGTAGCAACTTCAGCAACAGCTGCTGACTACTCAATTTCAGGTACTAGCCAAGTAACTTTCATGGGTCAAGATAATAATGACACTGGAAATGGTTGGACAATGTCTGATTCAATTACATTCTCAGCATCAGGTGAAATGGATAACGGTATGACTGTTAGCCATACATATGAAGTTGATGGTGGTGGACAAGGTAACTACAACGTTAAAGTAGACACAGGTGACTTCGGAACACTAACATTTGTTGGTGGAAGTTCAACTTCAGTAATTGGTTCTTGGGATGACTTAACTCCAACAGCTAATGAAGAAGCTCATGGTGTAACAGTTGGTGGAACAATTGCAGGAGCTGCAAATGGTACTGCTAACACTACAAACATATTCTTATACAGCTACAACATAGCTGACGGAATAGATTTCAGCGCAGGTTATTCACCATCAGAAGGTACTGCAATAGTAGAAGGATCTCTTGAGTACGGTATTAAATATACTGGAATGGAAGGTTTAACTGCTTACGCAGCAATGGGTGAAAACAATGACAGTTCAAATGGTGTTGATAGTTCAATACTTTCAGTATCATATGCAATGGGTGGATTAACAGTTGGATACCAAGTTAACGAAAGTGACTACTCAACAGGAACTTCAGATGAAGACTTTTCAGCTATTGGTGTATCATACGCTGTATCTGATGATCTTTCAGTATCACTTAACTCATCTACAATTGATTTTGAGAGCACAACTCTTGATGATCAAGAAGCTACAGGTGTAAGTTTCTCTTATACTTCTGGTGGAATGACTATCTCAGGTTCACACTCTAACGTCGATAACGTAGGTGGTACATCAACTACTGACAACAGTGGTTATGAGTTAAACTTTAAATTTGCATTCTAATTTAAAAGTTTAAATACTTATTAAAAAGGGCCCCTTTTTAGGGGCCTTTTTTTTTTATTTAAAATAAGATATCCCCGCAAAACCAATTGATTTAGTAAGCTGAATTAAATTTATATTTTTCTTAGAAACACCACCTAAAGCAATTATTTTTTTTTTCGATAAATCAGAAATTAATCTGAATTTATTAATACCTAAAAAATTATTATTTTTCTTAAAAATGGAAGAGACAAATATTTCCTTAACACCTTGTCTTTCTTTAATTCTAATCTCTTGTATATTGTGAGCAGATCCTATTATTAAGAAATTTTTTCTTAACTTATAACTTAAATGTATAAAACTATTATTAAATGCTGGTAAATATACACCGTCTAACCTCAATTTTATTGACAGTTTGATATGATTGGACAAAAGAAATTTGAAACCTTTCCTTTTACAGTACTCTTTTAAAATTAATATTTCTTCAGTATTAAGTTTTGTTTTATAATTCCTATAAATTATTGTTGTATTTTTATCTTGTTTATCAATGTTACTTTTATGAAATTTTTCTATAAAGTAATATTTTTTAAATAAAAATTTATGCATAAAACAGTTCAAAATTTAATATCTATTCAAAGTTCAATCAAATCTAAATTATTAAGTTTAAAAGATAAAACAAGAATACCTAAAATTATTGCAGTTTCCAAAACATTTAAATTAGATCACATTCAGCCACTAATTGATTATGGCCATCTAGATTATGGTGAAAATAAAGTTCAAGAGGCAATTGAAAAATGGACTGATATTAAAAAAAATAATGATAAAATTAAATTACATTTAATCGGCAAACTTCAAACAAATAAAGTTAAATTTGCAGTAAAAATATTTGATTATATCCATTCATTGGATAGTGAAAAATTGGCCAAAAAAATATCTGAGGAGCAAAAAAAAAATAATGTAAAACCTAAAATTTTTATCCAGATAAATCTAGGATTGGAAACCCAAAAATCAGGAATAGTAAAAGAAAATTTAAATAATTTTTATGATTTATGTATAAAATTAGATCTGAATATCATTGGAATAATGTGTATCCCTCCCTTCAATGAAGAATCTTCAAAATACTTTTCCCTAATGTCAAACCTTATTAATTACATAGATAATAAAGAATTAAGCATGGGAATGTCATCAGATTATTTAAATGCTATCGAATATAAATCAACATTTGTAAGAATTGGTTCAAACATTTTTGGCCAGAGAGACTAAACTATTTTAATTTTAGTGTTTTTATTAATTAACTTTAATAATATTAAAAAATCTTTTTTATTAAGAGCTACACATCCCAATGTAGGCTTTAATTTATTACTTAAATGTAAAAATATAGCACTTCCATTTCCTAACTCTGTCTTTTTAGTATTGTAGTTAATAGGTATCATAAAATCATATTTATAATCTCTTCTAAATAATTTCTCATATTTAATTTTTTTGTTAATTTTTATCAATTTATTATAATATTTTTTGTTTTTAACATCGTTACACCAGCCCATACTTTTTCTAATTGATATACATTTAAGCTTTGTTAAGGGTTTGGGATTTCGATCTTTTCTATAATATAAATTACCCAAAGAAAAAGTACCTTTTGGTGTTTTTTTATCTCCTTCAATCTTATTTTTTGCCAATCCTTTTTTTCCTATACAACAATTAAAAATAAAATCGTCGTAGACAAGTGTCGCTTTATTTTTAACAATAATTGTCATATCTTATTTATATATGAATAATCAGACATTAGTAATTTATGATTTTAAGATTTTATATGAAATTTTAAAAGAAGTAGAGGAACATTTAAATTTTAATTTAATAAATACCAAAAAGTTAATTGATAAAGATCGTAAAACAAAAAAAAATCAAAATTACTTAATTATTTCAAACAAAAAAATAAAAGACTTCGATGAATATATGTTAATTAATAATTCACCAATTAATTTAACGAAACTTATTGAGAATATAAATATAGGATTTTTAAAAAAAAAATATAATCAACAATCAGATATAGATTTAGGCAAATATAGATTAAATTTAAATTCAAGAAAAATGTATAATGGAGACGTTAGTTTAGCATTAACCGAACGGGAAGCTAATATTATAATCTACTTAAAAAACTCAGTTGAGCCAGTGAAAATAAGTAAATTACAATCAGAGGTTTGGGGTCATAATTCTAAATTAGATACGCATACTGTCGAAACTCATATTTATAGATTAAGAAAAAAAATAAATGATTTTTTTAAAGATGATGAATTCATAAAAAGTTCAAAAAAAGGCTATACAATTTAGTGAAAGCAGTTGGTGAATTAATTGAGGAAAAACTTAATACTGCGATCAATAACCATAAAAATAGAAAATTTGAGACTGCTGAAAAACTATACAAAGAAATTTTAAGTTTGGATCAAAGTAATTCTGAAGCTATTTTTCATCTAGGAACCTTATATTCACAACTTAAAAAATTTAGTCAAGCAAAGCATTTATTGTTAAAGGCTGATGAATTAAATCCAAATAATTTAAATATAAACCTAAATATTGGATCTTTATTCTTTAGCACTGGTGAAATTGATCTTGCATTAAAATATTTTGATAAAGTGATCAAAATCAAACCAGATTATGTTTTAGCACATTTTAACAAAGGAATTATTCTTAACAGTCAAAGAAAATATCAAGATGCTATAACATGTTTTGAAAAGATTATTGAAATTGAACCAGACAATATCAATGCTCATAACGTGCTAGGAATTATTTTACAAGAAATTGGTGAATTCAAAAAATCTCTATTTTATTTAAAAAAATCTATAAATATTTCTCCAAATAATTTAAGAGTAATTAATACTTTATTAAATTTACTCAGATCAATTAAGTTATCCAACCTATCTGAGAGTAATAGTATTGATTTAGTAGAATTATTTATTTTTTTATTTGAAAAAGACTCAATTGACCATAACGAATTGTTTAATAATGCAAAAAATATAATATTTTTAGAAAAAGATAAGATAGAAATTGAAAAACTTTTAAATTCCGTTTCTTCACTGTTAATTGACCCAATTGTTAAAAAAATCTTAAATAAAAAACTTTTCCATTTAATTCTACAAAAGTCGCTAATAAGAGATAAATTTATAGAAAAATTTTTGTGTAAAATTAGAAAAGAAATACTTTTCTGTATTCAAAATAAAGAAACTCATTCAATCAAAGAATTATATGATTTTATAGTATCTAATGCAGAACAATCATTTTTAAATGAATATGTAGTTTATCAATCTGAGGAAGAAATAAATATAGCCCATAAATTGATGAAAAAAATTGAAAATGATAAATCAGTTAATGAATTAGAAATATCAATACTTGCTTGTTATTTACCTCTAAACTTATCAGAGGTTATCAAAGAAAAATTAAAAAATTATATTTCCAATAGTTCTCTGTTTAATGATTTAATTCAAATGCAAATAAAAGATCCTTTAAAAGAGGCAGACCTTAAAAAAAATATAAATTCTTTCGATAATATTTCAGATAATATTTCTAAAAAAGTTAGGGATCAGTATGAAGAAAACCCTTATCCACGATGGAGATTTGCAAATATAACTCCAAAAAATAATTTTTTATCAATTTTAAATAACGCTATCAGACCAAATAAAATTAATGCTAATAATCAAAATATAGCACAAAATGTGTTAATTGCTGGATGTGGTACTGGTCAGCAATTGGTTTATAAAACTTCTTATGAAAACTCAAACATTGTTGCAATAGATCTTAGCTTATCAAGCTTAGCTTTTGCTAAACGTAAAATGCAAGAATTAAAACATAACAATATTGAATTTTTACAAGGAGATATTCTTAGCCTAAATAGCTTAAATAAAAAATTTGATGTAATTGAGTGTGTGGGAGTTCTTCATCATTTAAAAGATCCAGAATATGGTCTTAGAATATTACTAGATAATTTAGAACCTAATGGCTATTTAAAACTTGGGTTATATAGTGAATATGCAAGAAAACATATAATCGCATTAAGAGAATTTGTTAAAATCAATAATTTTAAAAGTAATATTAATGACATTAGAAAATTTAGAGAATTAGCAAAAAATAATAAAGAAGATATATTCCAAAAAGTCAATTTCAATTATGACTTTTACTCAACCTCTAGCCTCAGAGATTTAATTTTTCATGTACAAGAACATCGCTATACTTTGCCTAAAATATCTAATTTACTTAAAAAATTTGACTTAGAATTTCTTGGTTTTACTAACTCGACAATAAAGAAGGAGTACTCAAAAATTTATCCTCAAGATATTAAAAATACTTCTATTGAAAATTGGAATGATTTTGAGATAAATAATCAAGATATATTTAGAGAAATGTACCAATTTTGGGTAAGAAAAAAAATAAATGATTAAAAAAAAAAATTATATTGCCAAAGATTTATTAACACCAAAATATAAAACTAGAGTAATAAAACCTAAAAAGGGCAAAGGAAGTTTTAAAAGAAAGAAAAAATAATCTTTAAAGTCTTGCACCAATCTGTTGGATGACTTTAGAAGACATCTCTGTACCTTTATCTAGACTTTCTTTAAGAGACATATTATTTACATGGCCATGAAGAAATCCACCTGCAAAAAGGTCACCAGCACCAGTTAAATCAACAATTTTAAGACCTTGCTTTATTCCACATTCAACAACTTCATCTCCATTAATAGCAACTGCACCTATTTCACCCCTTGTTAAAACGATTATTTTACCAAGAGATTTAGAAAAATTTATTACTTCATCAAAAGATTTTGCATCAATCAGAGACATTATCTCTTGCTCGTTTGCAAAGGTTATATCTAATTTATTTTTAACTAATTCTAAAAAGTGAGGTTTGTGTCTATCAACGCAGAATTGGTCGGATAGTGACATAGCGACTTTGTTTGCGTTTTGAATAGCTTTTTCAAAAGCTTTTTTAGGTTCTCCCTCATCCCAAAGATAACCCTCTAAAAGTATAATCTCACTTTGTTTAATAGCTTCAGAACTAACATCATTTTCATTAATTTTTCCTGCAGTTCCTAAAAAGGTGCACATAGTCCTTTCAGAGTCAGGTGTAACTAATATTAAACAAGTTCCAGTAGGTAAATCTTCCTTCTTTTTTGAGTAAATATATTTTACGTTTTCTTGCTTCAAACCATCTTCGTATTTACCACCAAGATCATCATCATTAACTTTACCTATAAAACCTACTTCATTGCCAAGTTGAGATAGTCCAACAATTGAATTAGCAACTGATCCACCTGAAACAGTTTTTTCTATTTTAAGATTTGATAATAAATCTTTAAATTCTTTATCATCAAAAATTAATTTCATTGTGCTTTTAGTTAAATTATTTTTTGTTATAAAATCATCTTCTACTTTGCAAATCACATCTACAATTGCGTTTCCAATACCTAATATTTTCATTTTTTATGCTTTCTTAGTTATAAGTGGTTTTTTCCTCTTAGGATAACAAGTAGTACAGATTTTACAAGATAAACCATAACACTCTCTTGCCTTGCAAAATTCTCTTCCATAATAAATTATTTGAAGATGTAATTTATTCCAATATTTTTTAGGGAAAAGTCTTTTAAGATCTTCTTCTGTTTGAACAACATTCTTTCCGTTTGTTAAGCCCCATCTTTGTGCCAGCCTATGTATATGAGTGTCTACTGGAAAGGCAGCATGTCCAAATCCTTGAGACATAACAACACTGGCTGTTTTATGTCCAACACCCGGTAATTCCTCAAGTTGTTCAAATGTTTTTGGAACCTTACCATTATACTTTTCAACCAAAGTTTTTGATAAATTATAAACACTTTTTGCTTTAATTCTAAAAATACCAATACTTCGTATTAGTTTCTCAATTTTTTTTCTTCCCAACTTAACAAAGTGTTCAGGCTTATTATATTTTGGATATATATTTTTAGTAACGTTATTAACATTTACGTCTGTACACTGTGCAGATAAAAGAACAGAAACTAATAAAGTAAAAATATTTCTGTGTTTAAGAGGAATTGGCGTTTTTGGATATATTTTGTTTAAAGTTCGAAGAACAATTTTTGCCCTTTGCTTCTCACTCATTTAAAATTTAAAACATCACGCATCGAATATAAACCTGGTTTTTTTTTCATTAACCATTTTCCAGCTGCCAAAGCTCCTTCACTGTATAAAGCCCTATCAAATGCTTCGTGATTTAATGTAATAATTTCTTTTCCGCTTGAAAATTTAACTTCATGTTCACCAACTGTTTTGCCTTTTCGTATCGAGTTAAAATTTATTTTTTTTCCATAAGGAAAATTTTTTTTATTTAGATATTTTTTTCCAAGTAAATTATAAAAATCTTTATTTTTGCCGATAGCAATTCCTTTACCCAACATCAACGCTGTTCCAGATGGATGGTCTATTTTATGTTTATGATGAACTTCGTACACTTTACTTAAAAAATTGTTTCCTAATGATTTGGATGCTATTTCAGTTAAATACATTAACAAATTTATGCCTAAGCTCATGTTTCCAGCTTTCAGTATTGGAATTTTCTTTGAAAATTTTTTAATAAGACTCTCTTCTTTTTTGGTAAATCCAGTTGTACCAATAACAATTCTTTTTTTAAGCTTTGATGCAATTTTAAGAATTTCAAAAGTACAATTAGGGACAGTAAAATCGATAATTAAATCAACATTTTTGAAGGAATCTTCATTATTTAAACTAGGTTTAATTCCAGAAATTTTTTTTTTTATTAATCTATTTTCTGTAAGTGTTGTTAGCTTAAAATTTTTATCAATTCTTGAAGATTTTATTAGTTGTTGGCCCATTCGTCCCATGCAACCAGATATCGCTAAATTTACTTTGCTCATTAAATTTTTTTAATATATTTTTTTAACAATATACAACAATTATGCTTATTAAATACCTTTTAAAATTATTTTTGGTTTTTATTTTTTTTGTGTCTATCAATCCATCTAAAGCTGACTTTTTTAAAGATATTACATCTTTGATTGAAAATAATGATTTTAGACTGAGTTACGGTGTGTCTGTTACAGACGTAAACCAAGATGATAAATATGAATTTATTGTTACTGGGTTTGGTTTTTCAAACTTAGCGTTGTCTTACCAAAATGGGAAACTTATAAATATAAATAAAAATGAAATCTTTGATGATGCTAAAAGAAAAACAATTGGAGTTGCTGCTTGTGATATTGATCAAGATGGGTTTGAAGAAATATATTTTTTAAATACCGACACCTACAGTGGAGAAAAAAAATATTCAGATAGATTGATTGATAGCAGTAGCGATGGTCTTATTGATTTATTTGAAAAAGATATTAATAAAAAAAATTTAAACTTAACTGCTGGGAGGTCTGTTGTTTGTGTTGATAGAAATGGTGACGGAAAATATGGCATATATGTTGCCAATTATGGGGGTCCGACAAGGTTTTATGAACAAAGTTCTGGGCAAATACTAGATTTAGCAGAGCAGCTGAAAATTGATAAAATAACTGGTGGAAGAGCTGTAGTTGCAGGAAATATTTTATCAGGAAAAACTGACATATTTGCAGCAAACGAAAGAGGAAAAAATTTTTTATATTATAATTCTGATGGTTTCTTTCAGGATATAGCTAAGGATTATAAAATTGATGATCAATATGAAAATGGAAGAGGCACAACTTTATCAGACATACTTTATAGAGGAAGATTAGATATAATCACATCCAATTGGAACGGTTATCATAGGGCTTTTGTATTAGAAGATAACAGATTTAAAGATATCGCTACTCCAACTTATAATATTCCTACTAGAATTAGAACTGTGATATCAGCAGATTTTGATAATGACGGCTATGATGAAATATTCATGAATAATATTGGTGAACCAAATAAATTATTTAAAATAAAAGAAAATGGATTTTTTGAAGAGATAAAAATTCAAAACGCTTACGAGTCTAACGGATTGGGAACAGGAGCAGCAGTTGCGGATATAGATGATGATGGAATCTTAGAATTATTAGTTTCTCATGGAGAATCTGGCATGCAACCACTAACAATGTATAAGGCAGATATTAAAAAAAATTTTAATTATATAAGAATTAAACCATTAAATAAGCATGGTGCACCTGCAAGAGGAGCAACAGTTATACTCAACTCAAACCTAAGAAATCACGCTAAAACCATTGATGCTGGTTCTGGATATTTATGTCAAATGGAACCCGTAGCTCATTATGGTATTAGAGATAGTGAAAAAAATATTTCAGTAAAAATAGTTTGGACTGATGGTTCTTCACAGTTAATAGAAATAAATGAACTTAATAAAACAATAGAAGTAAATCAAAAAAAATAGGACAATAACACTCAATTCAATAAGTAAACTAATTAAAGTATTCTGAGCTTTAAGTCATGAAAAAAATAAAAAACTTTACAATTTTCTTTCTACTAATAACTTTTAGTTTAATTAAACCAACATACTCAAATCAATTTAATTATTATGCTGATTTAGTAAAAGATTGGCCAAAAATTTTTCCTGATCAAAATAGAAACGCAGCAGGTCCAAAATTTTTCAAACATATTTTAACAAAGCAAATCACATATCAAGATTTTATAGAGTACAATAAGTTATATTGTGCTGTGTCTGGGTCATTGATTGATCCAAATAGCAAACCAGAATTTGTTTATCTTAAAAATGCTGAAAATGACGAGAAAATATGTGGATTTTATCATAAGTGTTGTTATCCATGCTCATGTGATTTGATGAAATACTCTAAAGTAAAAAAAATGAAATATGCTTTTACAGACGGTGAAAAAGAATTTTTTGTTCTCACAATAAAAAATCCCTGTGGTAAAAAAGATTTTCCAAGAGAAGTAAATAAGGATTATTTTTGTGATGCAAATAAACTCGATAATAATCAAGTATTTGTATTAGATGAGAGACTAGTAATAGGTTTATTTCATAACGCCAAAAAATGTAATTCACAAAGTATTGCTGCTATTGATAGTCATGAGGTTACAGGACAATATTGTGAGTTAAGAAATAATGCTCCGCTTGAGGAAGTACAAGGCGGTATGGGAGATATATTTATAAGATTAGCAAAAGATAATTAAATTATGCCAATTCCCTCTTTATAAAAATAGGCACCTAGAATTAGAATTGCTAAAACATAAATAATACCAAAAATTGTATACTTAATTTTTTTTTTCATCTAATTTTTCCAAAAACTTTTTGCTTTTTTAAAGAATTTTTTAATACTCGGATTTGATTTTTCATTTTCAATTTCTCTAAATTTTTCAAGTAACTCTTTTTGTTCTTTATTTAAAGATACTGGTACCTCAGTATTCACTTGAACATAAAGATCCCCATAATCATTTCCTCTCATTAATGGCATTCCTTTTTCTCTTAATCTAAATTGTTTACCACTTTGTGTTCCAGCTGGGATTTTTATCTTAGCTTTACCACCATCTATTGTTGGTATTTTTAATTCAGTTCCAAGTGCTGCATCTGCTATCGAAATTGGACATTCAAAAAATAAATTTTCTTCAGATCTTTTGAAAAGTTCATGAGAATTTACATTTATAAATAAATATAAGTCACCATTACTTGCACCTCTTGATCCTGCTTCCCCTTTACCGGATAATCTAATCCTAGTTCCATCGTCTACTCCTTTAGGAATAGTTACAGAAAGGCGCTTACTTGCTTGTTTTTTACCTTGACCACCACAACTTGTGCAAGGATCGGTAATTTGTTCACCTGAACCAGCACATTGAGGGCATGTTTGTTGAACAGTAAAAAAACCTTGGCTAGAACGAACTTGTCCATGGCCACCACACATAGAGCATGTGCTCGCACTTTGACCTGGTTTAGATCCTGAACCACTACAAGTATCGCATCTATCAGATGTTGAGAATTTAATATCTTGTTTTTTTCCGGCATAAGCTTCTTCTAGGCTTATAGATAGGTCATATCTTAAATCAGAGCCACGGTTATTAGATCTTCTTGATCTTCTTCCACCACCACCAAAACCTTCGCCAAAAAAGTCTTCAAAGATATCTGAAAAAGAGCCAGAAAAGTCAAAATTTCCAAAACCACCTCTTCCACCTCCTCCACCATTTTCAAATGCAGCGTGACCAAAATTATCATAATTTTGTTTTCTCTCTGAATTTGATAGAACATGATAAGCTTCTGAAGCTTCTTTAAATTTTTCTTCTGCTCCTTTGTCGCCTTTATTTTTATCAGGATGATATTTTACAGCTTGTTTTCTATAAGCAGCTTTTATTTGGTCTGGACCAGCACTTTTTTCAACACCCAAAACATCGTAGTAATCTCTTTTTGCCATAACTAGTTATAGACAAATGGTTGATAGTTTAGGCGCTTTTTTCTTTATCGTCTTTTACTTCTTCAAAGTCTGCATCAACAACATTATCGTCTTTTTTCCCTTCATCTTTTGCATCTTTAGGTGCATCACCAGGTTTTGTACTTTGTTGTGATTTGTAAATAGCTTCACCTAGTTTCATTGAAGCTTGAACCAAATCTTGAGTTTTCTTTTTAATTTCCTCTACATCAGTTCCTTTTAATGCGTTTCTTACATTCGCGGATGCATCTTCAATAGCTTTTTTATCTGCATCAGAAACTTTACCACCATGCTCTTTTAAATTCTTTTCAGTAGAATGAAGAAGAGTGTCAGCTTGGTTTCTTGCATCCACAGCTTCTCTTTTCTTTTTGTCAGCTTCTTTATTTGTCTCAGCATCCTTAACCATTTGGTTTATTTCTTCATCACTTAAACCACCTGATGCTTGAATTTGAATTTTTTGTTCTTTACCAGTCCCCTTATCTTTCGCAGAAACATTTACAATTCCGTTTGCATCGATATCAAACGTAACTTCAATTTGAGGAACCCCCCTAGGAGCTGGAGCTATACCTACTAGTTCAAAATTACCTAAAACCTTGTTGTCAGAGGCCATATCTCTTTCACCTTGTAAAACTCTAATTGAAACAGCAGGTTGGTTATCTTCTGCTGTTGAGAAAACCTGACTTTTCTTAGTTGGTATTGTAGTATTTTTTTCTATCAATTTAGTTGAAACTCCACCTAAAGTCTCTATTCCTAGAGATAGTGGCGTAACATCTAATAATAGTACGTCTTTAACGTCTCCTTGTAATACCCCTGCCTGAATAGCAGCACCCATTGCAACAACTTCATCGGGATTTACTGATTTGTTTGGTTCTTTTCCAAAGAAATTTTTAACTTCCTCTATTACTTTTGGCATTCTAGTCATTCCACCGACAAGTATTATTTCATCAATTTCGCTTGCACTTAAACCAGCATCTTTAAGAGCTGTTTCACAAGGCGGAATAGTTCTAGAAATAAGATCTTCAACAAGAGCCTCAAGTTTAGCTCTAGTCATTTTCATATTAATATGTTTTGGACCAGTTTTATCAGCTGTAATAAATGGTAAATTTATCTCAGTTTGAGCAGCAGACGATAATTCAATTTTTGCTTTTTCTGCAGCTTCCTTAAGTCTTTGTAATGCTAATTTATCCGATTTTAAATCAATACCATTTTCTTTTTTAAATTCATTTAATAAGTAATCAACAATTGTATTATCAAAGTCTTCACCACCTAGGAAAGTATCACCATTTGTTGATTTAACCTCAAATACTCCATCTCCTAACTCAAGAATTGATACATCAAAAGTACCTCCCCCTAAATCATAAACTGCAATTTTACTGTTTGCTTTTTTGTCTAATCCATAAGCTAGTGCCGCTGCTGTTGGTTCGTTAATAATTCTTAAAACTTCTAAACCTGCTATTTTACCTGCATCTTTAGTTGCCTGTCTTTGTGCATCATTAAAATATGCTGGAACAGTTATTACAGCTTGAGAAACTTCTTGACCTAAATATTTTTCCGCAGTCTCTTTCATTTTTTGAAGCGTAAAAGCAGAAATTTGTGATGGAGAATATTTATTACCTTTAGCTTCTATCCAGGCATCTCCTTTATCAGAGTTTACAATTTTAAAAGGTGCAGTCTCAACATCTTTTTTAACAGAAGGATCATCAAAGTTTCTCCCTATTAACCTTTTTACGGCAAATATTGTATTTTCTGGATTGGTTACTGCTTGTCTTTTTGCGGGTTGCCCAATTAATTTCTCATCATTATCAGAAAATGCAACTACAGAAGGGGTCGTTCTTGCACCCTCAGCATTTTCTAAAACTTTAGATTGTGTACCTTCCATTACAGCTACACAAGAGTTTGTTGTTCCTAAATCTATTCCTATTACTTTGCTCATAATTTAATTCCTAACCCTCATATAAGTGTTAATTGCAAGACTACAACCGTTTACAAAATTTAAATTTTGGTTGATTTTATTAGTTTTTCTCATCTTTTTGAACCTCCTTTTGCTCTTCACTTACTTTTTTTTTTGAAACACCAACCAAAGAAGGCCTCAATAATCGGTCTTTCATCGTAAATCCTTTTTGTATTTCTTGAACAATAGTTCCAGGTTCTTTAGTATCATCCTCAATTTCCATCATCGCTTGATGAAGATTTGGATCAAGTTTTTCATTAATTGATTTAACAGGTTCAATATTATTTTTTTTGAATATTGAAAGCATATCATTATTTATAATATCTAAATGCTCTAAGATTTTTTTAAGTGCATCTGTTTCCTTTAATTTTTCATCATTTTCTAATGCAGCTTTGGATCTCTCAAGATTGTCTAATAAATTAAGAGCCTCTTTTGCAAAAGAGTAACCACCATATTCATATGCGTCTTCTTTTTCCTTTTCAAACCTTCTTCTCTGATTTTCCATTTCAGCAAATGTTCTTGCTAATTTATCTTTGAGTGTTTCAAGCTCTTCTTCTGGGGTTAGTTTTTTTTCTTCTTTTTTCTCAGCCTCTAAATTTTCATCTTCACTTTTTGGATTTACATCAACATTTTCCGTTGATTGAGTATTTAACTCAGCATCCCCAGCAGTACTTTCGTCTATATTTTTTTTTAATTCTTCTTTGTCCATGTTGTTTATATGGTAAGAAAAAGTATAATTTCTAGGTGTCTAAAAAAAAAATTAAAGAGATATTTATTGGCTCAAATAATAAGGGAAAACTAAAGGAAATTGCAGATCTATTACCTAAAAGTCTTAAAATTTATTCAAATTTAGACTTTAAAATACAAAGCCCTGCAGAGACAGGAACCACATTCGAACAAAACTCTCTTTTAAAAGCAAAATATTTTTCAAAAAAAACTAATAAAATTTGTATGTCAGACGACTCAGGAATAGAAATTGACATTTTAGATAAAGCACCTGGAGTATATTCAGCAGATTGGTCGGGGAAAAAAAGAAATTTCAATTTAGCAATTAAAAAAGTTTTTAGAGAAATTTCTAAAAAAGATAAAAATTGGAAAAAAAAGAAATTAAGTGCAAGATTTATATGTGTACTTACTATTTTTTGGCCAAATGATAAATTTATAAGTAAAATTGGTAAAATTGAGGGAAGAATATCTAACATGAAGAAAGGGAAAAATGGTTTTGGATATGATCCAATTTTCATTCCCAAAGGAAAAAGATTAACTTTTGGTGAAATGGATCCTAACAAAAAATATGCAATAGACCATCGTTCTATTGCATTTAAAAAAATTAAAAAATTTTTTTAAACTTATTATCTTCAATACTATAGAAGTTTAGTTGATGTGTAATAGTATTTTTATTTATTTCAAAAATCCCTATTTTCCCCTTAAATTTATTTTTTTTATAAAATATTTTTTTTGAAATTTTAAAATTATTGTCATAAATAAGAAAATATACCAATCCTATTAAATCGTAACTTAAAAACGAAAGTTGATCTCCATCTAAACCATATGCATATTTAAAATCATTCATAAACAATTCATAATTAGTTTTGTTTATCGAAGGAAAATATATTGGATGAAGAGAATTTTCTTTTAAAAGACTTTCATCAAACCATTGATTTAAGGTTATATAATTAATTCTTTTTGGTGAGACATCCGTATATAGAAGAGATGTTGCCACACTTTTCAAATTTTCGTCAAAATCAGCTATGATAACCGAGTCAAAGTTAATTTTACCAAGTGTATCCTTTTTCTTTAAATTTTGTATTTTTTTTTCTTTGTCTTTAAATGATAAGCTTTCTATTCTTTCTATTTCATATTTTAGATTATCTTTTCTTATTTGATACTTTGTTAAATCTTCAATTTGTTTGGTAAGTTTAGTTGGTTCTCTGTCGTAATAAAATACTTCTTTGTGGTTAATTTTTGTTCTATAGATTGCTTCCTCTATCTCTTTTTTAAACTGTGATCTTGGTATTAAAAAAACACTTTCCGATAAACTATTTTTTTCATTAAATTTTTTTATTGTTTGTAATTGTGATACAGCATTAACTCCTGCACTTATTACATTTTTTGGATTGTCGATTAATTTGTTTGTAAAAGATATAAACGTTACCTCTTTAAGATCATCTAGATATTTAGTGCTTTCATTAAAAACTGGACCTATGATTATTCTTACATTATTTTTATATAATTCTTTAGATACTTTTAAAGCATCAATGGGATTTGATTTTGTATCTCTAGGAATTATCTCAATTCTGTCGTCGTTTATTTTGTTTATGGCCATTCTTGTTGACTTTATGATTCTTTCACCAATAAAAGAATTTTCACCACTTAATGGAACAATTAATCCAATCTTAATTTTTTCAGATGCTTGTATATTTTGGTTAAAAAGGCAGACACCTAATATAGAAAATATTAATAATTTAATTAAAGTTTTCATTTAAGTTTTAATAATATATTTAATTAAATAATTCATATGAATTTAAACAATAATAAATTTAAACCTGGGCTATATTGTGTTGCAACACCAATTGGAAATATGGGAGATATTTCATTCAGAGCAGTTAAAATCCTTCAAGAGTCTAATTTAATTTTATGTGAAGATACGAGAGTTACAAAAAAAATACTTCAGAAATTTGAAATTAATAATAAACTTATCTCAAACCATAAGTTCAATGAAAATAAAAATTTACAAAAAGTTATAGAAACTCTTAAAGAAAATAAAATAGTATCAATTGTTTCAGATGCAGGAACACCTGCCCTTTCTGATCCAGGAAGAATTTTAGTAAAGGAGTGTGTTAAAAATAATGTAGAAATTTTTCCTATACCCGGTGCTTCTGCTGTTAGTGCTGCAATATCAATAAGTGGTTTTTCAGATAATTTTTATTTCTGTGGTTTTCTTCCAGAAAAGCAAAATCAAATTAAAAAATTATTTAAAAATTTATCAACACTAGAAAGTTCAATTATATTTTTTATATCTCCAAATAAACTTGATAAAAGAATTGGCGATATAAAAGAATTTTTTATTAACAGAGACATTTTAATTTGTAGAGAAATTACTAAATATCATGAGGAATATATCAGAACCCCAGTAAATGAATTGTCAAATGTAAATTTTTCAAGAAAAGGAGAATTAACTATTGTTATTTCTGAAATAAAAAAAGAAAAATTAAGTTTTAAAGAGCTTGAAGAATCAGATAAAAAAAAAATAAATAAATTAATTAAAAAAATGTCTATAAAAGATATTGTAATGAAAGTTTCACAAGATAGAGAAATTTCAAAAAAACTTATTTATAACTACTGTCTTCAAATAAAAAATGAAAATTAAAAAAATTATTATATTATTAAGTTTCATAATCTTTACAGGTTGTGTTGGCTATTCCTCTACTGGAGTATTGGGAACCGGGGTATCTATTGCTTTAGATCCAAGAAGTCTGGGTACCCAAATAGATGACTCAATTATGCAACAAAATTTAAGAGCAAGATTAATAACTGCAGATAAAGGTTATATTATTTCAGTAAAAACAAAAATTCTCGATGGAAGAATATTTCTTACAGGGAAAGTAAATTCTGTTGAAGATAAATTAAATATAACAAAATTAGCCTGGGAAATTAAAGGTGCGAGATCAGTTAACAATGATTTACAGATAAAAGAAAAATTTAATTTCAAAAGGTCTGCAAAAGACCTACTTATAACATCACAACTTAGAGCAGCTTTAATAGGAAGTAAAAAGATTAAAGCAGTTAATTATAATATCGATACTTATAAAAAGAAAATTTATGTTTACGGAATTGCACAAAATAAAACTGAGAGAGATGAAGTCATTAAAGAAGCTAAACAAATTTTAGATGTTGAGGATGTGGTTACAAGTATTTTCTTAGTTGATGATTTAAGAGTTGTTAAAAAATAAAAAGTATTTTATTTTGTTTTTTGATATTTAATTACCCCAGCTGAATAAGCTGCAACAGATGCTAAATCTAATATATCGGAAGTTGAAGATCTTAACGGGGCAATTTCTATTGGTTGAGCTAGACCTATTAACAATGGACCAATAACTTTAGCACCACCTAATGTTTTCATAATTTTATTTGAAATTGCTGCACTATGTTGACCAGGCATTATTAAAATATTAGCATTTCCAACTATCTCTGAAAAAGGATATAAATCAGAATATTCTTCATTAAGAGCAACATCTGGTTGCATATCTCCATCAAATTTAAAATCTACTTTTCTTTCTTTTAATATGTCTACAGCATCCCTTATATGTTTTGTTCTACTAGTTATTGGTTGTCCAAATGTTGAATGAGATAAAAATGCTACCTTGGGATCAAATCCAAATAATCTCACAACTCTTGCTGAAGAAATCGCTATATCAGCCAATTCTTCAGAGGAGGGATATTCATTTACTGATGTGTCTCCAATAAATACAGTCTTTCCTTTATTCACTACCATGTTTAATCCAAACATGATCTCGCCTTTTCGAGCAGAAATTACTTTTTTAATTTTTTCTAACGATTGGGAATATCTTCTTGTATTGCCTGTAACCATTGCATCTGCATCTCCACATTCAACCATGCAGGATGACCAAATAACTCTATCATTTCTAATCATTCTGTCACAATCCCTCTCAAGTAAACCATGATCTCTGTGCATTTTCTTAAAGAGAAATTTTACATATTTATCTCTCATTTTTTTATCAGTAGAATTCACTATTTTAATATCTAAATTTTCACCATATCCAATTTCTTTTAATCTTTGTTTAACAACATTTTCTTTTGCAACAATTATAGGAATTCCTAAACCACTATTTTTAAAAGCAATTGCAGCTTTTAAAGTATTTTCGTCCTCCCCGTCAGCGAATACAACAGTTTTTTGATTTTTTTTAACTTTAGAATTTATTCCCTGTAGAACAGTCACCGATGGGTCTAATCTTTGTTTCAATTGTTCAGAGTAAAAATTAAAATTTTCAATTTTTTTTCTGGCAACTCCACTTTTTATTGCAGCTTTTGCTACTGCTACTGGAATTACACTTATTAATCTTGGATCAAATGTAGAAGGAATAATATAATCTTTACCATATTTAGGTCTATCTCCTCCCATTGCTGCTGCAACTTCATCTGGAACTCTCTCTCTAGCTAATTTTGCAATTGCATTAGCTGCAGAAATTTTCATTTCCTCATTTATTGTTTTTGCTCTAACATCAAGTGCCCCTCTAAATATATAAGGAAAACCAATTAAATTATTAACTTGGTTTGCATAATCTGATCTTCCTGTTGCTATTATTGCATCTTTTCTAATTTTATACGCTTCTTCTGGTAAAATTTCTGGATCAGGATTAGCACATGCAAATATAATTGGATTTCTTGCCATTGTTTTAATCATTTCTTTCTTTAAAATACCAGCTGAAGACAATCCTAAAAAAACATCTGCATTTTTTAAAGCATCACTCAGAGTTTTATCTTTTGTTTTTTTTGCATATTTTAATTTCCATTTATTTAATCCTTTTCTATCAAAATTAATAACCCCTTTACTATCTATCATTGTTAAATTATTTTTCTTTATTCCTAATTTTAAAAATAGATCTGAGCATGCCATTGCAGATGCACCTGCACCATTTACAACTACTTTTATTTTAGAAATTTTTTTTTTTGTAATATGTATTGAATTAATAAGTGCTGCTGATGTAATTATTGCTGTTCCATGTTGATCATCATGAAATACTGGAATATCAAGTATTTTTTTTAAATTTTCCTCAATTATAAAACATTCTGGAGCAGCAATATCCTCAAGGTTAATTCCTCCAAAACTAACAGCAAAGTTTTTTATACTATTAACTATTTCTTTAGGATCTTTGCTGTCAATTTCTAAATCAATTGCGTCTATATCTGCAAATCTTTTAAATAACACTGCTTTACCCTCCATTACAGGTTTGGATGCAATTGCTCCTAAATTTCCCAATCCTAAAATTGCGGATCCATTACTTATTACTGCAACTAAATTTCCCTTGGTTGTATAATCGTATGCTCTTTCAGGATTTTTATAAATTTCTTTAACTGGTGCTGCTACCCCTGGAGAGTAAGCTAAAGCCAAGTCTCTTTTTGATGTCATCGGTTTTGACGAATTTATCTCAATCTTGCCAGATTTATTAGAATTATGAAATTCAAGAGCCTCTTTATCTGAATAATGTTCAATTTTGTTTTTTTTCATTATTTAAATTAAATATACTATTAAGGTAAATTTAGGACTAATATGATTTATGAACCTCATTAAGTCAACAAGCACCTTTAGTCTATTTGTATTATTAAGCAGAGCTCTTGGTTACTTAAGAGATTTTTTTATAGCTATATACCTTGGATCAGGCCCTTTAGCAGACGCTTTTTTTGTTGCTTTTAGAATTCCAAATACTTTTAGAAGATTATTTTCAGAAGGAACCTTTAATGCAGCTTTTGTTCCCTCTTATTCTTCAGAACTTATAAAAGGAAAAAAAAATGCAAATTCATTTGCTAACAAAATTTTTAATTTATTGTTACTAGGATTGTTCTTTACAATCTTAATAATTGAAATATTTATGCCATCATTTATTAAAATTATTGCACCAGGATTTACAAATGACATAGAAAAATTAAATGTTGCGATAGATTTAACTAGAATTACCTTTCCATTTTTGTTTTTCATTTGCTTAGCATCCTTTTTTTCAGCAATTTTAAACTCACATAATAAATTTGCTGCTGCAGCAGCAGCACCAATAATTCTTAATATATTATTAATAATTTGTTTGTTATATGCTGAAAATTTAAATGATAATCTGGTTTATTACTTATCTTATGCCATCACCCTTGCCGGACTTATTCAATTTATTTTCTTATTAATATTTGTTAAGAAATATTTTGTTATAAACATAAATTTTAATCTTAGAATAAACGAAAAAATTAAAAACTTTTTTAGTAAACTTTTACCAAGTATATTTTCATCAGGTGTTACTCAAATAAACATCCTAATTGGGACAATTATTGCATCTTTTCAGGCAAGTGCTGTTTCCTATTTATATTATGCAGACAGAATTTATCAGATAAATTTAGCAATAGCTGGTATTGCTATAGGTACAGTAATACTTCCAAATCTAAGTAGACATATTAAAAGTAATAACTCTATAAAAATAAAAGAACTACAAAATAAAGCCTTAGAGCTAAGTTTATTTTTAAGTTTGCCAGCATCATTTGCTCTAATGGTTGGTTCGGAGCAAATAACATCTGCCTTATTTGGTTATGGCTCCTTTGATCAGTTGACTGTTAGTAATTCTGCAAAAGCTCTGTTCTATTTTTCTTTTGGACTTCCTGCGTTTTCTTTAATCAAGATTTTTTCTACTTTTTTATTTGCAAGAAATGATACAAAAACACCATTTAAGTATTCTTTAATTTCAGTAATTTTAAATATAATCATAAGTTTAATTTTTTTTTCACAAATTGGTTTTATTATAATACCAATCGCAACAACAATCTCTTCGTGGTTTAATGGATTAATTTTATTGGTTTTTGTGACTAACAAAAATTACTTTAAATTTAGTTCTAGTTTTATTAAGCAAATTACAAAAATCATTTTCTCAAATATAATTGCGATTTTTATATTTTATATTTTATTAAATATTCTTGGAACCTACTTAGATTATGAAAATAATTATAAATTTATTTTAATTATATTGATTGTTTTATTTACTTTTGTTTCGTACATCGGATTTTCTATTATTACAAAAGCCTTTAAAATTTCAGATATTAATTTAAAGTATTGATAGATGTCCAAAAAAATATTTTCTGGTGTTCAGCCTACAGGTAATCTTCATTTAGGTAATTACCTAGGAGCCATTAAAAATTTTGTTGAATTAAATAATGATAATCAAAATGAGTGTATTTTTTGTGTTGTAGATTTACATGCAATTACTGTTAGGCAAGATAAAGATCAATTAAAGAATAATATTCGTGAAACAACTGCAACATTTATAGCGAGTGGTATTGATCCAAGTAAAAGTATTATTTTTAACCAATCAAAAGTTCATGCCCATGCAGAAGGGTCATGGGTTCTAAGTTGTATGGCACCAATGGGTTGGTTAAATAGAATGACACAATTTAAAGAAAAAGCTGGTAAGGATAAGGAAAAGGCCTCTGTTGGTCTATATATTTATCCAATATTAATGGCTAGTGATATATTGCTTTATGATGCCACCCATGTCCCTGTTGGAGAAGATCAGAAACAACATTTAGAATTAACAAGAGACATTGCCCAAAAATTTAATAAAGATTTTAATTGTGAAGATTTTTTAAAAGCCCCAGAACCTTTAATAAAAAAAAGTTTTTCAAGAATAATGAGTTTAAAAGATGGTTTAAAAAAAATGAGTAAATCAGATCCATCAGATCTTAGCAGGATTAATTTAACTGACACAAAAGAAGAAATTATAAATAAAATTAAAAAAGCCAAAACCGATTCTTTTCCAATTCCTAGTGAAGAACAAAAATTAAAAGATAGGCCTGAAGCTGAAAATCTTCTTGGAATTTATTCTAGTATTTTAAATCAAACCTTAGATAAAACTTTAGCTGAATTCGGAGGTAAAAATTTTTCAGACCTAAAAAGTCAATTAGCAGAAGTTTTATCAGATAAAATTTCTCCAATCTCTGATGAAATAAAAAAATTAATGAATGATCAAGAATATCTTGACAAAATTCTTACACAAGGAGCACGGAGAGCTGAAGAAATTGCAGGAAAAAAGATAAAAGAAATGAAGAAAATAATAGGTTTTTAAAATTCTTTAAATTTAAGAATTTATAGCTATATAAATATTATGTTTATACAAACTCAAGAAACACCAAACCCAAATTCTCTTAAGTTTCTCCCTGGAAAAGGGGTATCAAATGATGGACCTTATGAATTTTTAAATGAGGATCAAACAGAAATTCCTATATTAAAAAATATTTTATCAATAAATGGTGTTACAGGAATATTTTTGAGTGGTGATTTTTTATCAATTAATAAAACACAAGATGAAAAATGGGAAAATATAAAGCATTTAGTGATTTCATATCTTAATGAATACTATGATGAGGGTAATAAATTTATCATCAATAAAAATGCAGAATTAGATGATCACAAAGAGTATGGGGAAATCGAAAACAAAATAATTAAAATACTAGAAACTAAAATTAGACCAGCTGTTGCTAGAGATGGGGGAGATATAACATTTAAAGAATTTAAAGATGGAAAAGTTACAGTTGTGTTAAAAGGTAGTTGCTCAGGCTGTCCATCTTCAACCTTAACTTTAAAACAAGGTGTTCAGAACCTTCTTTGCCATTATATTCCTGAAGTAAAAGAAGTTTTAGCTGTTTAATACCTTAAGTATCAATTATAAGAAATTAACAAGGATGAAAAAAAAAATATTAAAAAAAGAAATAGATAATAGTAATCTTAATTTTTTTAAAACATTATTAACAAGTTTAATTATTATATTTGTATTTTCAGTTTTACCAAACTCATTTAACTTTTTAAAAAATAATTTAAAATCAAATCAAGTTGTTTTAAATTCTTCAAAACAAAGTTTTGACGAAATATTAGATGAGCAGAATAAAAAAAATAAAATAATAAATGAAGCAATTAGAGACAGATTTTCATGGAATATTTTTGAGGATATAGATGTTTTTGGAAAGGACGAAGATGATGAAGATCCTCAAAGACTAAGTGCTTCAACAATAGAAGAATTATTTAAAGATAATGGATATAATCTTGAAACTGTTAAAAAAACTAAATTAGTTAACGCAGGAAACCAATTAACAAAACTTCCTAAAGAACTTAAAAATATTGAAAGCCCAAAAAAAAGAAAAAAACTATTTATTAAAATTGTATTACCATTGATTATTGAGGAAAATCTTAAAATAAGATTTGATCGAAAAAAACTTTTTGAAATTTTAAATAAGAACAATACTTCACCACGTGATAAAGCATGGCTTGAACTTAAATTTAAACAATATGGTATAAAAAATAATGATTTAGCTAAACTTAAAATAAGAATGGACGAAGTTCCAGTTTCACTAGCAATAGCACAAGCAGCAAAAGAAACTGGTTGGGGCAGCTCGAGATTTGCACAAGAAGGCAACGCATTATTTGGACAATGGACCTGGTCTGGTGAGGGTATAAGGCCTTTAGAAGTCGAAAAAGATAAAAAACATAAAGTAGCCAAGTTTAAAATTTTGAAAGCTTCAGTGAGAGCTTATCAAAGAAATTTGAATACTCATCCTAGTTATAAAGAATTTAGAATTGAAAGGGCAATTCAAAGAGATAATGACGAAAAATTAGATAGTTTAAAACTAGTAAAGTTTCTTGAAAAATATGCCGAAACAGGGAAAGAATATACTGAAGTCTTAAAAAAAATAATTAATCAGAATTCATTAACAGATTTTGATGATGTAGACATTTTACCAACGAGTTTAAAAATGAAAAATTTAATTTAGAGTAAACTGAGTTCCAAACCATCTCCATCCATCTTTATCTTTCATTGAACAATTGATTCTCCCTCTTCTCGGTAAAAATTTTTCAGTAAAAATAACTTCAATTTTATAATTTGTATAGTTAAGTCGAGAATTTTTCCACTCACCACCCTCATTTGAGAAGCAATTTATTTTATCAATTTTAGGTTGATCATTAAAAAATTCTATTATTAGTTTTGGCGGATTATTAGCGTCTAATAAAAATTTTTCCTCTGGAATTATAACTTTATATTGGATTGGGAGAAGATTTATCAAAAATTTGAATCTTTCTAAATCTCCATATTTTTCATTTATGGGAAATCTAGGTAATTCATACTTATCTTTATTTAAATCTATTACTCCTGAATGTTGACCAAAAGCATAATCAAAATTTTTTGAAATATATTTTTTTTGTTCTAAACTATATTCACCAAACGGATAAGAAAAAAACTTAGAGTTGTAACCAAGATTTTCTTCGAAAATTTTTATCGATTTGGTAATATCTTTTTTAAATTTCTCAAATTTATATTTTACTAAGTATTCGTGTGAATGTGAGTGGTTTCCAATGTAAACAAAATCTTCTTTGGATATTTCCACAATTTCATCCCAATTCATATAACCTTTTTTTCCTACTGTTTCTGTAGAAACAAATAAAATAAATGGTATCTTATTTTTTTTAAGAATTGGCCATGCATTTATATAAAACGAGGAAAAAGCATCATCAATTGTAAGTAAAATTTTTTTTTTTTCACTTATTTTATTAAACTCATAATCAAAATTTTTTGGATTTAAAAAAGAAAAATTATTTTGTCTAATAATGTTTAAATGTTTTTGGAATATGTCAATTCTAATATTTGTTGATGGGTACTGATTTTCCTCAAATCTATGATACATTAAAGCTAAAATTCCCCTTTCGTTTGGTTCAAATTTTTTGTTTACAGTTTCTGCATAAGCATTTAAAAAAAAAAAATATAAAATGACAAATTTAATAATTGATGCAGCTAATGAAAAAATTATCTTTGTGATCATCACAGATACCGAATTATATACTACAAGCTATTTAAACAGTAGGGAAAATTTTGATAATTTTATGAAACTACTTTTAATTTTCATTAAGAAAAGAAAAAAAAGAATAAATGACGTTAATAGAATTTTTGTCAATTTGGGGCCTGGCAAATTTACCAGTTTAAGAATTTCATTATCGATAGCAAAAGCTATATCTTTTGCCAATAAAGCTAGTTTGATTGGTTTTAAATCAGAGGATCTGAAAAACAAGAATTATAAAAACTTACTTAAATTACATCAAAAAAAATTAATTATTAAAGATTTGATAAAACCTATATATTCGAGTTAAAATAAATTATGTCCGAAACCATAGAACAGATTTGTCAACAGAAAGGGGTCAAACTTACTGATCAAAGAAAAGTAATAGCTAAAGTTTTATCCGAGTCCAAAGAAGTTTATGGTGAATCTGATCATCCAGATGTCGATGAATTATATAAAAGGGTTTCAAAAATAGATCCAAAAATAAGTATTGCTACTATCTATAGAACAGTAAAACTATTTGAAGAGTCAGGCATATTAACTAAACACGACTTCAAAGGTGGTAAGGCAAGATATGAAGCCATAGTCGAAAGTCATCACGATCATCTTATAGATATAAAATCTGGTGAAATTATTGAGTTTGTAGACGAGGAAATTGAAAAACTACAAAAAAAGGTAGCTGAAAAATTTGGCTATAAGTTAGTAGATCATAAACTCGAGCTTTATGGAATAAAAAAAAAATAAATGGAAAATTTTAAGGTATTAAAACCATTTGGCCCATCAATTGTAAAAATAAAAATGTCAAATGAAATGATTAAAGAAATTAATCATTATATTGATACAGTTATTCTTGATGATCAAAAAATAAAAAAATTAAATGAAGGAGATAAACTTATTGGAAAAGTTCAGCAAGAGTTTTTGATGGAGGTAGATTTCATGAAAAAAATTAAATGGGCTGAATTTTTAGCTTCTAATGTCTCTAGTTGGGCAAAAGAAGATTTAAAAAAAGAAATTAAAAATTTTCAATTAATTAAATCTTGGGTGGTAAGACAATTTAAAAACGATTATAATCCTGTTCATTGGCATACGGGAGATATATCTGGCGTTGGATATCTTAAGGTTCCATCTCATCTAGGCAATACATCACAACCTAATAAAAAGACGAATGAAAATGGAAAACTTCAATTAATATTTGGATCTCCAAATTTATTTTCAAAGTCTACATTTTTAGTAAAACCCGAACTAGGTGATTTTTACTTATTTCCAAATTATTTAATGCACACCGTTTATCCTTTTACTGGAACAGATGAAGAAAGAAGATCTGTATCATTCAATGCAAAAGTTCAATTTGCAAATTAATTTATGAAAAAAAAAAAAATATTCATTAAAACATTTGGCTGTCAAATGAATGAATACGACTCTAATAGAATTTATGATAATGTAAGTAAGTTAGGCTTTATAAAGACTGAAGACCAAGAAAATGCTGAATGTTATATTCTAAATACATGTCACATTAGAGATAAAGCGAAAGAAAAAGTCTATCATGAAATTGGAAGAGTAAAAAAATTATATAGAAATAAAAAAAAACCAATCATGGTTGTAGCTGGATGTGTAGCTCAGGCAGAAAACGAGGAAATGTTAAAAAGAGAACCATATATAGATATTATTATAGGCCCTCAAGCCTATCACAAAATAAATGACTTATTGAAAGAACACGAATTTAACGTGAAACAAGAAGAAACAGAATTTGATACGATTTCAAAATTTGGATACTTCGATCAAATTAAAAATAATAATAATAAAATATCGGCTTTTTTAACTATACAGGAGGGATGTGACAAATTTTGCCATTTTTGTGTTGTGCCTTACACAAGAGGACCTGAGTACTCTAGACCATTTAATAAAATTATACTCGAGGCGGAACAACTTATAAAAAATGGTGCAAAAGAAATAACATTGCTAGGTCAAAATGTTAATGCTTATTCATATACAGAAAATTCTAAAGAATATAGAATCTCACATTTAATAAACCAGTTAGATCAATTTTCAGAGTTAGAAAGAATAAGATATACCACCTCACACCCAAGGGATATGACTGATGATTTGATTGAATGCTATGCGTCTAGTCATAAATTAATGCCTTTTGTTCACTTACCTATTCAAAGTGGCTCTAACAAAATGTTAGAGTTAATGAATAGAAAACATACCGTAGATCATTATTTAAAAATTTATGAAAGACTAAAAAAAATAAATAAAGAAATAGAATTTTCTAGTGATTTTATCATTGGCTATCCTGGAGAAACTCAACAAGATTTTGAAGATACATTTAATCTAATTAAAAAAATAAAATTTATTAATTCTTTTTCCTTTATTTTTAGTCCTAGACCAGGAACAAAAGCATCAACATTAGAGATGGTAGACAAAAATTTAGCCAAAGAAAGACTTACACTAATTCAAGAAAAATTATTTAATAATCAAATAGAAAAAAATAAATCATTAGAAAATAGTACAGTTGATGTGTTAGTTGAAAATAAAATGGAAAAACAAAATAAATTATTTGGAAGAAATAAATATATTTCACCTGTAATTTTTGATGGAAATGAAAGTAATATTGGTAAAGTTGTAAAAGTAAAAGTTCATAATAGTAACCAGAACACATTATTTGGTTTACTAGATAAAGAAAAGAAAGCTGCTTGAATTGATTGATTTAAATAAAAAAAAAATTATTTCTGAATTAAAATATGTATATTCTGAAAATAATACTTTAAGTATTATATTTCAAAATAATGATTTGTTACTTGGTGTGGCAGGTGAATTTAATAATAACTTGAAGGAATTAGAAAAAATTACAAAAACTAGCTTGTATTCAAGAGGGAATTCTATCCTAGTAAAAAGCGATCCAGAGAAGAACGACTTGATAAAAAATGCTATACAATTTTTGACCGAACAATTTTTAAGTAATGGAACAATCGAAAAAAAAGATATAATTTCATCCATAAACGAATTTATGATAAACGAAAAAAATAACTTTGAAAAAAAAGTAGAATATATAATTAAAACTCCAAAAAAATCTGTAATTCCAAGGTCTGAAAAACAGAAAGATTACGTTAGAGCCCTAAAAAAGTCAGATATTATTATTTCAGCAGGGCCAGCTGGAACCGGTAAAACGTTTTTAGCAGTTGCTGTAGCCCTAACTATGTTGCTAGATAAGAAAATAGAAAGAATTATACTTTCTAGGCCAGCTGTTGAGGCTGGAGAAAGACTTGGTTTTTTGCCTGGTGATATGAGAGATAAGGTAGATCCGTACCTAAGACCATTATATGACTCTTTATACGATCTATTAGATTTTGAAAAGATTCAAAAAAAAATTGAAGTAGGTGATATAGAAATTGCTCCTCTAGCTTTTATGAGAGGTAGAACTTTAAAAAATTCTTTTGCCATTTTGGATGAAGCACAAAATGCTACAGATACACAGATTAAAATGTTTTTAACTAGAATAGGAGAGAACTCCAAGATAGTAATAAATGGTGATCCCTCGCAAATAGATTTACCTAATAAATCGCTTTCAGGGTTACATAGATCAAAAAAATTACTAGAGCATTTAAAAGAAATTTCTGTAGTTGATTTTAATCATAAAGATGTAGTTAGACATCCACTTGTATCAAAAATTGTTAAGGCATATTCAGATCAAAGCTCAGACGGATGATAAAAGCCAATGTAATATCTGGTTATTCAAATTGGAAAAAAATTATTAAAAAACCAAACGATTATTTAAAGAAAAGACTTAAAATATTATCTAAAGCGCCTTTATTTAAAAAAAAAAAACATGAATTCTCGATACTCTTAACCAATGATAAGAAAATGAAATACTTTAATCTTAAATTTCGAAAAAAAAATAAAACTACTGACGTTTTATCCTTTCCAATGAAAATTAAAGATAAAAAAAGTCTGTATGTGGGTGATATAGCAATTAGCTATGAAATTATTAAAGAACGATCAAAAAAAACAAATTTCTTTTTAGAGTTTGATAAAATGTGGATACATGGATATCTTCATTTAATTGGTCATGATCATAAGAAATTAAATGATTTTAAAAAAATGTTTAAAAAAGAAAAATTAATATTGAATTATTTTCATAAAGTAAATTGACTTTACTAAACAAAAATAAAATTCTATTATACTCGTTTATATTTTCAACTGGTTTAATCTCTTCTTTTAGCCTTCCACCTTACAATTTATTTTACATAAATTTCTTTTCATATCCAGCTCTTCTGTGGACATTACTATTTTATTCAAGAAATAAAATTGCTTCATTTAATATTGGATGGATATTCGGATTTGGTTATTTTATTTCAAATTTATATTGGATAACGAATTCGTTAACTTTTGAAGATATCTTTAAACCTTTAATACCATTTGCTTTAATTTTAATTCCATTATTTTTAGGATTGTTTTACGGTTTTTCCACTTTAGCTTTCTCACTTTTTAACCCAAAAAAAAATTTTTTATCAATTTTAATTTTGGCCACCACTATGTCTATATCTGAATATATCAGAAGTTTCTTATTTGGTGGTTTTCCGTGGAACTTAGTCGCTTTTAGTTTTGTAAATTATTTAGAATTTATTCAAATACTTTCTATAACAGGCACTTATGCTTTTAATTCACTAGTTATTTTATTATTTTTATTTCCAACTATTTTATTTTTTAATTACAAAAGAAAAATAATAATAAGTATATTTATTTTTTCTCTGTCAGCTCTTTTCACTAATTATTTTTGGGGCAACTCAAATTTGAGACAGTTTGAATTGAATGAAAAAAAAGATTTAGGTTTCAATATTAAGATAATTTCTCCTACGATTAATATTAATAGATATTTTCAAAATGAAAATCCCAGTGAACTTATTCTTGAATTGATTAATATTTCTAAGCCAAATCCATCAATCGAAACACTGTTTATTTTACCTGAAGGTATACTTTCAAGTATTTATTTTGAGGATCTCAAAAAATTTAACACTCTTTTCTCAAATAATTTTTCAAAAAAACATAAAATTATTTTGGGTATAAATATAAATGAAAAACAAAAGATTTATAATTCGCTTTTAGTGGTGAATAATGATCTTGATGTATTACAAAAATATTACAAAAATAAATTGGTACCATTTGGAGAGTTCTTGCCATTTGAAAATGTACTAAGTAATTTGGGATTTAAAAAAATCACTCAAGGTTATCAATCTTTCTCTGCAGATAATCGAAGAAATCTAATTAGATACAATGATTATAGCTTTATTCCACTTATCTGTTATGAAATTATCTATTCTGGTCAAATAAACAACAGTGAAAAAAATTATGATTTTATATTAAACATCTCCGAGGATGGTTGGTTTGGAAATTCTATCGGTCCATACCAGCATTACTCTCACTCAATTTTTAGATCTATTGAGGAAGGTAAACCAGTCATCCGCTCATCAAACAATGGTATTTCAGCTTTTATTAATCCAAAAGGACAGGTAATTGACAAAATTTTAACAACCGACAAGGGATTTATTGAGATTAAGTCTTTCAAAAAGTCCAATAAAACAATCTTTAGCTCTCACGGTAATAAGATCTTCTTTTATTTTCTATCTATTTATATTAGTTTAATTTTTTTTTTTAAAACACGGGAGAATTAATGAAGAAAAATTTTTTATTTACTAGTGAGTCAGTGTCTGAGGGACACCCAGACAAAGTTTGTGACAGAATTTCAGACATGGTTGTGGACAGCTTTTTAGCTTCTGAACCCCAAGCAAGAGTTGCCTGTGAAACATTAACAACAACAAATAAAGTTGTATTAGCTGGAGAAGTAAGAGGTCCAGAACTAAAAGAAGATGAATTAATTTCAAAAGTAAGAGATTGTATTAAAGATATAGGTTATGACCAAGATGGTTTTTCTTGGAGAGAACAAACTAAAATTGAAACTCATTTACACTCCCAATCAGCTGATATTGCAATGGGAGTTGACTCTGCTGGAAATAAAGATGAAGGTGCTGGAGATCAGGGAATTATGTTTGGTTATGCTTGTAACGAAACAGAGGTATTAATGCCAGCTCCAATTCATTATTCACATAAAATTCTTAGATTGATGGCTGAAGACAGAAAATCAGGAAAGTTAAGTGGAATAGAACCAGATTCAAAAAGTCAAATTACTATTGAATACAAAGATGGTATGCCATCTGCTGTAACTTCAGTTGTTATCTCTACACAACATTCTAAAGATGTTAACTTGGCTCAAGTTAAAGAACTCTGTATGCCTTATATAGAGAGATCCATACCTAAGAACTTATTGGGAAGTCTTGATGAAAAAGAGATCTATATTAATCCTACTGGAAACTTTGTGATCGGAGGGCCAGATGGAGACAGTGGCTTAACTGGTAGAAAAATAATTGTAGATACATATGGTGGAGCTGCCCCTCATGGCGGAGGTGCATTTTCAGGTAAAGACCCTACAAAGGTAGATAGATCAGCTGCTTATGCATCTAGATATTTAGCTAAAAACGTTGTCGCATCAAAAATTGCAGATAAATGTTTAATTCAATTAGCTTATGCAATTGGGGTATCTAAGCCTTTATCAATTTATGTAGACTTATTTGATAATGATGAAGAAAAAAATATGCACGTAGAAAAACTTATAAAAGAAAATTTTGATTTAAGTCCAAGAGGTATTAGAGAAATGCTTGGTTTGAATAAACCAATATATGAAAAAACCGCAGCTTATGGTCACTTCGGAAGAATACCTGAAGGCGACGGATCATTTTCTTGGGAAAAAACAGATAAATTAGAGGTTTTTGCTAAGTAAATATTGTTGAAAACATATTAAAAATAACTATATTCCAATCACTTTGTTGAAATTTCAAAAATGGGCTTAGGCCCATTTTTTTTTGGCTGACAAAAATATGTTAAATAAAAAATATGTTAAATAGAAGAGCAGATAAATTAGAGCTGTTAAGAATTGCTGAAGCTGTAGCTTTAGAAAAATCAATCGACAAAGAATTGATTATAGAATCAATGGAGACCGGTATTGCAAAAGCAGCTAAATCTAAATTTGGGGTTGACAACGAAATCAAAGTAGAAATCAACAGAGATAATGGTGATATAGGAATTTTTAGAAAATTATTGATAGTTGATAAGCCTGAAAACTCAAACGTTGAAATAACTCTTGATAATGCAATAAAATTAAATCAGTCTAACAAAGACAAACAAGTTGGAGATGAGGTTCTTCAACCACTTCCATCATTTGATTTTGGTAGAATTGCAGCACAAACTGCAAAACAAGTAATTAGTTTTAATGTAAGAGAAGCTGAAAGAGAAAGGCAATATAATGATTTTGTAGATAAAAAAGATACTATTTTAAGTGGTATAGTAAAAAGACTTGAGTTCGGGAATGTAATAGTTGATTTAGGAAGAACAGAAGCAATTATTCAAAAAAATGAGATGATACCAAGAGAAAATATTAGAGCTGGTGATAGGGTTAAAGCTTATTGTCTGGATGTTAGAAGAGAGCCAAGAGGTCAACAAATTTTCTTATCAAGAGCTCATGCTAAATTTATGGATAAGCTATTTATTCAGGAAGTTCCAGAAATATATGATGGTTTAATTGAAATTAAATCATCTGCTAGAGATCCTGGTAGTAGGGCAAAAATTTGTGTACAAGCAATAGATACTTCATTAGATCCTGTAGGAGCATGCGTTGGTATGAGAGGTAGTAGAGTTCAAGCTGTAGTAAATGAACTCCAAGGAGAAAAAATAGATATTGTTAATTGGTCAGAAGACCCTGCAGTAGTTGTCTCAAATGCATTGTCTCCAGCTGAAGTTCAAAGAGTAAATGTAGATAACGATTCAAAAAAATTAGATGTAATTTTAACAGAGGAAAATTTAAGCAAAGCTATTGGAAGAAGAGGTCAGAATGTAAGACTAGCAACAAAATTATTAAACTACGAAATTAATATAATGACAGAGCAAGAAGATTCTGAAAGAAGACAATTAGAATTCAAAGAAAAGACTGATAGTATTGTCAAAAATCTTGAACTAGATGAGACTTTAGGTCAACTTTTAGTGGCAGAAGGATTTTCAACAATTGATGATATAAAAGATAGTTCAGTTGATGCTATAACTAAAATCGAAGGTATAGAGGAGGATACAGCAAAAGAACTTATCGAAAGAGCAAAAGAATTTTATGAAAAAGATCAAGCTGAGATATCGAATAGAATAAAAGATCTTGGTTTAGAGAATGATTTGATAAATCATGAGGGTCTTACTCCAGGAATGCTGGTAACTCTTGGTGAACAAAAAATTTTAAGACTTACAGATTTAGCAGATTTAGCTTCAGATGAGTTAACAGGCACATACGATGTTGTTAAGGGTGAAAGAGTTAAAATTAAGGGATATTTAGAAGATTTTGCTTTATCAAAATCAGAGGCAGATAGTTTAATAATGTCTGCAAGAGATAAAGTTTATAAAGATTGAGAGATGAAATATGGAAAAAAAAAAATTAAAGTTATCAATTTCTGGAAGTTCAAAAAAAACTTTAAATAGTATAGAGCAAGCTAAATCACAATCTAAAAATACTGTTGTTATCGAGAAAAAAAACACGAAGTTTCCTGGAAAGTCTCAATTTTCAAGACAAAATGCTAGCAATTTAAGACCAAACAATAATAATTACTCCAAACCAAGCAATTTTGTTAGACCCTCTGCTCCACCAGCCTCAGATTTTGAAAAAAGAAAATTGGCAGAGCAAAGAGCTACAAGGAGGTTAAAGGGTGAGGCAATACAAAAAGATGGTAGGTTAAACAAGTCCACCGGCAAAAGAAGAGAATTAAAATTAACAATCTCCAGGGCTTTAAGTGATGATCATGCAGAGACTAAATCTAGAAGTTTAGCTTCACTTAAAAGAGCAAAACAAAAAGAAAATAGAAGCTTAAATCTACAAGAACACAAAGATAATTTTGCTCAAGTAAAAAGAGATATCAATCTTCCAGAAGTAATAACAATCAAAGAGCTAGCAAATAGAATGGCTGAACAATCAAGTAGCATTATTAAACATTTGCTTGGTATGGGAGTTACAGTTACTATAAATAATACTATAGATGCTGACACAGCGGAATACTTAGTAAACGAATTTGGTCACAATCCTATACGTGAAACTAAAGCTGAAGATATAATTGAAAAAATAAAAGAAGTTAAATCAGAAAATTTAAAAAATAGAGCTCCAATAGTTACAGTAATGGGGCATGTTGATCACGGTAAAACTTCTGTTTTAGATGTTTTAAGAAAAGCTAATGTAGTTTCGGGAGAATTTGGAGGCATAACTCAACATATTGGTGCTTATCAGATTAATCACCAAAATAACAAAATCACATTTATTGATACTCCAGGACATGCAGCATTTACAGAAATGAGAGCTAGAGGCTCTAAATTAACAGATATCGTAATTTTAGTTGTAGCAGCAGATGATGGTGTTAAACCACAAACTATAGAGTCAATTAAACATGCTAAAGCAGCAAATGTACCAATAGTAGTTGCTATAAATAAATGTGATCTACCCGAGGCAGACCCGCAGAAAATAAAAAATCAACTTTTAGAATATGAGTTAATTGCTGAAGATTTATCAGGTGATACTTTAATGGTAGAAATCTCAACAAAAACTAAAAAAAATTTGGATAAATTAGTTGAGTCAGTTTTACTACAAGCAGAATTATTAGATTTAAAAACTGATTTTGAAACAAATGCTAAGGGTATAGTTTTAGAATCAAAAATAGATATTGGGCGAGGGCCAGTCGCAAATATTGTTGTAACAACAGGTACTCTGAAAAAGGGAGACTATTTTGTTAGTGGATTGAAATGGGGCAAAATAAGAGCAATAATTAACGATCAAGGTAAAGATATTGAAATTGCTGAACCAGCTACTCCAATTGAAATAATTGGTATCAATGGTGCAGCAAAATCAGGGGATGATTTTATTGTGTTATCAAATGAAAAAGAGGCTAAATCTCTTTGCGAAGCAAGAGTTGAAGAGTCAAAAAATGTGAAAATTCCTATTAATTTCGTCACACAAGACTCTGCCTTTCAGAGCTCAGTATCAGAGGAATTAAATATAATTATTAAATCTGATGTTCATGGTTCATCTGAGGCAATCAAAAATGCAATAGATCAAATAAAACATGATGAAGTAAAACCAAAAATACTTCTTTCTGACATAGGAATGGTGACGGAAACAGATGTAACTTTGGCAAAAGCATCTAATGCTGTAATAATTGCATTCAATGTTAAACCAAGTAAAGAGGCAAAGAAAAGAGCAGAGCAAGAAAAAATTTTAATTTCCTCTTATAATATAATCTATGAAGTATTAGATTTTATAAAATCCAAGATGGCAGGATTATTATCTCCAGATATACAAGAAACAATTGTTGGAAGTGCAGAAATTCTTGAAATTTTTAAGGTTTCAAAAGTTGGGAAAGTAGCTGGCTCAAAAGTAGTAGAGGGAGAAATAACCCAAAATTCTAGTGCAAGAGTTATTAGAGATGGAGCTATAATATTTAATGGAAAAATTGGCTCTATTTTTAGAGAAAAAGATCAAACTAAACAGGTTTCAGCAGGTTTGGAGTGTGGAATTACTCTTAAAGATTTTGCTGATTTTCAAAAAAAAGACATCATAGAAGTTTATAATGCAAAAATTACTGAAAGAACAATTTAAGTGAAACATTTAGGAAAACCAATTACACAAAGACAATTAAGAGTTGGAGAAATGATAAAGCAAGCTTTAGGTATTCTCTTTATAAGGGATGAGGCTAAAATACCAAATTTGTCGACTAAAGAAATTACTGTTACAGAGGTGAGAATGTCACCAGATTTAAAAACTGCAAAAATATTTGTAATGCCATTAGGAGGAAAAAACACAGAAGTGATTATAGAAAAATTAAAAATATCTTCATTTATGATTAGAAAAGTTTTATCTAAAAAAATTATTATGAAGTTTTTACCAAAACTTTTTTTCGTAAAAGACGACTCTTTTGATTATGCGGAAAAAATAGAAAATTTAATCAAACAAACAAATAAATAAGGAAAAAAATGAAAGAAAAAGTAAAGGAACTTCAAATCCATGATAAAGATACTGGATCTTCAGAAGTTCAGATAGCTCAATTAACAGGAAAAATTGAGAGTCTATCAAAACATATTAAACAATTCAAAAAGGACAAACACTCTTCGGTAGGTCTTTTGAGAGCGGTAAATAGAAGAAAAAAATTATTAGACTATTTAAAGAAAAATAATATGGAGTCTTATAAGACAGTATTAACAAAACTAAATTTAAGGAAGTAAATGTTTAAAGTAGTAAAAAAAGAAATAGAAATAAGTGGAAAAAAAATAAGTTTAGAGACAGGAAAAATAGCAAGACAAGCAGATGGAGCAATTATAGCTCAATGTGGTGAAACAGTTATCTTAGCAACAGTAGTTGGTGCAAAGAAAGTAAATCCAGATATGGATTATTTTCCTTTATCAGTTAATTACCAAGAAAAATATTATGCTGGTGGTAAAATTCCTGGTGGGTATTTTAAAAGAGAAGCAAGACCAACTGAGAGCGAAACATTAATTTCAAGATTAATTGATAGACCGATAAGACCTTTGTTTCCAGATGCATTTAAAAACGAAGTACAGTTATTACCGACAGTAATTTCATACGACGCTGAAAATCAACCAGATATTTTAGCAATCACTGCTTCATCAGCAGCGTTAGCTATCTCTGGAATGCCATTTATGGGTCCTGTTGGAGCTTCTAGAGTTGGCTTTATTGAAGGAAAGTACGTACTTAACCCGTCTAAAAAAGAATTGGAAAAATCTAAGTTAGATCTTGTTGTAGCTGGAACTAAAGATGCAGTGTTAATGGTCGAGTCTGAAGCAAATGGATTGACGGAACAAGAAATGCTAGATGCTGTGAAGTTTGGACATGAAGGATTTGTCCCAGTGATAGAAATGATCGAAGAATTAGCAAAAGAGTGTAGAAAACCTGAATGGAAAGTTGAGAAAAAAGATCTTTCAGAGGTAAAAAAGAAATTAGAAGATGAATTTACTGAAGATTTAAAGAAAGCATTCTCTACTAGAGATAAACAAGATAGATCTAATCAAATTTCTGAAATTACTGAGAAAGCTAAAAAGCTTTATGAAGAAAATGAGGATTACTCAGATCTAGATGTAAACTCACAGCTTAAAAATTTAGAAAAATCTATAGTAAGAACTGATATTCTTAAAAACAAAAACCGTATTGATGGAAGAGGCCTCGCAGATGTAAGACCAATTATGTGTGAAGTTGGAGTTTTACCAAGAGCGCATGGTTCAGCATTATTCACTAGAGGAGAAACTCAAGCAATTGTGGTTACCACTCTAGGAACTAGTGATGATGAACAACGTTTAGAAAGTTTAGATGGACAACATAGAGAAAGATTTATGCTTCATTATAACTTTCCTCCTTTTTCAGTTGGTGAAACTGGAAGAATTGGAACTGGTAGAAGAGAAATAGGTCATGGTAAGTTAGCATGGAGAGCAATTAACTCTTCACTTCCATCAAAAGAAAGTTTTCCTTATACGTTCAGGATTGTATCAGAAATCACGGAGTCTAATGGTTCGTCTTCAATGGCAACTGTTTGTGGAACTTCACTTGCTCTTATGGATGCAGGTGTTCCTATTAAAGAGCCAGTTGCAGGTATTGCGATGGGTTTAATAAAAGAAGGTGATGATTTTTCTGTACTCTCAGATATTCTTGGTGATGAAGATCACCTTGGAGATATGGATTTTAAAGTTGCAGGTACTAAAGATGGGATCACATCTTTACAAATGGATATTAAAATAACTGGAATTACATTTGAAATTATGGAACAGGCTTTAAATCAAGCAAAAGATGGAAGAATTCATATTTTGGGTGAAATGAATAAAGCATTAGACAAATCTAGAGATGATGTTGGAAAACATACTCCAAAAATGGAAAAAATTACGGTTGATAAAAAAGATATAGCTGCTGTCATTGGAAAAGGTGGAGCAACAATTAGAGAAATTGTCGAAAAATCTGGAGCTAAAGTTGATGTAAATGATGAAGGTGTGGTTACAGTTGCTGCTCCAGATGAAGAGTCAAGAAATATAGCTATGCAAATGATCAAAGATATAACAGCTAAAGCTGAATTAAATAAAATTTATAATGGAAAAGTTATGAAAATTATGGAGTTTGGGGCTTTTGTAAATTTCTTAGGCAAACAGGATGGTCTAGTTCATATTTCTGAGCTAGCCGATAAAAGAGTTGCCAAAGTAACCGATGTAGTCAAAGAAGGTGATGAAGTTAAGGTAAAAGTTATTGGATTTGATAGAGGAAAAGTAAAACTTTCTATAAAGCAGGCTGCTATATAGATAAATGTCCAACCCATTTATTTTAATTGCTAGAATACGTGTTAAAGAAGGCAAGATTGAAGAGTATCTCAAGATAGCAAAAGAAGCTGATGATGCTGTTAATGCATCAGAGCCAGACATGCTTATTCATACTTTTGATCAAGATCCAACTGATTCATTAGAGTTTACTTGGAGTGAAGTTTACCGAAATAGTGAAGCTATGCTGCATCATCTAAATAATGCCCCAGTCCAAGCTTATGTTGAAAAGCACAACAAAATTGCCGATAGATTCGAAATAGAGGTCTATGGAAATATTACGAAAGAGACTATCAAGGCAATTAAAGATACAAATATCCCTTTCAAGCATTTTAAAACTACTAATGTTGGTTATATAAGAAAAATATAATTACTAACTCTCCGGGACAAAGAGCAAGCAAAGACCGTTGCTACAATATCTTTTTCCACCATCAGGTCCATCATTGAATACATGGCCGTGATGAGCGCCACAATTTGCACAGCTATATTCAGTCCTCTTCATGCCAAAAGAATAATCAGTTTTTGTTACAAATACGCCTGGTATTGCCTCAGTGAATGATGGCCACCCAGTTCCACTATCAAATTTTGCATTGGACTCAAATAGTTTCACACCACAATTAGCACAATGATAAGATCCTTTTCTTTTCTCATAATTTAATTCACTAGTACCTGCACGCTCAGTACCCTCCTCAAACATTATTATTTTTTGCTCATTTGTAAGATCAGGATTAATTATATTGTATTCACTCTCATCTTTCTTTAATTTTTTTTTAAAACCAACTATGTTATTTGCTAATGATGTTAACGGATAAAATATGAAACTTAATATAGAAGCCCCAGCAATTTTCAAAAACTTTCTTCTCACAATAATTATTTATTAGTTATTTATTTTTTTTCCCAAGCTTATTTATTAAGAATAAAGCTATGGCAGTCAATAGGGCAAAAACTTCTAGTGCATGACCAGAGCCTTCGAGAATTAATTGAACAAAAATAAATATTATACAAACTACAAACCAAACTAAAATTAACATAATGATTAACTTTTAAGATATATTTTTTGGATCTGGCATACCTACTTTGTTATAACCAGCATCAACATAGTGAATTTCACCTGTAACACCACCTGCCATATCGCTTAGAAGATATAATGCTGAGTTTCCAACATCAATGTTATCTACATTCCTTTTTAAAAAAGAGTGATCAGCATTCCATTTATATAAAAATTTTGCATCTCCAATAGCTGACGCAGCCAATGTTTTTATTGGTCCAGCACTTATTGCATTCACTCTTATTCCTTTTGCTCCTAAATCTCTAGCTAAGTATTTAACACTAGACTCTAATGCAGCTTTGCAGACACCCATCACATTATAGTTAGGGATTGCTTTGTTGGCTTCATAGCTAAGTGTAATCATGCTACCACCCTCTTTCATAACTTTTGAAGCTTCTTTTGCAACTTCGGTAAATGAAAAGCATGATATAAGCATACTTTTTAAAAAATTTTCTCTTGTTGTATTTAGATATTCTCCTGAAAGTTCAGATTTATCAGAAAAAGCGATTGCGTGAACAACAAAATCAATTTCTCCCCATTGGGTTTTAACATCTTCAAACAATTTTATTACATCTTCTTTTTTTTCAACATCGCAGCTAAAAGTAACATTAGAATTTAGTTTTTCTGCAAGAGGAACCACTCTTTTTTTAAGAGCATCACCTAAATATGTAAAAGCTAATTCAGCACCTGCCTCTGAAAGTTTCTGAGAAATACCCCATGCAATAGATCTTTCATTAGCAACACCCATTATCAGTCCTTTTTTACCCTTCATTAAAGACATAAGTTAGACTTTCTCAAATACTAGAGTTGCATTTGTTCCACCAAAACCAAAACTATTAGACATGACAGTATTTAATGTTGCTTCTGTTTCTGTTTTAGCGACTATTGGAAATTTTTTAGCCTCTTCATCCATTTCGCTTATGTTAGCTGACCCAGTAATGAAGTTATTTTTCATCATAATTAAACAATATATTGCTTCATGTACTGATGCAGCTCCTAACGGATGACCTGATAAAGATTTAGTTGAACTAATCTTTGGAATTTCATTTCCAAAAGCTTCTTTAACAGCATTCAATTCAGTAATATCTCCAACTGGAGTAGAAGTTCCATGAGTATTTATATAATCTACTTTATTTTTTGAAGTTGCCATTGCCATTTGCATACATCTTACTGCACCTTCACCAGAAGGCGCTACCATATCATATCCATCTGAAGTTGCTCCATAACCTGTTAATTCTGCGTATATTTTAGCTCCTCGAGCTTTAGCGTGTTCATATTCCTCAAGAACTAAAACCCCTGCACCTCCAGCAATTACAAAGCCATCTCTAGTTTTGTCGTAAGCTCTTGATGCTTTCTCAGGTGTATCATTATATTTTGAAGATAATGCTGTCATCGCATCAAACATGGCTGTCATTGCCCAGTGTATCTCTTCGCTACCACCTGCAAAAACAACATCTTGTTTTCCCATCTGAATAAGTTCCATAGAATTTCCAATACAGTGTCCACTAGTTGCACAGGCTGAACTCATTGTATAGTTTGTTCCTTTAATTTTGAAAGGAACAGCAAGTGTTGCTGAGGCGGTACTTGCCATTGTTCTTGGTACAATAAATGGTCCCATTAATTTTGGAGTCTTAGCTCTAGTTTTATCTGCTGCTAAAATAACATTTTCAATTGAAGGTCCTCCTGAACCCATTACAATTCCTGTTTTGAAATTACTTACTTCACTTTCTTCCAACCCCGAATCTTCAATCGCCTCTTTCATTGCAACATAATTGTAAGCAGATCCTGAACCCATAAATCTAATTGTTTTTCTATCTATATGATCCTCAAGTTTGATATTAGGTTTTCCATGAATATGACTTTTAAGATTGTGCTCTTTATATTCTTCAGAGAAAGAAATTCCTGATTTTGTATTTAGTAATGATTGATGAACTTCTTCTTGATTATTTCCAAGACATGAAACAATTCCCAAACCCGTAATTACTACTCTTCGCATTATTTAAATAATCCTACTTTTAGACTGTCTGCAGAGTATATTTTTTTGCCATCAGCAAGAAGAACACCATTTGCTAGTCCAACTGTTGTTTCACCTTTAATCAATATTCTTTTCATATCAATAATATATGTCGCCATTTTGACATCTTTTAAAACCTCTCCTGTAAACTTTACTGTGCTTACTCCTAAAGCTCTTCCTCTCCCAGGATTTCCAAGCCAACCTAAGTAAAACCCTACCAGTTGCCACATAGCATCCAAACCTAAGCATCCTGGCATTACTGGATCTTCCTTAAAGTGACAATCAAAAAACCACAGATCATCTTTTATATCAAGTTCAGCCTTCATTATTCCTTTGTCAAAAGCTCCATTTTTTTCACTAATTTCAGTAATTCTATCAAACATTAGCATTGGTGGAGAAGGTAATTTTGCATTTCCAGGGCCAAAAAGTTCCCCATTTGCGCAGCTTATTAATTCATTATAATTAAAGGAACTTTTTTTCATAATTTTTTTAATCTTATTACTTGATTTACAAACATTATAATATAGATATTCTTTAGAATAATTATAATTAGTAATGGCTTACGCAGAGCAATATATAGATAAATTAAGAAAATCAGGTCTAAGACCCACAAAACAAAGAATTAAAATTTGTGAAGTTTTGTTTGATGCTGAAAAGACCTTTCACTTTACTATCAAAGAATTGGTTAAAATCATTGAAAATCAAGCAAATATTAAGGTTTCACTAGCAACCGTTTATAATACTGTTCATGCATTTATTAAGAAAGGTTACTTAAAAGAAATACCACTAAATGCTTCACAGAGTTATTACGATACAAATGTAACTCATCATCACCATTTCTTTGACGAGGAAGAAAATAAATTGATTGATATTCATCAAGATGATGTTGATGAAGTTAATATTAAAAGAACAATCCCTGGAAAAAAAATAAGATCAGTAGAAGTTATCGCTAAAATTGTGAGTGATAATCAATCTCAAAAATAATTTAATAATATCAGTAGTTTAAATAATAGATTATATTTATTCTAAACTGTTGACATATTATAATTCCTCTATATATAAACCTCTTTAGAATCATTATTAATAGTAGGAGTAAATATGTCATTAAAAGGTAGTAAAACAGAGGAAAATTTAAAAGAAGCATTTGCTGGAGAAAGCCAAGCAAATAGAAGATATCTTTATTTTGCTCAAAAAGCCGATGTTGAAGGCTTTAACGATGTTGCAGCGGTATTTAGATCAACTGCAGAAGGTGAAACTGGACATGCTCATGGTCACTTAGAATATTTAGAAGAAGTAGGTGATCCAGCAACTGGTAAGCCAATTGGTGAAACAAAAGCCAATCTTGAGTCTGCAATTCAAGGTGAAACACACGAGTACACAGATATGTATCCTGGAATGGCTAAAACAGCTAGAGACGAAGGTTTTGATGAAATAGCTGATTGGTTTGAGACTTTAGCAAAAGCTGAAAAATCACACGCGGGTAAATTTCAAAAGACTTTAGAAAGCATCGCTTAAACAAAATTTGTGGACGAAACCCCTCTCGTCCACAAAAAATCATATCCAAAAAAATTATGAGTAAAGAAGGCAGCACACAAGCACCTACAAGGCATCCATTAAAATTCAGAGATCCAGATTTTATAAGTCCTGAAAAAATTGATCAGGAAATGAGAAGAGTATTTGATATCTGTCATGGATGTAGAAGATGTTTTAATTTGTGTGATAGTTTTCCAAAATTATTTGACTATATCGATGAAACTGAAGGAGGTGAAGTATCAGATCTTTCAAGTGATAAGTTTAAACCAGTTGTAGATGCCTGTACTTTATGTGACATGTGTTTCATGACTAAATGTCCTTATGTACCACCACATGAATTTGATTTAGATTTTCCACATTTGATGTTGAGATATAGAACGGCCCAAAGAAAAAATGGTGATATTTCAAAAACTGCTAACCAACTAACTCAAATAGATAGAAATTCAAAAATAGGAATATTTTTTAGCTTTTTTATAAATTGGATTACTAATGCCAAAAATAAATTTGCTAGAAAAGTTTTAGAATTTTTTACTGGAATAGATAAAAGAGCTATTTTACCAAAATATAATAAAGAAACATTCGCAAATTATTTTAAAAAATTTAAAAAAAATATTTTACCAAAACATAAAGAAAGAAAAGTTGTAATTTATTCCACGTGTTTTGTTAATTTTAACAAGAAAAAAACTGGAGAGGCAGCTTTAAAAGTGCTTCATCATAATAATGTAGAAGTAGAACACTCTTATGCGGGCTGTTGTGGCATGCCTTATCTAGAGCAAGCAGATCTAGATCAAGTAACAAAGCAAGCAGAGTTAGTTTCAAGAGAATTAATCAAATATGTCGAAAAAGATTATAAAGTAGTAACCTTAACAGCAAGTTGTGGATTAATGTTAAAGTTCGAATGGCCTTTATTGATGCCAAATGATGGAATAATTAAAAAACTTTCTCAAAATACTCTCGATATTGATGAATATGTTATGGATATTGCAAATAAAGAGGGTTTAGTTGATGGTTTGAAAGAAATTGATGGAGGAGTAACAGTACATAATGCTTGTCATGCTAGAGCACAAAATATGGGTAATAAGGCAAGAGATATGCTTAAATTAATTCCAAATATTAAATTAGATGTTGTTGAAAGGTGTGCTGGTCATGGTGGAACCTTTGGCATTATGAAAGAAACTCATGATATCGCAAATAAAGTGGGCAAAACTACCGCAAGCACTGTTAAAAGAAAAAATAATAAATATATGGCATCTGACTGTCCATTGGCTGGTAAGCATATCAAGCAGTTAGCTGATGACACAAATATTGTTAGCGATGAAGCTGTGCACCCAATCGAGATAGTCTCAAAAAGTTATGGATTATAGAATGTCAAAAGAACAAAAAATTATTACAAAAGAAGATCTTTTACCTTTAGATGCATACATAAAAGTTAGAAGACAAATGAGAAAAGAATTAGTTGAATTTAAAAAGAATAGAAGAATTCTTCTAGGTCCTTATGCAACATTTTATTTTGAATGTTATGAAACAATGATAGCTCAGGTACAAGAAATGCTTTATATTGAAAAGGGTGGAGACGAACAAGTTGCAGATGAACTTGCAGCTTATAATCCTTTAATCCCTAATGGAAAAGAATTAGTTGCCACTTTAATGTTTGAGATAGACAATCCAATTATAAGAGCAGAGTTTCTTGGAAAGTTAGGTGGAGTAGAAAATAATATATTTATTAAAGTTGGGGACGAAAAAATTTATGCAGTTCCAGAAATGGATGTTGATAGAACTTCAGAGGATGGAAAAGCATCTTCAGTTCAATTTATACATTTTAAATTTTCAGATGATCAAGTAAATAAGTTCAAAGACCAAAATAATTCAATTGAAGTAGGTATTGATCATAAAGAATATTCACACACAACTAAATTTTCGGAAGATAATATTAAAGCTCTTTCTGCAGACTTTAATTAACGATACCCCAAATTTTGTCATCTTTCAAAATCCAACCTGAGTAATCGCCCGAACTTATATTACACCATTTTTCTTCGCATTTAATAACTTTTAAAAGACGACCCTTATCCAACTTTGCCAATGGTTTTGAATATTTCGTAGGTTTTCTAAATAGAATTTTTTCAGATTTGGTGATTATAGAACGTGAATTCCTCAATTGTGAAATATGGATCCAACCACTATTTTTTTTATGATCAATAACTCTTCTGAAATTTTCTTTTTTATCGATTACTTTTAGAGGTAATTCTATCTTTCTATAAACATATTTAATTGGATAATCAAAGCTTGGACCGTATCTAACATTTACTTTTTTATTTTTTAACATCAGAAAATAATTATTTTCTTGAGCGAACGATGAAAATGGTAAAAGAAAAAAAAATGAAAGTATTAAATATTTTCGCATATACATCCTTTGCTTTTTCTAAATAATACTTTTCTAAATTTAAGATTTAATAAATCTATTATTAAAATATGGGAATTTAAATTTTTACCAACATTTAAAATTGCCTTCAGAACCTCATTGGCCTGTAGGCTACCTGTAATAACTGCCGTTGATCCCAATATACCATCTGTTTCACAATCCAAAACTCCTTCTGCTGGTTCTCCTTGATAGAAACATTTCAAACAGGGACTTTTCTTTAAATTAAAATCAAATGTAAAAATATGTCCTTCAAATTTACTTATAGCCCCAATAATTAGTTTTTTTTTATACTTTAACGAAAATTTATTTAAAAGAAATTTTGCCTTAAAATTATCAGTGCCATCAACAATAACATCATACTGTTTCAGAATTTTTCCTAAATTTTTATCCTCTGCTTTAACTTTATATATTTTTACTTTTATCTTTTTATTAATTTTATTAATTTTTTTTTTTAAAATATTAACTTTATATTTTCCAACATCATCAGAATTGAACATAACTTGTCGATGTAAATTTGAAATACTCACTTTATCATGGTCCATCATACCAATTTCACCAATACCTGCTCGACAAAGTAAATCAATAACTGGTGTCCCTAAGCCACCACACCCAACAACTAAAACTTTAGCATTTTGAATTTTTTTTTGACCTAAAATCCCAACTTTTTTTAAAACAATCTGTCTTGAATATCTCTCTAGGTCCTTGTTACTAAACATTTACTATTTACCAGTAGATCCAAATCCTCCAGACCCTCTGATTGTCTCTGGTAATTCATTTGTTTCTTCAATTTCTACTTTTAAAATAGGCATTAAAACCATTTGAGCAACTCTATCTTCATCATTGACAGTAAATTTGTCTTTACCATGGTTAAATAAAATAATTTTTAGCTCTCCTCTATAATCACTATCAATTGTACCTGGTGTATTTAGCACACTAATACTTGATTTTGCGGCAAGGCCAGATCTTGGTCTAATTTGAACCTCTGTATCTTCAGGAATTGCAATTGCAATACCTGTTGGTATCAACATCGACTCATTTGGTTTAATTGTAATAGGTTCATCTATACATGCCATCAGATCCATACCCGAAGATCCACTAGTTTTATAACTTGGAAGTTTTGCTTTTTGGTTAAGTCTCTTAAATAAAACCTTCACCATTACTTAATTAAGCTCAGAGATAACTCTATCCACTATCTCAGATGCTATTAAAGATTTGTTTTTCTTAAATAACTTTTCACTTTCTTTATTTTTATAAAATATAGAAACTTCATTATCATCAGAGTCAAAACCTATTGTTTTATTAGAAATATCATTTGCAATAATCCAATCACAATTTTTTTGGTCTAATTTTTTCTTTGAATTTATCTCAAGATTTTGTGATTCAGCCGCAAATCCGATTGTAATTTTTGGTCTAAGAGAATTATGATTTGATATGTTTGATAAAATATCAATATTTTTTTCTAATTTAAGATCTAAATATTCACTTTTTTTAATTTTTTCATTATTAATCTCTTTAACTTTGAAATCAGCTACCGCTGCATTAAAAATAGCAACATCAGTTGGTAGATTTCTGAGAGTTTCTCTAAACATTTCTTCTGCAGTTTTAACTGAAATAAAGTTAACCCCTTCAACCGGGTCCAAATTTGTTTCTCCAGAAATAAGCGTTGTTTCAAAACCATTATCTCTTAACGATTTAGCTATTTCATAACCTTGTTTTCCACTTGATTTATTAGTTATAAATCTTACTGGATCTATAAATTCTTTAGTAGGTCCAGCTGTAACTAATGCCTTATATTTTTTATTTTTTTCAATATTTTTAAAATAATTTTCTATAGTCTTAAATATATATGAAGGTTCTGACATTTTTCCTTTTCCATACTCTCCACAAGCCATATCCCCAATTTCAGGGCCAATTATCCTATAACCATAACTTTTTAATTTTGATAAATTATCTTTAGTTGATTTGTGTTCCCACATTCTGACATTCATAGCAGGTACTAAAAATACTTGTTTATTTGATGCTAAAACAACAGTAGAGGCAAGATCGTCAGTTAATCCATAACTTAATTTTGAGATTGTATTTGCTGTTGCAGGCACAATTAATATTAAATCTGCCCATCTAGAAAGTGAAATATGATCCATTTCAGCCTCATTTTCTGCACTGAATATGTCTTCATATACTTTTTCCTGAGAAAGTGATGAAATAGACAGAGGTGTTACAAAGTTTTTACCACTCTTTGTAAGTATTGTTTTAATGCTTACATCTCTTTTTTTTAAACCTCTTATCACTTCTAAGCTTTTGTACGCAGATATTCCTCCACATATGATTAGAAGTATTTTTTTATTTTTCATGAAGAGAATTAAAATACCAATAGAGTTAAAATTACAAGAGATAATAAGCCAATAATAGATTGGTTTCTAAATGACTTCATTTCTTCTTTTTTAGTATTTAGTTCATTATAAGAGTTAGAATTTTGGGGTATTTGACCACTTGCAAGGTAATTAAGTGCTTGGTTTGCTTTATCCATTACTTCAGGTAAATTTGGAAGACGTTTTAATACTTCCACAGAATCCTTTAAAGTTTCATTAATTGAATTTATAGGATCCTTAGTTTCTTTTAGCCATTTTTCTAGAACAGGTTTTGATGTTTCCCATATGTTTGTCTCAGGGTTTAATCTTCTTGCAACTCCTTCAACTACTACCATTGTTTTTTGTAACATAAGTAACTGAGGTTGGGTTTGCATATTAAATTTTTCGGTAACATCAAAAAGTTGTTTTAAAAGTTTTCCCCCTGAAATATTTTTTATAGAGTGTCCAAAAATTGGTTCCCCAATTGATCTTAATGCCTGAGCAAGATCATTGACAGGTACATTATTCGGGACTAGTCCTGCTGCTAGATGCACTTCTGCAACTTTTTTATAATCTCTTTGTATAAAACCAAATAAAATTTCAGCTAAAAATCTTTTACTGACATTATCTAGCCTTCCCATGATACCAAAATCTATAGGAACAATTTGACCACTTTCATTTACAAAGATATTTCCTTGGTGCATATCTGCATGAAAAAAACCGTCTCTTACAGCATGTCTTAAGAAATGTTGAATTATGTCAGTGGCAATTTTTTTTGTATCAATTGATCTTTTCTCTAGCTCTTCCGTCTCTCTAATAGATACGCCATCAATCCAATCCAGTGTCATTACGTTTTCGCTTGTATAATCCCAATAGATCTTGGGAACTTCAAAACCTGCATCATTTTTGGTATTTTCTGCATATTCGTTAGCTGCAGCGGCTTCAAATCTTAAATCCATCTCTAGACTGGTAATCTCTTTTAATAAAAAAACTACCTCAACTAGCTTTAATCGTTTGGTTTTTTTGATTAATGACTCAATAATATAGGCAAAAAGCATCAAAGCATCTACTTCTTCATAAAAAATTTTTTTAATATCTGGTCTTAATATTTTTATTGCTACATTTTTAATAACTCCATTATCGTTAATTTGAGCTTTATGTACTTGAGCAATTGAGGCAGCAGCAACTGGTTCACTTATATTAATTATTGAATTATATAGTTCATCACCTAAATCTTTTTTAATCATTTCTTTAGCTTTTGATTGTGAAAAAGGTGGAAGTTTATCTTGTAAATTTTCTAGTTCCTTTGATAATTTATCTCCTATTATGTCAGGCCTTGTGGCTAAAAACTGGCCAAGTTTAATAAATGTTGTACCCATAGACGCTAATGAATTAGATAATTTTTCGCCTTCAGTTAAATTATCAAATGACACATCTTTTTTAGTAAAAGAAAAGGAAAGTAATTTAAATATTACACTTATTAATAAAGGTGGTTTATTAAATTTTGATACAATACTTAAAACATCAGATTTAGAGAGTTTTCTGCCAAGTTTGAATAATGTAATTAATCTTTTGAACATTATATTTTCCAACCAGAATGAATAGCTACTATTCCACCAGATAAATTTCTATATGAACAATTTTTAAAATTATTTTTTTTCATTAAATTGATCAATTCTTCCTGATTAACAAATTCTTCTATACTTTTGGTTAAATATTCATAAGGGTCTTTATCACCAACAACTGCTTTTCCTATATGAGGAATTATTTTCGAGTAATTTTTGTATAAAAAATCTAAATTAGAATTTTGAATTTTTGAAAATTCTAAACACAAATACCTTCCACCTGGCTTAAGAACTCTATAGGCTTCTGATAAAGATTTATTTAAATTTTTTGTATTTCGCAAACCAAAACTAATTGTATAAAAATCAAAAGTGTCATTTTTGAATGGCAATTTTTCTGCCTCTGCAACAACCCATTTTATATTTTTATACCTGCTCAGTCTTTTTTTACCTTTTTCAATCATTTTGCTATTCGAATCTGAGGAGATAATTTCTCCATTTTTGTCTGTATAATCTAAAAATAATTTGCCTAAATCGCCAGTGCCACAAGCAACATCCAAATATTTTTTGTCTTTCGTTGGTTTCATCCAATTCATAAGGTTTTTTTTCCAAAGCCTATGAATTCCAAAGGACATAAAATCGTTCATCAAATCATATTTATCGTAAACTTTATTAAATACTCCTTCAACGAGTCCTGCTTTATTTTGAAGATTTTGTTGCATATAAATTATATTAAAGCACTAATATAGTATGAAATGCCTGAATTACCAGAAGTAGAAATCGTCAAACAATCTTTGAATAAGAGTATTACAGGAAAGATTATTAAAGACATATTAATAAAAAATAGAAATTTAAGGTTTAAGATCCCAAAAAATTTTGAAAAAAATATAGTAAAAAAAAAAATTATTAAAGTAGACAGATTTTCAAAACATTTAATACTCAAATTTGAAGATAGGTCTAATTTAATGATTCATCTTGGAATGTCAGGAACTATTCATTTAATTAGTAAATCTAGAAAAAAGAATTCCATAACAAACACCAGTTTTTATCATTCTCCATTATTACCTAAAAAGCACAATCATGTAGAAATCAAAATTGATAACTTCAAATTAATTTATAATGATCCAAGAAGATTTGGTTATTTTTCTTATTTTAAAAATGATGAGGAGATAAATAATATCTTTAGAAAATATGGACCAGAACCTTTTGATCCTTTGTTTGATAAAAATTATATTTTTAATTATTTTAAAAATAAAAAAAAAAATATTAAGAATTTTTTAATTGATCAAAATTTTGTTTCAGGAATTGGCAACATTTATGCAAGTGAAATATTGTTTTTATGCAAGATTTTACCATCTAAAGGGGTAAGTTCACTTAGTTTAAATGATTGTCAAAAAATTTCTCATTTTTCTAAAATAGTTTTGAGAAAAGCGATTGAGAAAGGAGGATCGAGTATAAGGGATTTTATGAATACAAGTGGAGATCAAGGTTCTTTTCAAAAAAATTTTAATGTTTACCAAAGAGAAAATAAAAAATGTTTAAAATATAGTTGCAAAGGAACAATACATAAAAAATTTATTTCAAATAGGTCTAGTTTTTTTTGTAATTTATGTCAAAAATAAACAATTATTGTATTGACCCAATCATTATCTGAAGATATACACTCACGCTTATGGCGAATACAAAATCAGCAATTAAACGTACAAGAAAAATTAAAAGACAAACAGCTGTTAACAGATCTAGAAAGAGTCGTTATAGAGGTGCATTGAAAAAAATGAACGCTATAATTGAAAAAAAGGATAAAAAAGAAGCTTTAGCATTTTTACCGAAGCTAAATTCAGAGTTGATGTCAATTGCAAAAACAGGAATTATTAAAAGACAAAACGCCTCAAGGAATGTGTCGAGAATTACAAAAAAAATTAATTCTTTGTAACAACCTCTAATAAGTAAAAGTTTTTTTGTATACAACTTAAACGTACAATTGTCTTATTCATTACTACATCTAAAAGATTAATTTAAAAAATTACAAGATATAGATATAGTAAAATTTTAAATTTTTAATTTCATACCCCAATAGGTTGCAATATCAATTTTAAAAAAATTCAATTAGAAATTTATTCAATTATAAATTTTATTTATTTTTATTTTTACAAATAAACTTATTGCAATAATTTTTCATAAGTCTTAAGTGGAATTCCCTCATGAAAAATAATTTACAAAACAATAAAGCACTCGAAAAGAAAATTGATTGGCAAAGTATTAAAAAAGATTTACGAGACAAACTTGGAAACGATATTTTTGAAAGTTGGATAAAAAAAATTGAACTAGTTGAAGAATTTCACAATTATATTTTATTTTCAGTCTCAACAAGATTTATAAGAGATTGGATAGTGTCAAGATATTTAGACCAAATATTACAAACAATTAAAGAATACAAAAAAGACTTGGTAAGGATTGAATTCATAATAAAAAATAATAACGAAACTGAAATTAGTGAGACAAATACTTTATCCCAAAATTCCTTTAAAACTAATAATGATAATGTATCTTTTATAAAAGACTCATATCTTCAATATAATAGAATAGATCCAAATAAAAACTTCGAAAATTTTATAACTGGAGGAAGTAACAAATTAGCATTTGAAGCATCAAAAAAAGTTTCTAAAGATATAGCTC
>CACGED010000001.1 GCA_902571975.1 uncultured Pelagibacteraceae bacterium | reverse complement strand
AACAAAACTAAAGAACCTAACAAGACATCAACTTAAGACCAGTAGTCTTTTTCTGTTTGATAACTAAGACTGAGAGATTATATCAGTCTCAATGTTATTAAAAAATAATTTATTAGAAGATCCGCTAAAAGAAAAAGCGTTACCACTTTTTGCAAAGAAACTTAACATCAATCATTTCTCACCTACGCAGTTCTCAATACCTGATGGAAACTGGTTGTTTAAATATTTAGTTTTAACTCAAGAAGAGAGACGAGCATTACCAAGTAATAGTCAAATGAAAGCTGGTGTTGCAGTCAATAATGTTTTGCAGAAACATTTAGCAGATACCATTTGGAAGTTTGGTCCACAAAGAAAACTTACTCCAATGGTTAATCAAGAAAAGAATAAAGACAAACAAGAAATCATTCACGCAGAATTACAAGAATTTAGAAATCATATTGCTAACGATGATAAGGACCAAGCTAAAAAAGATAAATATCAAGATGAAATATTTGCAGTATGTAATCACGGTTTCTCAGCGCTAGAGAAGTTAGGCGTAGCAACCACATATCCTATCACTTGTGAAGAACAGATCTCAATAACACAGGAAGTATCGTCCTTGTTTCTTTCTGTAGTTGGACGAACTGATTTTACTTTTGGAGGAGTGCAGGAAAAAGAAGGTGTCATATCCGCACCTATTCCTGCAGGCATCATTGAAATAAAAACTCAATGGTCAAAAGTAGGAAAGCTCAAGAAAAGTGGCGAGCGTAGTTTTATTAGTTTAAGCGCTCCAGCTACGCCTAGTTATAATCACCTAATCCAATGTGCAATGTATGCAGCTTATTGGAACTATGAAGTACCAGTCTATTTAATTTATTTAAACAAGAACGAATATAAAATTTTTGATAGCAGCAATTGCTCAGGTCTAACTATTGAAGGTCTTAAAAAGAATTTTCAAAATATGGTTACTGTATTTAAGAGAAGAGAAAAACTTTTATCTCAATACGAAAACTTAGATCCTCAACAAATAATAGAGAACACGGTTCAGATGATAGATCCAATGTTTGATCATCCTTATTGTTGGCACGGAATTGGTGAAGAAAATTTAATCAAAGCAAAGAAGTTATGGAACGTAATTTAATTAAGGAGCTGCACCAACAGATGCACAAAGAAAAGAAATTGAAAAAGAATTTAATCGAAGCACTAAAGCTTTCGATCATTGTCATAATCATAGGAGGTTTTATATGGCTAGTAAAATAATACCTGATGACTTGATCACCACTATTAACGATTTCAAATCTACGTCTAATGGTCAGATGATTAATATTCACGGTAAAGAATATGCAACAGTAGCTCATAGAGTTGCAGTGTTGCGTAGAAATCTTGGAGCTAAGCTCAGCATTACAACTGAGGTGGTTTCAATAACAGATAATAAAGTTGTAGTAAAAGCAACTGGTTCAATATCAGGTGTTGTAATTGCAACTGGACACGCTGAAGAAGATAGAAAAGCAAGTAGGATTAACTCCACATCTGCCTTAGAAAATGCAGAGACAAGTGCAGTTGGTCGTATGGCTGCTTTCTTAGGTGTCACAAACGATAACATCGCCTCAGCTGAAGAGGTAAGTCTTGCAATAGAGCAGCAAGATAAAAAGCTGCAAGCAGCAATGAAGGAACTAAAAGCAGTTTCTCACGCAGGCAGCTATCAACAATGGTTGACTAACTACAAAACATTTTTAGCAGAATTGAAAAGTAAAAATCCAATTGGCTATCAAGGTTTTATGGAGCAGTTCACCTCAATTAAAAATCAACTCAAATCAAAAGGAGTATTACAATAATGAGTGATGAAGTTAAAAAGGAACGCAAGCAATTAGGCTTAGCAATTCCTGTAACCAATAAGGCAAAAGCATCAAGCTATGATCTTAAAGGTAATATAATTATAGATGGCAAGTCATATAGATTTGGCGCTTATAAATCTCAAGCAAGTGGAAATGGTAAGATGGCTGCTGGTCAAGATTACTATTACTTTCATAGAGTAGAACCTATGGATGAAGCTGCAGCTGGAGCTGCACCTAACACTGATTTTAATCCTGCAGAATTGGAGGCTTAAAAGATGGATGCCGATAAGTTCAAGTCCGTTGCTATCAATATCAAGACATACAGATTGCTTGAAGAGTTGGCTCAAAAGAAATTCGAGTTGCCAATCAGTATGGCTAAAACAGTAGAGTTCTTTATTCAAAAAGGACACGAAGAGTTCAAGAGCGATGCAAATAGAAAAGCTAAGTAAAGAACTCAAAGCAATTCGGAAAATAAAATCCGATGAGTACGGACCATTTAATAAAAAGATGCAAGCAATTGCAGATGTGTGGTCCGTCCTTATTGGAAAAAAATTAAGACCTCATCAGGTCGCTTTGATGTATGCGATGGCAAAGATCATCAGAGCAAACAACGAATACAAATACGATAGTTACATTGATGCAATCAACTACTTGGTTCAAGCAGATGAAATTCACCGAGAAGATGTGTCGGAATTGGTCGATAGCTACTTTCCAACAACAACGAAAGAGGATGTGTCTCTATGAGTTTAAGTTGGAATTGGAGTTTTGCTACTACACCACAAATCGAGCTGAACATTTTTACAAAATTTATACAGATTATTTAGATGAGTTGGAAACCAAGAAATCAAAATAACGTAGTGCCTTTTAAAGTAGGCGTAGAAAATAAACAAAAGATTATGGCTGAAGAGAGATTAAAAAAAACAATAGCTTCAATTGACCTGAAGATGCAGCAACCATACTGGGATGCTTTGGTTTTTGATGACGTGGAGTTGGAGCTGCTTGCAAATTTTGGTGAAACAATAAAGTTCCCAACCGACAATACTGCGGTCAGAGCGTTATCAGTATTAGCAACATTTTTACTTAAGCATAAGGAGGAATTTAGTTATGAGTAAAACAAGAATACATAGTTTATCATTACATAAAGATAAATTTAGAGACAAAGCTGTAGGACCATATGCAGCTTTAGGTGGTCCATTTTATATAAAGAAAATTTTAGGTAAATCACATTATCTAATCAAAGCATCAGAGAGTTTTTATCACGAAGTAACTCCACAATGTTTTGAAATGACAATGAAAAGATCAACCATTTTGGACACTGCAGAAATCAAAAAAAACTTGGAGGCTTTCAATGCGAAATAGAGCAAGAATAACACCTGAAGCTATTAAGACTAATACAATAATAGGTAATAACCTGAGGTATATTAGGAATAGACGTAAGCTTACACTGCAGAAATTAGCCACGTTAGCAGGCGTTAGATACCAGCAGATAGGCAAGTATGAGCTTGGTGTGGATCAGATGTCAGCTTATAGAGTAATGCAATTCTCGCAGCTCCTACAATGTAAAATTAAATATTTCTTTGATCCAACATACATAGATCGAATGAATGGCTTTCACAAAGGCAGAGAGTTCTTTGCAGCTATGAAGCCTGAGCTTTTGGATATAGACCAACTGCAGCGAGACGCTATCGAGCATATGGAGGCAGCGGAGGTTCAAGCAACTTTATAATGTTATGGCTAAAATTCTTAAAATTGAAACTGGAACTGTTGATGTTGTTGTTACTTCAGAATTTGAAAATGAAGATGCGGCAACACAGGATAAAGAACCTAATAAAACGGATGTCAAAATTACAGAGTTCAAGGTTGAAAATACTAAATGGAAAAAAGGAGCAATAGATAATGAGTAATATACCACACGATTTGCCATACGATAGCAGGCTTGCAAGAATGAGAAAAAGACTTCAAGGCTTGCAGCGTGTAGCAGCAGCTATAAATGATTTATATATCTATGGAGTTTATCCTTCCAACTATCCAAACTTAACTACGGTGTTGGAGCAGGCAAAGGACCATACCAAAAATATTATTAAAGAAACAAAAAAAGAAATCGCATTGTTCGATGATCCAATGGACCAGTACGATTTAACAGAGAATGACAAATTGGAGGTAATAAAAGATGACACTAATTAAAGATCCACTATCACCTGAGAACGCAGATAAGCTAGAAGAGGCAGCAAAGGATGTGTCTAAAGCAGCGTTGGTTCACCATACTGCAATGCAGCAGGATGAGCTAAAGATAATAATAGAAGAGAGAGATCTTCTTTATAAAGAGAATGAGATTTATCACGATAGTTTGGAAAGAGCTTTGGAAGAGAATAAAAATTTAAGGACATTGATCCAAGGCTGGAAAAAATTCAGAGGTTAGAGAACGCCCACCGAACCTTCTTTCTGAAAGTCCTATTTGTGTGACGTTGTTCGGTTTCTGGGCTAGTCTATGTTGCGTTACACAGAAGGCAAATAAGAGGCAGTTGATAGGAGCTGCCTTTTTTTTTGGAATTTTTGAAAAATAAAACGCTCTGAGAGCCACGCAGATTAACGAAACGCTATCTACGTGACCTCAGGTATAGACCTAATTTATTAATTTTACTTGTTTATTACGTGCTGCTTCTATCTTTGCAGCAATGCTATGATGCTCTTCAGTTTCTAAAAGATCGTGATCACCATAAATATTTCTTGTTGTTTCAAACAAGTCGTGTCCCATTACATCTTTTATATAGTTATCTGAAAGCATAAGCTTTTGTTGGTCCTTGATTAATTGTGCTGCTTTTAAATGCCTCCAAGTCTTAGACATACATCCTTTAAATACACTACTTATAATAGTGAACTTATGAGAGTTGTTAGACTTTTGCCATTTAATCTTTGCCATACCTAATTGTTCATACGTTGCATAAACAACTTTTCTGAACATAAAATTAGATAATGGATTGTTACCTCTTGTTGCAGCAACAACATAGTCAGATGCAGGAAAAGTCTTATTAGAATAATCTAATATCCATTTAAGAACTACAGCTGCTCTTCCATCAGGATCAAAATAAACCAATCTTTTAGAACCATCATTTTTTGTTTCAGTTCTATAAACATTGTTTTCACTATCCCAAGCTCCTTGAATATCTACATATCCTTGAGCAATATTTATTTGTGATTTTTTTAATCCTAATATTTCAGATCTTCTAAATCCAAAATAAAATAAAATATGAAAAATCATACAAGCATAAGAAAATTTATAATCATCTTCTCTATGCTCCCAAACAAATTGCAAAAGTCTAGCAGCATCCTTTGGATTGATAACAGTAGCTTTTACTTTATCTCTAAGCTTACTATCTCTTGGTTCAAACTGCTCAGGTATTCTATATGCCAAAGCTGATTGAAAGTTTTCATAGTATTGATTTGCTGCACACCATCTAAAAAATCTTCTTAGATTAGCAAGAACAAGATTAGCAGTTTTATATAGCTCAGGCTTGTTACCAAAATCTAAAAGTTTTTCGATAAATACCTTAAGCTTTGCACCACCAATTGTATGAACTGCACAATCCTCAAAGTTAGGTTTGATGTACAAATTAAAGTGAGCCATATATCTATCGCCTGCAGATTTAGTTATGCAAGTTTTGATATTACGTCCACCTTGTTGCTTTTCAGTTGCAAATTTTAAATATAGTTCGTGGAAGCTATATTCCTTATCTACAACTTTTTTTAAATGCGCAGCTATACGATGTTTCTCTACGTACTTTTCAGCCAGCGCTCTTGTAGGAAAGTCAGCAATTTGTTTCTGCTTTCCATCTATTATTTTTTGGACAACAAATTTTTTATTTTTATTTCTTATCCAATACTTATGATCTTTAGTCATAATGATTGAATAAATAACTCACCTTATTAATCAAGTGTACTAGGCTCTAAATTTATAACTCATCAGAGAATAAACTTTAGAAACAAAAAAAGTCGGTACGTATATGGTACGTACCGTAAAATTAAAATTCCTAAATGTTATTATTTTCCTATACTTTTTGATGTTAGGTAAAATCACTTATTCTAACTCCTTTCGTTTAGTGTTTCTTCTAAACGTAAGAATTAGTGCTGCTTATTTGGTAGCGGGAAGTGGGATCGAACCACTGACCTCGGGCTTATGAGTCCCGCGCTCTAACCAACTGAGCTACCCCGCCATTAAATTCGTAATGATATATACTACTTTTATTTTTTAGTTCAAACAAGTTTTGTAGTGATAACAAGTTAAATCTTCTTAGATTACTATTTATCAATATGTTTCATTATGTCTAATCAAGTGATATAATTTTAAAATGTTGAGTTTGCTAATCGAAAAATCACAAGAACTGATAACAATTAAAGTTTTACTTGTATCACTTCTTGGTCTGTTTGTATTTTTAATTCATAGTATTACACTTCATCAATATCTAAGAAATAGAAGTTTCATTGTTACTTCAATGATACTTCCAGTCGTTGCACTAGTTATAACTACTGTAATTTCAACAAATATTGTTCTCTCATTAGGAATGATCGGTGCGTTATCAATAATTCGTTATAGAACCCCAGTAAAAAGTATTTATGAACTGTCTCTTTTATTTGCATTAATAACAATTGGAATCGCTGGCGGTGTTAATATCAAATATTCAATTGGTTTGGCCATTTTTATATCTTTAATTGGAGTAGCCACATTTATAATGTCTAAATTTTTTCCAAATATTTTTTTAAAAGATTACTCTTATGATCAAAAATATATTGAAGTTTCATTTAAAATAAATGGTCCTTTTGAAAAGGTCAATAAATTAAACAATATAAATAAATGGATTGTTAGTTACGATGAAGACTTAGAGAATAATAATACAACAACGTTTTATTTAAGATTTAACAATTTAGATGAGGTAAACAAATTTAAGGAACAATTGTTTAAATTGGAGAATTTAAAAATTTTAAATTTTTCTTTATCAAATAGGTAAAGTTAAAGTGAGACTTGTTTTCATTTTTTTTATTTTTTTCTTACTAAAAATAAATTTTGCACAAGGGTTTCAATATGAACAAGTTTTTATTCCAAATATAAATAATAAGATTGAGATTATATTTGACAAGCAAAATTATAGAAAATATTTTAATCATCTTTCAAACATTTCTTTAAGAAATAAAGTTTTAATTGAAGATAAGAAGTGGTTTAATATTTCAATAAAATATAATGATAAGATAATCAAAGCTAGGGCAAGAATTGCTTCCTATAATCTTGACCATATTGATTTTAGAAGAGGATTTTCCTCATTACATATTAAACTTAAAGATGGACATATAGGGCACATAACAAATTTTAGACTTTTAAAACCAAGGGCAAAGGGTTTTGAACATGAGGTGTTTTGGAGTGCTCTATTTGAAACTCTTGGCTACCCAACACCTTATACAAAATTAACTGACGTAATAATTAATAATGAAAAATATCTGATGATTTTTCAAGAAAAAGCTGAAAAAGAATTTTTAGAAAGATGGTCTGTAAGAGAGACTCCTATAATTTCTGGAGCTTATAGACAATTTGAAAGTTTACTCGGTACATGTGTTTTAAAAGGAATAAAAGAGTCTATGTGTTGGGATAAGTTTCTTCCTTCAGTTTATTACTCAAATAAAATAGAAAATCAAAATTATATAAAAGATTTGAATTCTGCTATAATTTCCTACAAAGCTATATTATCAAATAATATTTACCAATTTCAAAAATTTTATGATTTAAATAAAGATTATGCATCACACGGTTTAAATAAAAAAAATAGTAAATTTTTTTTTGATCCAATTTATAATTTAAAACATTTTACTTATTATGATGGAGACATAAATTTTAAAAATTTCAACAAGAAAAATTGTTTAAAAAAAGAGATCTTACAAAATGAATTTAACAAAAACAGATACTTTTTTCTTGAAAAAATATATCTTGAAAGATCAAATCTTAAATTAAATGAAATTCAAAATTGTATATCTTACCTATATTTATCAAATAAAAATAATTACTTTTATAAAATACCATTTGAGAAAATAAAAATTAGTAATAAGTTTAGCGCTATTGACTCACCAGATTTTGATTCTTTTGAATCTCCAATAAAAAAAATAGATGATAATATTTTAAATTTTAACCCAAATTTTATTACTTATTCAAACCAAAATAATAAATTTCTTTATTGTGAAAATTTTGTAAATGAAAATAAAAATATTTCGTGCAAAGAATTGGATTCATTAAAAAAAATAAAAGATGGGCTATCTATAAGTAAACCTTCAAAAAAATTTAAAGATTACGATATTTACGATCTAGTTTTACTACCAGATGACAATAGTTATGAATTTGATAAAGTTAAAAAGAGTAAACAAATAATTAATAATCCTAACGAAAAAATCATAATTGATAAAAATTCTACAATTTTCTTAAAAATTGGAAATAACGTTAAAGAATTAGATGTAATTTTGGAAGATAGTAACAGCTCAAGATTGGTTGTACATGGATTGATACCTCCAGATATAAAAATATCAGTCAGATCAAACCCGCTAAGGTCGCAAAAAGTAGAGAGGATGGATCAAAATTCATTAACTGGATGTATTACTTTTTTAGACTCTTACATCAAGAATATCGATATTTTTATTAAAGATGCTCAATGTGAAGACGCAGTGAATTTTATAAGATCAAAAGGTAAAATAAATAAAATAGAAATTTACAATTCTAAATCTGATGCAATTGATATGGATTTTTCAGACCTAAACATAGACAGTATTAAGATAGACAGAGCTGGTAATGATTGTGTGGATGTATCTTTTGGTAAATATATTTTCAAAAAAATAGATTTAAATAAATGTGGAGATAAAGGTGTTTCAGTAGGTGAAATCTCCAATGTAAAAATAATTTATTCCTCAATATCAAATTCCCAAACTGCTATTGCAACAAAAGACTCGTCAGTTTCAAAAATAAATGAAATAAGATCAATCAATAATAAGGTTTGCATTGAAAATTATAATAAAAAAAAAGAATTTAATGGAGGTATTACTTATTTAAATAATGATATTAGCAATGAGTGTAAAGATAATATCAAGATAGATAAATATTCAAAAATTATATTTAATTAGTTAAAAAAATAATGAGAAATGAAATAAAAGTAAAAAGTAATATATTAGATCACCTAAAAATTATTAAAAATAAAAACCTTAAAAAAATTTACAATGATAGAAAGATAAATTCTATTTATTTTGATACTATAGAATTAAATTTTTTTTATGATAGCGAAGAAGGAACAACACCAAGAAAAAAAATAAGATATAGATGGTATGGTGATAAATTTAATAAATTTGGGAATATTGAAATAAAAGAAAAGAATACTTTTTTCTCACAAAAACAAGGAATAAAAATAAATATAAATTCTTTAGATAATATTAAAGAAAAAATTTTTTCTGAATTAAAAATTAATTTAATACCTACTCTTTTAGTTTCTTACAAAAGAAAATATTTTATAGACAATAAGAGTAATCGTTATACAGTTGACAGCTCAATATGCTATACTAGTCTAAATAGAAATTTTAATAAAAGATTTTCAAAAAAAGTAGATTATAGTATTTTAGAAGTAAAGAGGAGCATTGATAATCTAGAAGTTAATGATGCATCAACATTTGGTCCAAATATAACCAGATATTCTAAATATTGTGAGGGAATAAAGTATACATATTTCTAAATTGTTAAATATTTTATTGCAAAAAAAATAGTGCCTATAGATGCAAATGTTGAGATTAAAATTGCTTTTATTATATTTTTTTTTATGTTTTCTTATAACAGCCATTATTTCTCCTTTCAGTGTGATCAATGTGTGTTCAAATGAGATGAGAAGTGAAATAAGGTACAAGGTACAAGGGGCAAGAACCACTGACCTCGGGCTTATGAGTTCCGCGCTCTAACCAACTGAGCTACCCCGCCATAAATTCCTGAAGGTTATAATAGAAATTTTATATAACGCAATCAACTATTAAAAATTAGGTTTTTTTAACTCCTGTTGGATGTGGAACTCCATCAATTATCAATTTTGGTTCAACACTTACATCAATCAATTCAGGACGTTTATCCAAATAAGATTTAACACTTTCGATAGACATTATGTCCTCCAGAAATTTTTCTAACCTGGGAAATTTTTTTATTATTGAGGGATCAAGCATTTTAGATAAATCTAAATGATGAAAAGCAACAAAATCACATGCTCTAGGCTCATCATAGATAAAAAATTTTTTATCATTATTCTTAATGGCTTTTTCAAGATCTTCAAATCTTGACAATAAAAATGGCATCATGTCATCTTTTTTCTTTATAAATTTCTCACCTATTGCAAAATTTACTGTTGGGTTAAGAGGCATAAAAAGTTCCTGTGCACTCTGCATGATAGCATTTGCTTTAGCATTTAATATTGGATCAGTAATATTAATGCCTGCTAAATTTTCAACAAATGTCATAATTGCCATGCTTTGACAAATCTCATGCTTATTATCTATAACTAACATAGGTAATTGTTTAAATGGGATATTAGGTTTTACCTCAGACCATTCCTTATCATAATAATCCCATGACATAAGATCATCATATTCAATATTTGTGTAATGAAATAATAAACGAGGAGCCTCTGCTAGTGCTCTCATTTTGAAATAAATTAATTTCAATTTATGTCTCATATAAACTTTTTAAGAAGCTATAAATTTTATTAAATAATAAAGAATACCAGTAATTATTGTTGCATAAATGAAGCCAATCATAAATAATTTTATGATTGTTTTATTATCATCATATTTAGATTTTAAATAAACATAAATAATTGTGTATATCCCAACGATTGCAATACTTAGTAGAATATCAGTTGGGTTCATTGTATTTCATCAAAAAATAATTTTTTTTGCTTGTATGTAAAAGGATATTCTTTTCCAATTGGTTGAAATTTTGTTTTAATAACCATTAAATTTTCTTTACCAATTTTTATTTTCCAGGTGAGTTTTACATCACCATTAAACAATCTCAAAGCTCCTAATTTTGAAAATCTCCATCCATCTTCAGATATGATGTTGCCATTCTTATATCTTTTGTAATTCTCACTATCGAAAATATAGGTTACCTCTCCATCAGTTCTTTCATCATTAAGTGTAATTGCATAATTATTTAAAAATTCAGCTGTTTGATTTTTGTTTAATCCCCTTTTTGAAACAGACTTTAAAAAATCTGTAGTTTTTTCAACAGCTTCATCTATTTTGGTCTCGCTGTAAGAATAATTCGAAAATAAAAGCAGAAAAAAAAACACAAAAAGACTTTTTGATAATTTGTAAATCATGGTTTAAATTAATATAACATTTAGACCTTATTATTCAAATTTAAGCAGTTTTATTTTGATTGTTTTAATTGATTCAAAATAATAAGATTATTTAAAAAAGAGAGGGAAAATATGAATAAAATAAAAATATTATCAAAAAGTTTAGTTAGCTTTTTCTTAGTTATTTCATTTGTTATTTCTTCAACTGCAGCTTTTGCTGAGATTGTCGGACGTCTATCTGTTCATTGGAGTCCAAAACATCATAGTGCTAAGCATGCTCAAATTTTTGCAGATGAAGTAAATAAAAGAGCAAATGGAAAACTTAAAATCGAGGTATATCCATCTAAACAACTTTTCGGAATTAGAGAAGTAATGGGTGCTGTAACTTCAGGAGCTGTTGAATTAGGAGGAATTGTTGGTGTTGTAAGTTTTCCACCAATTAATAAGAACTTTAATGTTGCTTCTTTTCCAGGACTATTTAATTCTTGGGAACAGCAAAGAGGTTTTTTTCAAAATTCTTCAAAAGGAAAAGAAATTTGGGGTGAATTAACAAAAAAAACAAATTCAACTTTAGTCATGTACAACCCTGTTGGACCTGTAATGTCAATTTCAAGTGCGCGAGAATTAACAGGTATTGATGCTATGAAAGGTCTTAAAGCTAGAAGACTTCTTAAAAGCGAAGAACCTATGTGGGATGCTCTTGGGGCAAACCGTGTATCTTTAAAAACTGGCGAAGTATACAATGCTTTACAGTCTGGAATGATTGATACTATAAATAGTCCTCCAGGAAGTATAAAAGCATATAGCTGGTGGGAATTTTTAAAATACGCTCAAAAGCCATATCAGTATTATGCTGATGCATACATCATGGCTAACTCTACTTGGTTTAATAGTTTGCCTGCAGACTTACAAAAAATAATTATGGATGTGGGAAAAGAAGTGGGAACTCTTTCAACAGATAGAATTATGGATCATGGAGAAACTGTTCTTAAAGAATTCCAAGACAGAGGTGGTGTTGTAACTACTCTTTCAGGAGCTGAAAAAGCTAAATTTGATAAGCTTATGAAAGATAAAGTTATGCCTGCTATGGCAAAAATGATTGATGCTGATGCTTTAAAAGCAGCACAAGAATACGCAAAAAATAATTAGAATAAGTTATTTGCTTAATCTATTAAAATGAAAGCTTTGCGAGTAGTTAATAATTATTTAGCTTCGGCTTCTTTAACTCTCGCAATGCTAATTATTTTTATCATGGTTGCTGCATTATTTTTAAGTGCGGCTACAAGATTTATAACTGGTACTGGGTTTGCCTGGTTTATAGAATTACCACCCGTTTTAGTTAGTTGGTTAGTTTTTCCGCTTCTAGGTCCTTTATTAAAAAAAGGACAACATATAAAAGTTGATTTTTTAACTCCATTATTATCAAAAAAGAATAAGGAAATTTTGTTTTTAATTGTAAATATAGTTGCACTTATATCTGCTTGTATATTCTTCAAAGCTGGACTTGATGCAACAATTATGTATTTCAATTTAGGTCAAGTCATGGAAATTGAAATAAGTATACCCATATGGTGGATGTTTTTAGCATTCCCTGTTGGTTTTTTAATATTAGCTCTTACCTCATTAGAGTTGATATTTGATAACATTATAAATTTAATAAGAAATTAAATGTTTGTATTAGCATCTATATTATCTCTAGTAGCTTTAATAATTTCTGTTCCAATTTTTTTAGTATTTGGATTAGGTAGCTCTATAGCTGCTATTGGTGGACTAAATCTTCCTTGGTCGGTTTTAATTCAAGTATCTTTTGGAGCTCTAACAAAACATGTCCTTATAGCTGTACCATTATTTATTTTTAGTGGGATGGCCATGTTAAAAGGAGGGGCAGCATTACGGTTAGTCAAATTTGCAACAACTTTAGTTGGACATTGGCCAGGAGGTTTAGGTGTTGCAATGGTTATTGCGATGGGATTTTTTGCAGCATTCTGTGGATCTATTTTAGCTGCAATTACTGCAGTAGGAACAATCATGATGCCAAAAATGATTGAGCAGGGCTACCCTACTCCGTTTGTTGTTGTTTTGGCTGCATCAGCCGCATTACTTGAGGCTTTAATCCCTCCATCAAATGCTGCTATTTTATTTAGTGCACTTACATATGTTCCTGTATCTAAAACATTTGCTGCAGGTGTAATTCCTGGAATTATCCTTTTAATATTAATGGTGCTGTTAGTTTTATTTAAATGTAGACATATAAAAGCAGATAGAAAAGCGACTGTTAAAGAGAGATTAAATTCTTTTATTGCAGCACTTCCAGCTTTAATAACTCCAATTATAATATTAGGTGGAATATACGCCGGTTTTTTAACTCCATCAGAGTCCGCAGCAATTGCTGGTGTTTATGCAGTTGCTATAGGATTTTTAATTTATAGAGAATTAACTTTTAAATCTCTTTTAAGTTGTTTAAAAGATACTGCTATAATTACCGCCGTTATATTTTCAATTATTGCGACTGCAACTTTTTTGAGTGTTGTACTTACTTATACTCAAACACCTCAAAAAATTATAACTTATTTTACAGATATGGGAGTAAGTGTGAATTTGTTCTGGATAATGTTGGGAACGATATGTTTAATTTTAGGAACATTCATAGAAATAGTCCCCGTATTTTATCTGACAGTGCCAATATTTGCAGCTTTAACGTTATCTTTTGATCAAAGTTTGCTTCATTTATATGTAGTATTTGTTGCTTTTGCAGGCATAGGAATGATTACTCCACCAGTTTGCGTAGGGATTTACACTGCAGCTGGAGTGATAAAAGAAAATCCTGCTAATGCATTTAAAGAAGTGCCATTATTTACAATTGTTGGAATTATTTATGGAATACTAATGATTTTATTTCCTATATTTTCAACATGGTTACCTAATTTACTCTAAATTAAGATAAAGAAAATAATATTCTAAAAAATGACAAATAAAATATTTAAAGACATTATTGAAAATTATCAAAAAGGTAATTTTAATGAAGCATTAAAACTTTGTAATGAAACTAGTGAAGATAAGAACCTACATACTATTTATAATATTAAAGGAGCAATACATGTTAAACAAAATGAATTAATTAAAGCAAAATCCAGTTTTTTAAAATCAATTGAAATAAATAAAAATTTTTTAGATCCATATAAAAATTTATATTTAATTTATATAAAAACAAATGATTTAAAAAGTGCAATAAATTTGTCAAAAAAAATAATTGAAATTGAAACAAAGAAAAATCCAATTTCTTTTTTTAATCTTGCATACGTATATGAGTTAAATAATAATTTAAAAATTGCAATTGAGCACTACCTGATTAGTGATAAATTAAATTTTAAAGACAAAGCAAATCTCTATAACAATCTTGGAAATTGTTATCTTAGATTAAATAAATTGGATAAGTCAGAGCAATATTTTTTAAAGGCATTATCTTTTAATAAGAGAGACAAAATAGTAATTAACAACCTATTGAAATGTTATTTATTTTCTAGAAATTTGAATAAATCTGAAACTTACTATCAAATTGCAAAGAGTATAGATGATAAATATATAGAATTTAAATTAAATGAAGCAGAGTTAATTCTTTTAAACAACAATATATATGATGCAATCCATTTACTTGAAAATTTATTGAAAGAAAATATGCATAATAAAACTTTGCACAGGCTTGTAACTTTATATTTACGAGTAAATGATAACGACAAAGCTAATAAATTACTAACTGAAGGATTAAAAAAATTTCCAAAAGATTTACAATTAAAATCTTTACATGGATTAATATTGCTTAAAGATGGAAAATTTGAAGATGGATGGAATTATTATGAGTTTAGAAAATCAATAAGTGATGAAAAATACAATGACTTGAAAACATGGAAAGGAGAAGATTTAAAAGACAAAAAAATACTAGTATACAGCGAGCAAGGTATTGGTGACACTATACAATTTTCATTTAATTTAATTGAATTATCTAAAATTGTGGAAATAGTAGACTTCGTAGTTAAAGAAAAGGTAAGCCCTATATTTAAAAAAAAGTACAAAAATATTAATATTATAAAGGACAATGAAGTAAAGATTGACAAATATTCATTCAAAATCTCATTAGGATCACTTAACAAATTTTTTTACAAAAAAAATAATAATGATTATTTTAATCTTTTCTACATTGACGAAGAAAAACTTAAAAAATGGAAAGATAAGATAAATATCAATAAAAAAAATATTGGATTAGTTTGGTCCGGTTATTTTTTTGGACCTAAGGAACCATATAGATCAATCAAACTAGAAAGTTTTAACAAGATTTTAAATCTAGACTGTAACTTTTATAGTTTACAGCGGGAAATTTGGGATAGGGATATTGAATTTTTTGAAAATTCAAAAATAATAAAATATGGTAATAATGACCTAGATGATATTGCTTCTTTAATTAAAAACCTTGACTTAGTCATTTCCTCAGATACTTCAATTTTACATCTATCAAGTGTGCATGAAAAAAAAACTTGGGGCTTAATACCATTTGATGCAGATTGGAGATGGTATGAATATTATAAAATTCACCCTTACCAAAATCTAAAAATATACAAACAAAAACAATTTAATAATTGGGATAATGTTCTTTTAAATCTAGAAAAAGATTTAAGTAATTTTTTATAAATATCAAATATTAATCATTTTTTAATTTCTTTCTCACAAATTATTCTAGCCTCCTCAGGTTGCAGTTCCTTTTTTAATTTACTTTTTGCAATTACACAGGCTGAAATAGATTTTTTAATACTAAATTCCTCATACTTTCCTACACTCATGTAAAGAAATATTATAGCTGCTCCTAAAAACAAAATTAATTTATAATTCTTATACATTAAGAAACTTGTTGATTTGGCACATGAATATTTAAATGATAGTTGGGCTCGTTTTTTTGCTTCATAAGTGCGGGTATTATTTCTTTATAAGTTTCAAATAATCCATTTTTAATTTCAGGCAATTGATCTTTTAAATAGTTATGTAACTTTTCTAGATTATATGCTGGAACCGTTGGAAACATATGATGTACACAATGATATTCCATTTTCCAATACAGAAAACTTAAAATTGGATTTAATTTCATATCTCTAGCTGACAATCTATGATCCTTCACATCCCTAGCTAACCCTGCATGTTGAGTAAATGCAACAAATTTATGTAAACCTTTTCCATAATAGTGAGGCAATAAAAGATATAAAACTGGAAACCAAGATGAAATTAATAGAGACCAGACAATTATAGATATCCAAATTATAACGTAAATTTGTGAAATCAAAATTGCTCTTGGTCTTGCGTTCTCTGGTATACTATCAATCATAACTTTAGTTTTGATACCTAAAGCATGTTTAATAACCTCATAAGCTATACTTTTTTTAAAAAATAATAGTTCACCAAAAGGAATTAAATTCATTATTAATTTTTTTGGAGTGTCTTTTAGATTATTATCGTATTCAATTTCATGATCATATGGATTTTTTGTTGAATATGTGTTTCCATGATGGACAAAGTGCGTGTATCTCCACCTTGTTGGTTCAAAATAAGCCATAAAGCATGAAATGTAGTAAAAAAATTCATTTAGAAATTTAGTTTTAAAAGCTGTCTTATGTCCAGTTTCATGCCAAATTGGATTACAAAAGCAGAATATATTTCCATAAACATAAAACCAAAATACTGACCACCAGGTTCCCCATGTGTAATAAGCTATAAGTCCTGCCAAAATTAAAAAACAAAAATATATGCTTACATGAATTAGTCCCTTAAGATCTGATTTCTTTGTAAGTTCTTTTATGATCTCTTTGTCAATATTTGGCCTAAACCATTTTTCTAATTTAACATCCATAATTAAAGTAATTTAACTATTACACATAAATTATATAGTAATTGGTACTTAATAAAAATATTAAATTTTATGAAAAAATTTGTTCTAATTTTTATCTCTGTATTAGTCGTAGATGTAATAATAAGTAATCTAATTTTTAAAAATACAGAATATTGGGAAAATAATAAATGGGACGAAAAATGGTGGAGAGTATCTTCATCAATTTATCATCATGATATACTACCAAATACAGACCAAATTGAGGTATGGGGAGGGAAAATAAAACAGAGACTTATTACAAACTCTATAGGTTTTAGAGATAAAGAAGTTAGAAAAATAGAAAAAGTTAATATTCAACAAAAAAGAATTTTATTAATTGGAGACTCTTTTATTGAAGGATCTGGTCTTAATTTCGAATATACTCTTGCTGGTCAGTTGCAAAGGAATCTAGGAAATGATTTTGAGGTATTAAATTCAGCTGTGGGATCTTACTCTCCAAGTATATACTACAAAAAAATAAAATATTATATTGAGGAAGGTTATAAATTTGATCAAGCATTAGTTTTTTTAGATGTTTCCGATATATATGATGAAATGTTTATTAAATTTAATGAGCAAGGAGATATTTTAACTTATGAAAAGACTAAAGAAAGACCAATCTATAAAACATTATTTTATTCGATAGGAAGGTTATTAAGAGATAATTCTACAATTTTTAGATTTTTTAATATTTTGTCTGATCGGACTGAACTAATTAAAAATTATATTAAATTAAAAATTAAAGCATCAAAAGAACTTAAAAAAGATTTTTTTAAAACTAAAAGAGATGATGTAATGTTTTACAGAATGACGCATATTGATAGAGGATTTTGGACTTTTAATGATAATAAATTTAATGAGGTTCAACAAGGGCTTTCACAATCTGAAAAATATTTGATTAAACTTTTTGAATTGCTTAAAGAAAACTATGTAAATTCAACATTAATTGTTTATCCTTGGCCAACTCAAATATTTTATGGTGATGAGTATCATGAAGTTTATTGGAAAAATTTTTCAGAAAAAAATGAAATTAATTTTATAAGTTTATATGATGAGTTTAAAAAAGAAAATAAAAGAGATTTTATTTTTAATAACTTTATATATGGAGATATTCATTGGAATTTGGATGGTACCAAAATTGTGAAAGATAAACTTATAAAATCCTTAAAATTTTAATCTAACTCAAATTTATCTGTATAATCTTTTTTTAATTTTTGATTTTGACTCTTTTTATCTAAATAGCAATTACCAATTATCAGTCTATCTAAATCTGTTCCCATAAAACAATTAAATGCATCTTCTGGAGTATTTACTATTGGTTCTCCTCTAACATTGAATGAAGTATTTACTAAAATTGGACAACCTGTGATCTCTTTAAATTTTGAAATTAATTTATAATACTTTGGATTTGAATTTTTATGAACTGATTGTATTCTTGCTGAGTAATCTACATGAGTAATAGCTGGTACAGACGATCTTTTTACGTTTAATTTATCAATACCAAACAATTTTTCATCATTTTCTGACATGGGTATGCATTTTTCTTTTTTTACATTGGCAACCATTAACATATATGGAGAAGCAGAATCAATTTCAAACCAATTTTTCAAATCATCAGATAAAATAGATGGTGCAAACGGTCTAAAACTTTCTCTGTATTTTACCTTTAAATTTAAATTTTTTTGCATGCTGGAAGATCTAGGATCCCCTAGTATTGATCTACCCCCTAAAGCACGAGGTCCAAATTCCATCCTACCCTGAAACCACCCAATTGCATTACCATCAGATAAATCTTTAGATGTTTTATCAATAATTTCATCTTCGTTTAATATTTCAAATTCAGCACCCAAACGAGACAATTCTTTTTTAATTTCATCATCGGAATACTCTGGTCCTAAATATGATCCAGACATGTCATCATTTTCATTAACTACTCTAGGATTATTTTGATCTATGTGCCATAAGCCTAGAGCAGCTCCTAAAGCTCCCCCTGCATCACCTGCAGCAGGTTGAACCCAAATATTTTCAAATATTTTTTCTTTTAAAATTTTGCCATTAGCAACACAGTTTAATGCTACACCGCCAGCAAGACATAAATTATTTAAACCAAACTCTTTTTGAACTGATTTTGCTAGTTTAATCATTATATCTTCAGTAACTTTTTGCACAGAGGCAGCAATATCCATGTGAAATTGAGTTAGTTTTTCAGATTTAGGATTTCTTGGGTTTTGACCAAAATGTTTATGAAATTTATTACTTGTCATTGTTAAACCAGTGGCATAATTAAAATAACTTTGATCAAGTCTAAATGTTCCATCATCTTTAATATCAATCATTTCCAAAATTTCGTTAATATAATTAGCTTTTCCATAGGGTGCTAAACCCATTAATTTATATTCTCCGCTGTTTACTTTAAAACCGGTATAATAGGTAAAGGCTGAATAAAGCAACCCGAGTGAATGAGGAAAATGAATTTCTTTTTTTATTTCGAGATTATTATTTTTACCAATTGCGACGGTTGTGGTTGCCCATTCCCCTACACCATCAGCAGTAATTACAACAGCTTCATTAAATGGAGATGGAAAAAAAGCACTTGCAGCGTGGCTTAAATGATGATCCGAAAAATAAATATTTTCTTTTGTTTTATCATAATTTTCATCGTGGTTTTTTAATTTATTTTGAAGTAGATTTTTTTGAAATAATTTTTCTTTTATCCAAATTGGTATTGCCTTTGAAAATGACATAAAACCCTTTGGTGCAAATGCTACATATGTTTCTAATAATCTTTCAAATTTTAAAAAAGGTTTTTCAAAAAAAACTATTTGATTAATTTCACTTAACTTTAAATTTGCATAATTTAAAACAAACTCTATGGCATTATGTGGGTAGTTTGCGTCATGTTTTATTCTTGTAAATCTTTCCTCTTGGGCTGCAGCGATAATTTTGCCATTAATTAATATACATGCTGCACTGTCGTGATAAAAAGCAGAAATTCCTAGAATAGAACTCACTTAAAAAATCGTATATATAAAAGGTGCAACTGCTGAACCTTGGCTAAGTACGATTAAACCGCCAAATAATACTAGTACTAATATAATTGGCAGTAACCAATATTTTTTTCTTATTTTCAAAAACTCCCAAAATTCTCTTATAAAGCTCATAAATTAGAATTGATTTTTCATTTTGCTTTTAGGGCCAGATTTTTCAATCCAATACGTATTATTTTTAGAAAATTTTAAATTAAGTAAATCTTTTTTTAAAAGTCTCATTAATAAAGCAATTGGAGTAACAACTAAAAAAAATATAATTCCCATTACAATTGGTGAAATAATTCTACTCAATAATAAGCCAAATTTAAACCACACCTTATTTAATGGACTCAATAATTTTGAGTTAATTGCTCCCAATGTTAAAAAAATTAATGAAACAATTAATGACCAAATTCTTATACTTTCACTATTAACTAATGGATAAATTGAGATTAGAAAGAAAACTATAAAAAATACAATTCCAAAACTTCTATTTGATCCAATCTTAACATCAGTTTGACCCATGAAACCAATATATAGCTTTATATTTGAATTAAGAAGTTAAATTTAATCTTTAATTATTTAAGACTTTTTGTGGCTTCATATCTCTTTTGGAAATGCCCGCAACCTCAACGGGTTTCTTCATTGCATCTCTTCTGAATGGTTCACCTAATTCTTGGTTAAGAATAACCTCTATAAAAGTTGTAATTCCTTTTTTTTGATCTTCACATGACTGTTTTATTGCTGCTGTGGTCTCATCCATTGTTTTAACTGCAATACCTTTTAAACCACAAGCATTAGCAACTTTAGCATAACTTAATTCAGGATCTAGTTCGGTTCCAATAAAATTATCATCAAACCAAAGTATAGAATTTCTTTTTTCTGCTCCCCATTGATAATTTCTAAATATAACCATTGTGATTGCTGGCCATTCTTCTCTTGCGCAAGAACTCATTTCATTCATACTAATTCCAAAAGCTCCATCTCCAGCAAAACCAATCACAGGTGTATCAGGGCATCCTATTTTTGCACCTAAAATAGATGGAAAGCCATAACCGCATGGTCCAAATAAACCTGGAGCCAAATATTTTCTTGGTTTCTCAAAAGTTGGGTATGCATTACCTATTGCACAATTATTTCCAATATCACTTGAAATAATTACATCATCTGGCATTCCAGCCTGTATTGCTCTCCAAGCTTGTCTTGGGGACATTCTGTCTGCATCTCTTTCTCTAGCTTCTTTATTCCAAACAGTACCTGGATCATCGTCTTCATGATCTAAACTTGTGAGAGTTTGTAACCATGCAGATTTTGTTTGATGAATTAAATTTTTTCTTTCCTCTCTACCATTATCTCCTGCTGTAGGAGAAAGCTTCTCTAAAATTTGCTGCGAAACCATCTTTGAATCTCCACAAATACCAACTGTGACTTTTTTTGTTAGTCCAATTCTATCTGGATTCATGTCGACTTGAATAATAGTTGCATCTTTTGGCCAATAATCAATTCCATATCCTGGTAAAGTTGAAAATGGATTTAATCTTGTTCCTAATGCTAAAACTACATCTGCTTTTGAAATTAATTCCATGCCAGCTTTAGATCCATTATAGCCTAATGGTCCCACTGCTAAAGGATGACTGCCAGGAAAGCTATCATTGTGTTGATAACCATTACATACTGGGGCATCTAACTTCTCAGCTAACTTTTTACATTCATCAATTGCATTACCAATTACTACACCCGCTCCAGATAATATAACTGGGAATTTTGCATTAGATAAAAGCTTTGCGGCTTTTTCAATTGCTTCTTTTCCTCCGCCTTGTCTTTCAAATCTTACAATTGGTGGTAATTCAATATCAATTACTTGTGTCCAATAATCTCTTGGTACATTTATTTGGGCTGGCGCAGAACCTCTAAATGCTTTTTCTATTACTCTATTTAATACCTCTGCCATTCTTGAAGGGTCTCTCACTTCCTCTTGATAGCAAACCATATCTTTAAATAAATTCATCTGTTCTACTTCTTGAAAACCACCTTGACCCATAGTTTTATTTGCTGCTTGGGGAGTAACTAATAATAAAGGTGTATGGTTCCAGTAAGCAGTTTTAATTGGTGTAACTAATCCAGTAATTCCTGGCCCATTTTGAGCAATCACCATTGACATTTTTCCGGTTGCTCTTGTGTATCCGTCTGCAATTAAACCACCATTAGTCTCATGAGCAACATCCCAAAAAGTAATTCCTGCCTTAGGAAACAAATCCGATATTGCCATAAAAGCTGATCCAATTATTCCAAACGAATGTTCGATTCCGTGCATTTGAAGAACTTTTATAAATGCTTCTTCAGTTGTCATTTTTGTCATGGTTCAGCCTTTCTAATTCTTTTTTTTAATTGTCAAAGTGACCGATTAATATATAAGATTTAGCGAATTTCAAATAAAGAAATCGTCACAATGTCAAATACTGATATAATAATACATGATGAAAAAGACAACGTTGGCGTAGTTGTTATAGAGAAAATAACCCCAGAACAAGATTGTAATTGTTGGATAATGGAAAACGATAAGTCTGTTTCAATACAATCAAAAGACGAAATACCATTGGGTCATAAGATTGCAATGGCAGATCTAAATGAAGGTGATACTATTTTGAAATATGGTCATGATATTGGGAAAGTAGTTAAAAATATTAAAAAAGGTGAACATGTTCATGTTCATAACGTAAAAACAAAAAAGTGGTAATAAATGGAAATTCCAAAAAGTTTTTTAGGATATAAAAGGGAAAATGGTCGTGCTGGAACACGTAATCACGTAATTATTCTTCCTGTAGATGATATATCAAATGCATGTGCAGAAGCAGTAGCAAATAATATAAAAGGCACAATAGCACTCCCTCACTCTTATGGGCGACTTCAATTTGGTGCAGACTTAGATCTTCATTTTAGAACAATGATTGGGACAGGAAAAAATCCAAATGTTGCAGCTGTTATAGTTATAGGTATTGAGCCTAAATGGACAAAAAGAATTGTAGATGCAATAGCGACAACTGGCAAACCAGTCGAAGGATTTAGTATAGAAGGAGTTGGAGATATAGATACTATTGCTAAAGTTTCAAAAAAAGCACAAGAGTTTTCAATGTGGGCATCTGAAAAACAAAGAGAAGAGTGTCCAATGAGTGATTTATGGATTTCAGTAAAATGTGGAGAGTCTGATACAACATCAGGATTAGCATCTAATCCAACAGTTGGAAATCTAATGGATAAATTAGAACCTTTAGGTGTTCACTTATGCTTTGGTGAAACTTCTGAACTTACAGGTGCTGAAACAGTTTGTGAAAAAAGAGGTAAGACACCTGAGGCTCAAGCAAAGTTTAAAAAAACATGGAATGATTATAATGATTTTATTCTTAAAGAAGCAACAGATGATTTATCAGAAAGTCAACCAACTGCAGGTAATATTGCTGGTGGATTAACTACTATTGAAGAAAAAGCATTTGGTAATTTTCAGAAAATAGGAGGATGTCAATTTATTGATGTTCTAGAGCCAGCCGAGGAACCGACAAAAGGTGCGGGATTGTACTTCATGGATACTTCGTCAGCTGCTGCAGAATGTGTTACTTTACAAGCTGCAGGTGGTTTTAATATTCATTTATTCCCAACTGGACAAGGAAATATTATAGGAAATCCTATAGAACCTGTGATTAAATTGACAGCAAATCCTCTTACCGCAAAAACTATGAGTGAACATATTGATGTGGACGTTTCTAAAATTTTATCTAGAGAAATGAATTTGAGCCAAGCAGGAGATGAGTTAATCAAATCAACTTTAAAGGTTGCTAATGGAAGATTAACTTGTGCTGAAGCTCTTGGTCATAAAGAGTTTGTTATGACTAAATTATATAGAAGCGCCTAATTATTTTTTTAATTTTGCTAATCTTTTATCATCCCAATTAGAATAAACTCTTCTAATCATTGCAGCTCCAACACCCAGAACAACAGCAAGAAGTACAGATGTTAGACCATAAAATACTGGCAAATCTCTAGAAAAGTTTAATATAAATTCACTTAGTGGTCCTAAATTATTAGTACCATTAACAATAGTGTTTACTGTTTTTTCATCTTTAATAAAAGTATCATAAGCAATTGCTATACCAACTAATAGTAATAATATTGCTAAAATAGTTTTAAATTCTGAGCTATCAATTTTTTCGCCAATTTTTTGACCAAACTGAACACCGATTATCGAACCTAAAATTAAAACAGTAACTAAAATTAAATCTATAGTTCCATAATTTAAAGCATGCAAAATTGTTACAATGGCACTTATAAATATTGTTACAAAAAGTGAAGTCCCTGGAATTAATCTTGTTGGCATCCCAATAATATAAATCATTGCTGGAACCAAAATAAAAGCACCACCTATTCCCATAATTGCAGCGATAAAACCAACTATCAAACCAATTATTATTGGTGTAAATGCGCTTTCATAAAGTTGTGACTTTTTAAAACGCATTCTTAAAGGAAGACCATGTATCCAATAATGTTTATGTAACTTTTTTCTTTCAGTTATTTTTTTTCTTGCTTTATCAATTTCTGACACTCCTTGTATCAGCATAAAGGTTCCTAAAATTGCAAGGATGTACATATAAGCTAAGGAGATGACTACATTGATTTTTCCAATATCTTTGAAATATGAAAAAGTTATAATTCCAAGTATTGTTCCGACAGTTCCGCCAATTACAATCATAAAACCCATTTTATAATCAAGTGTTCCTTTAAGATAATGAGTTGTAGATCCAGAGACAGAAGTTCCTAAAATATTACTAGCTTCATTCGGAACTGCATAAATAGGGGGTACACCTAAAAAAATTAAAAAGGGTGTCATCAAAAATCCACCACCAACTCCAAACAAACCAGACAAAATTCCTACAACTAAACTTAGACCAAATATAAAAAGTAAATTAATTTCGACTTGTGCGATTGGAAGAAAATACTCCATTTTAAGTAATTATTCTTCTAGGAATACAAAGTCAATAAATATGATTATTTTTAGATAAAATTCTGAGCAGTACTAAGAAGAATTATGCCCCAAGCAAAGAAGATAAATAGATATAAAAATGATTTAATTATTTTACTTAGTTGATTTTCAAAGAATAAAGGAAGTTTTTTTAAATTATCATTTATTATTTGAAGCATACTCGCGGAATACCACAAGTTGTAATAAATGCAAATATTTTTTAAAAATATTTAGAAAATTGTTGCACCAAAGACTTTAACTTCATCTCCCTCTTCTCCAAGAACTAATCTTCCTAGAAAGTCTCCAGGTATCTTCGTGCTAGTCTGTTTATATAAAACAGTTATGTAAAGACCTCTTCTTAGACAGCCTATAGCTTTACATCCCTCAGCTAAGCTTGAAATCAACTCATTATTTGCCCATTGTTTTCCGAGTTCAACTTCATTAGCGCCATACATCATTTGAGACGACAAATCTCGAGTAAATCCACCGTAATCTTTAATATTAGAGGACTTAACTAGGTTGGCCCACATAGGTTCTGCAATTTTAATAATTTCCTCGTCGGATTTATCTAAAAGAGCCATTTCTGATTTGTTTCAATTAAGAAGCTTCTTTTTTCTTCTCGTTCTCATCCACAATATGATAAACGGGCACTTTCTCCATTGAAAATTTACCAGTTTTAGGATCACGTCTAGAAACTGTCAGACAGTGCCAATTATCATCATCAAGTTTCATATGGTCACCTCTGTAATAGTAGCCTGGCCATCTAGTTTCTTCTCTGAACATAGTGTGTTCTGTTACGCATTGAGAAGTTAAAGCTCTATGTTTAAGTTCCCAAGCTCTCATTAGCTGATGATAGTCCTCTGCTCCAACATTTTCTAAATCCTCTTCAAGCCATTTAAGTAATTCTAGACCCTTTTTAAGCATATTTGCGTTGGTCATATAGTTTGTAGCAATTCCTCCAACGTATTCATCCATAATTCTTTGAAGTCTTTGAAGTCCTTGAATTGGAGATATATAACTAGGTGAAACAGTTCCTCCGGTTATCTCATTTCTTCCAACAGTATAATTTTCAAGTGGTTTATAAACAGCTGTTTTAAAATCCTCACATTGCTTTTCACTTACTTTAATATCATTAGCTTTTTGATCTTCAATATATTTTACTGCAGCTTTTGCGGCTAACCGACCTTCAGTAAATGATCCTGAAGAAAATTTATGTGCGCTTCCTCCTACAGTGTCTCCAGCTCCAAAAAGTCCCTCAATTGTTAACATTCTGTTGTAACCCCAGAAATATTCTGGTGGTGATAGATCTTCTGGTCCACTTACCCATGCCCCTGAACATGTAGCATGTGAACCCATAACGTAAGGCTCAGATGTAGTAAGTTCTGGATTTGTGTATTTAGGATCAATATTCTGTGATGCCCAAACAACAGCCTGACCAACTGTCATCCCTAAGAAGTTTTCCCAACCAACAGTTTCTAAATGTGGATCTTGGAAAGCCTCTGTAGTGACCATATGAATTGGGCCTCCACCTGCCATAGTTTCTTGAATAAATGCATGATTTCTTAAACATGTAGGGGTTGGGTGATGGTCAATATATTCACCAACCAATTCTTTAGTTTGTTCATACCATTTCTTTTCATAGTTTTCCCCATTAGCATTTTGAGTATAAGTTTTTAAATGTAGGAAATATGCGCCAACAGGACCGTATCCATCTTTAAATCTACATAATACAATTCTGTTCTCCATTTGAGTCATTTTAGCTCCTGCTGCAATTGGAAGTGCATATGCCGAACCATTACTCCAAGGAGCATACCAAGTTCTCCCCATACCTTCTCCAACAGCTCTCGGCTTAAATATGTGAGATGCTCCACCAGCTGCAACTATAACTGTTTTTGCTCTGAAAACATGAAAATCACCTGTTCTCATATTAAACCCAACAGCTCCACCTACTCTATTTTCTTTTTCTTCATCCATTAAAAGATGAGTGATCATTATTCTATTGTAAATTTTGTCAGCTGATTTTTTGGCAGCTTCAGCTACTATTGGTTTGTAACTTTCACCATGAATCATGATTTGCCATTTACCTTCCCTCAGGTAACGACCAGTTTTTTCATTTTTCATCATTGGCAGGCCCCACTCATCAAACATGTGGACAGTTGAGTCTACATGACGCGCCATATCATAACCTAAATCTTCTCTCACCATTCCCATTAAATCATTACGTGCATATCTAACGTGATCTTCAGGTTGGTTTTCACCCCATTGCATACCCATGTAGCAGTTAATTGCATACAATCCTTGAGCAACCGCACCGCTTCTATCTATGTTTGCTTTTTCAACACAAACAATTTTCAAATCTCTACCCCAGTGCCTTGCTTCAAAAGCAGCACCCGTTCCAGCCATTCCACCTCCTACTACTAGAACGTCACAATCCTCATAATGTGTTTTATGTTTAGCCATTAGTAATAAACTCCCTTTTTGAAAGTTTCTTTAGGAACTGATGGTAGTTCTCCATCAATATTTAGACCTTCTGGCTCAGTGTATAATCTTTGAGAATTTATCTCTCCTTGATTTGGTTTATCTCCTTCCGCAAGTTTTGGAATAAACTTTCCCCAAGGTTTAGTTGTGATTGGAGATACAAAATCTTTTGTAGTTCCATTTCTAAATTTTATCTTCCATGAGATGGTTCCTTTTTCTTCTTCACGTCTAACTCTTACGCTGTGTCCCATTGGTGCAAAATCTGCATAACCTCTTACATCAATTGCATGATTAGGGCATGCTTTCACACACGAATAGCACTCCCAACAAAAGTTTGGTTCAATATTCTTTGCTCTTCTTATTGTTTCATCGATATGCATTATATCTGATGGGCAAATATCTACGCAATGACCACAGCCATCGCATCGAGTCATATATACAAAAGTTGACATAATTTAATTTTTCTCCTTTATAATTTTTATCATATTAATAGTGTTTTGGCTCTTCTCTTTTTATACCTAAGCCAAATTGCTCAGGTGCATCTGCTTCTGGTGGTAGATTATCTCTAGAACCATCAGCTTCTGCTAAATTTTTTTGTATTGCTGCGCCAGGTTTATAAAACATATGAGCAAATTTTGACCAATATACTCCACCAAATAAAACTAGATTTGCAACAATGAATAATGCTAAGAAAACCATATCATCATATCTTCCAACAAGATTTAGTGATTGAAGATAAGACCATATTAAACCAAATAAAGATGATGCTATTAATGCTAAAACAAATAAGTCAGCTTTAATCATTCTAAACCAAGGTTGTGCCTCAGAATAAACATCAACTCTTAAAAAGAACCAAAACCAAGATCCTCCTAATACGGTTAGTGCTGCTCCAATATGCCATATCATTGGCCATACTGCAGGTGTTGCAGATCCTGGAGATGTATAAAAGAAGATCATTACAACTGAACCTACCCAAAAAAGTATAGTTCCATACATTCCCATTACATGCGCAACTCTTCTTTTACCGGCTCCAAGTTCTGATGTAGTGGCAATGTCGCTTGCTATGGTTTTTGAAATTACAGATATTCTCTCTCCTGTTGATAATGTTTTTGTAGCTGATAATTTTGCTTTTTTTGCATTATTAAAGAAATACTTCACATTTTTTTTATGGATAATATCCATAACTGTTCCAACTAGAATTAGTAAACCCATTAAAATAACAAAAGATTGCATCAAAAATGGTGGTACAGTCTCAGCAAGTATTAAAAATGGATTAGTTGATATCATTGTGAATTTGTTCCTTCCGCATAAGATTTCTAGTACACTTATTTAAATAGATCAACCGCGATATAATGACATTTCAACAGCTTATAAACGTAATTATTATTTGGTTTTACGCACATAATGTTGTTTGGAGGCAATTACGCTTCTTACGCCACCTTGGGGATTATCAACGTCTCCCGATCTTCTTGGAATCAAATGTATATGACAATGATTAATTGATTGTCCTGCAATTTTGCCAGAGTTTGACCCAACATTAAATCCTTCAATTGTATTATCTTTATATTCAAGTTTTTTTTTAAGTTCTTTTAGAAGTGCATCACAAGCAAGAACTTCTTCATTGTTTAGTTCAAAATAATTTTCTACATGTCTCTTTGGAACAATTAAAGCATGATACTTAGAAACTGGGTAAGTATCATAGCTTGCGTAGGCCAATTCATTCTCTAGTTCGAAATCATTGTTGGATATATTGCAAAATAAACATGGGTTATTAGGATCTCTCATTTTTTTTAATTATAAATATATTTCTTTTTTTTAAATTCTTTTTTAAAAGTTTTAAAAATTGAATTAAATATTTTGCTTTTTCTTCTCTTCCAATTGCTATCTACAATATAACTTGTAGAAACAACACCTTTGCCAGAACCGACTAATAAAATTTCGTCAAATTGATTTAATTCTTTTAGATAAATATCTTTTTTAGTTATATTAAATTTTTTTTCATAAAATTTTAAATTAGTTCCTTTATAATATTTGTTTTTTGGTGAATAAATTTTGTTTTTTTTTACAAACAATAAATTTGAAGTTCCGGTTTCATATATTTTATCATTTACGCATAAAGCAATGTCTTCTTTAGATGTATTCATTTTAGATAGATATCCTAGTATTTTTTTGTATTTTAAATTTTTATATTCTGGTTTCACTCTTTCATATTGGACTAATTTAATACCAAATTTTTGCTTAGGTTTAACTCTGTCTCTAAGTGATATTGAAATAGTTTTTTTATTTAAAGCAACTCTAAGTAAATGATTGTAAGATTTTGTTTTATCTATATTTTCATTTATTAATTTTAATATTTTACTTTTTATTCCTTTTTCATAGATCTTATAGGCCTTTAATGATTTAATTAAATTGTCAATGTGTGTTTTAAAAAAAAGAATTTTAGGTGGCTTATTATAGATCCACATTGTTGTAAAAACTCCATCCTTATTCCATAGACTATCAAACTCAATTTCTTTAAAGTCTTTACGCTGATAAGATTTTTTTAATAAGTATTTTACCATTATTTGTCAAAAAAGATTCTGGGTGAAATTGAAACCCATATACATCATCTTGAGTATTTTCGAAACCCATTGCTATATCAGATTTAGTACATCTCATAGTGATATTAAAGTTTTCATTTAAAAAAGGTTCTTTTAGCTTAAGTGAGTGATACCTGCCAACTTTAAAAATTAAATTTTTTTTAAAAATAGAATGATTACTTGTAACTTTTACAGTCGATTGAAAACCGTGATAAATATTTTTTTGTTGAATAATTTTTCCATTTTCACTGTGTAAGATCAATTGATAACCAAGACAAATACCAATAATTTTTTTTGTTCCTTTGTATTTATTATAAATCTTTATAGATGTTGGGTAATCTTTGGGTGCCCCTGGTCCAGGGGAAAATACTATTGTTTTAGATTTATCCAATACTTTTTTATTTATATCAAAGTAATTTGAGCAATAAACTTCGTCAAATTCAGAAAATTGATGAACTACATTCCAAGTAAATGAATCTTGATGATCAATAATATAAATCATTTATATAATTCTAAAAGTGATTTTGCTTTAATAAAGTTTTCATTGAATTCTTTCTTTGAATTACTATCCAACACAACTCCAGAGGCTGCAGATATTTCTGATCTATTTTTAAAATTTAAAATTGATCTAATAATTATATTAAACCTCATATCTTCATTAAATTTTATATACCCAAAACTCCCAGTAAAAATATTTCTATCTTCCTTTTCTTGCGAATTAAGTAATTCCAATGTTCTTATTTTAGGACAACCAATGACAGATCCACCTGGCATCATTGACTTAATTATTTCTTTAACAGATGTTTTTTGATTTAATTTTCCAATAATACTAGTTACATAGTGATATAGGTGCTTATATTCTTCTACATATTTTTGCTTTTTAATTTTTACTGTACCTGGTTTACATATTCTAGATAGATCATTTCTCTCAAGATCTACAATCATATTATGCTCTTTAGTTTCTTTGTTGTTATTTCTAAAGAATTTGAGAGCTTTAGACTTTGTTGTATATTTATTTTTTTTTAAGGTGCCAGCAATAGGTTTAGTATTAATAAAATTGCCAACTCTATTGATTAAAGTCTCAGGGGAACAGCTAACTATAGAGTAATCTTTATCTCTGATCATAAAAGACTCGGGTGATGAGTTAATCTTCATTAGTTTCCAAAAGAAATTTATTGAATTAATAGTCGATTTGTTCTTATATTTTGTACATATTTTTATTTGATAAGTTTCTCCTTCTCTAATTTTTCTAGAAAATGCATCAAATATTTTTTGGTATTTATTAAATTCTATATTTAGTTTGAAAGGGCTAAGAATTTTAGTTTTTTGAAAAACTTCATTGAATTCATCTTTTTTTAAATTTGAATGAATTATAATTTTGTTTCTTATTTTGATTAAAGTTTCAGGCTTATAAAAAATACCTTTGTAGAAGTTCATTTTTTTTTGATTTTTTAAAGATAAATTTAAAAGATTACATAAAATCTCATAACCAAAAAATCCCACATATAAGTCGGTTTCTTTTCTATATTTTTTTGAAGAAAAGCTATCTAAAAATTTTGCAATGTTATTTTTATTAAGAGTTATTTTCTTTGAAAAATCCGTATAAATATTATAGCCCCCATCAACTTTATAGATAATAAGGGGCTTATTAGACTGATAAAGTTTTTCTAAATATTTATTATACTTAAATTTATGCTGGCTGAACTCTTTCAATTGTTTTCTCTATTATAGGTAAGTGTATCACACCTGCAAAAATTGATAATGCGATAGATGCGTACCAAGCATAGTCAAAATTACCATGCATCTCATAAAAAACTCCCCCTAGATATGCTCCAAGGAAAGATCCAACTTGATGACTAACAAAAACTATACCGTATAAAAGACCTAGATGTTTTGTTCCAAATATATGCCCAACTATCCCATTTGTTGGAGGTACTGTAGAAAGCCATAGAAGGCCAAAGGTAACTCCAAAGACAACACAATTAAATACGCTTGGTGGTAAAAATATAAAATAAATTAATGATACACCTCTTAAAAAATAGATTGCGCTTAGTACTTTTTTTTTACTATACCTAGTGGCTAAAAATCCTGCCCCAATTGTTCCTATCATATTAAATACACCAACTAATGCTAATATCATTGCGGCCGTCCAATCAGGCAAACCTCTATCCATCATATAAGTTGGGATATGTGTTGCAACTAAAGCAATGTGCCAACCACAAACAAAAAATCCAAGAGTTAAAAAAATAAAGCTTTTATTTCCAAAAGCTTCTTTAAGAGCTTCCGATGCTGTTTGATTATTATCTAGATTACTACTACCTACTGGAACTTTGGGTGTATTGACAAATAAAGCAACAATTAATCCCATGCCTAAAAGAAAGCAAAAGTATAAGATGGTAATTTCCCAACCCATTTCAATTAGAGAATATCTGACCAATAAAGGTGAAACAAAAAAACCAAAAGATCCTGCGCAAGTAACAATGCCTGTAGCAATTGTTCTATTCGAAGCTGGAAAATGTTTGGCTACAACAGATACAGGAATGCTAATAGCGGTGCCACCTAGTCCAATACCTATTAACACTCCAATTGTAAGTGTAAAATAGTGCCCAGTGTTAAGACCTGAGTAAAAAAGTAATAGCCCCGCTAAAAAAAATAAAAAACCAACAAAAATAGCTGTTGCTCCTCCATATTTATCAGTGATGAAACCAAAAACTGGACTAAATATCCCCCACATTAAAAGTTGCAACCCGATTACAAAACCAAAATGTGAAATAGAAATATTTAGATCTGCATTGAAATCAAAAAAAAAAAGACCAAATGTTTGCCTAATACCCATTGCAAAAATAACTGTTAATGAAGCTGCTGCAAGTGTGATTAGGGCCTTTTTACTAGTGAAAAATTTTTCTACGCTCATTTAACGAGCATAAGGCTTTTTCTGATATCTGCAATTAAATCTTTTGGGTCTTCTAGTCCTATATGTAATCTTACTAAGTGTTCATTTTTGTTTAAATTAAGGAATTTTCTATCTCCCATCTCAATATCACTTTGCAGCAATGCTAAACTTTCAAAGCCTCCCCAACTATATCCATGACCAAACAATTTTAACGAATTTACAAATTTTAAAACTGATTTTCTACTTTTTGATTTTATGATTAAACCCATAAGACCTGAAGACCCTGAATAATATTTTTTCCACATTTTAAAATTAAATGAACTCTTTTTATAAGGGTATAAAAGTTTTACTTTTTTACTTTTTGAAAGGAACTCGCAAACTTTTTTAGCATTGGATTCATGTTTATCTAATCTTATATCCAAGGTTCTCAAGCCTCTGGTAATTAAGTAAGCATCATCTGGTCCAAGTCTCAATCCTAAAATATCATCTGCTTTTTTTACATGTTTATAAACTTTTTTATTAACTGCTAAGCTACCACCCATTACATCAGAATGACCTGAATAATATTTTGTTGCAGATACAATGGACATGTCAAACCCTAATTTGATAGGTTTTAAAAAGTAAGGTGTGGCCCATGTGTTATCAATTGCTGTAAATATATTATTTTTTTTTGCAATAGAAATAATCTTGGAAAGATCTTGAAACTCAAAGGTGTTACTGCCTGGGCACTCAACATAAATTAATTTTGTTTTATTTGTTACACTTTTTTCTAGTGACTTTAAGTCATGTGGGTTATAAAATTTTGTTTTGATACCAAACTCTTTAAGATAGTTTTCGCTTAAATTTCTGGTTGGATTGTATAATGGATCTGAAATTAATATCTCATCTCCTGGTCTAGTCACGCTGAAGATAGAAAGAAAAACAGAACCAAATCCAGTTGGTGTTAAGAATACATTATAAGACTCTTCTAGTTTTGTGAGTATTTTTTGCAATATGAAAGTTGTTGATGTACCTTTTCTGCCATAGTCATGGTGTCCTCCTAATGGTTTCTTTAAAGCCATTCTTTGAGTTCTTCTTAAATCTTGCATAGATTTAAAAATTATAGTAGATGCCCTAACAACTGGTGGATTTACTGATTGGTTATGAAAATCTTTAGCAGTATGCTTTAAAAAAGTTTTAAAGGAATAGTCCATAAAAAATTTGATATGTAGTTAGGACAATGCTATATCCACCAAATAAGTCAATAAAATAGTAAAACTAAGGAGATTATGGGATACCCAAAAAAGCACAGAGGCCGAAGAAAAATGGGCTCGAAAAAGAGAAGAGCTAGAAAAAAAAATAAAAAGAAATAGAAATTTTTAATCTTTAATCCAACCACCACCTAAAACTTTATGACCAAATTGGTCTTTCTTGTAAAATACACAAGCTTGACCAGGTGAAATACCATATTCTGGATTTAATAAATCAACATTTGCAGAATTTTCATTTTGAATATGTATTTTTGCATCTAAAAGTTTTCCAGTCGATCTAACTTTTACTAAAATATTCTCACTAAACTCTTCTCTTTCAACTAGTAAATTTAAATCTCTTAAATTAATACTTGTTTTTGATAATTCTTCTTTCGGGCCAATAAATATTTCATTTTTATTAGCATCAATTTTTATTACATAAAATGGTTCTTCGTTTGAAACCTTAATACCTTTTCTTTGTCCAATAGTAAAATTAACTATTCCATCGTGTACTCCGACCACTTTACCATCCAAATTTTTTATATTTCCTTTTTTGTATGACTCTGGCTTGAACTTTTTAATTACTGATGCATAATCTCCATTGGGTACAAAGCATATATCTTGACTATCTGGTTTATCAGCAACATTCAAATTCAGATTTTTTGCAATTTCTCTCGTTTTGTCTTTAAGAAGTCCACCTAGTGGAAATCTAATATAATTTAATTGCTCTCTTGTTGTATTAAATAAAAAATAGCTTTGATCTCGATTTTCATCAATAGCTCTATACATATTAGTTAAATTATTTTCTGTATAACTTTTTACATAGTGACCTGTGATTAGCGCATCAGCATTTAAATCTTTTGAAAATTCAAACAAATCTTTGAATTTAACTGTCTGGTTACATTGTACGCATGGTATTGGTGTTTCGCCCTTTAAATAACTTTCAACAAAGTTATCTATAACACCTTGTTTAAACTTATCTTGGTAATATAAAATCTTATGTTCAATATCTAATTTATGTGCAACTCTTTTTGCATCCATAATATCTTGACCAGAACAGCATTGTTTTGAAGCGGCAACTTCTTTGCCATCGTTATATAGTTTCAAAGTAATTCCAATAACTTTATACCCTTCTTTTTTCATCATTCCTGCCACTGTAGACGAGTCAACGCCCCCTGACATGGCAACTACAACAGTTGTTTCTGATGTTTTTTTATTAAATCCTAATGAGTTAGTTTGTAAATTCATTTGATGGTATTTATACTTATTTCTATTATAAGTTAAATTAAATGATTTTAGATTTTGAGCCAGGTGACAAAGTTATTAATCCGGCAAATAAAGGTTGGGGAATTGGTCAAGTCCAGTCAATAATTAATAACAAAGTAACTGTTAATTTCCAAAATGTTGGAAAAAAAGTAATAAACTCAAATAATATTGAACTTGAAAGAATTAGTAATGATTGATGATGATAAAATAAAAAATGTTGTGGAAAGTCTAATCGATACTTTTTTAGAAGCTGGAGAAGTTTCAATAAAACTAAGAAATGAGGGTTTAAATAAGGAAGTCAAATCGGACAATACTCCTGTTAGCAATGGTGATCTTGAGGTAAATAAAATTATCACAAAAAAATTACTAGAGTTGACGCCAGATATCCCTGTTGTTTCTGAGGAAACTTCGCACAATAAATCTAAAACTAATTTAAAAAACTTCTGGCTAGTTGATCCAATTGACGGAACATACGACTATATAAATGATGGTGAGGAATTCACTATTAATGCTGGATTAATATTAAATGGAAAAGCTATTGCTGGTTTAATTAATGTGCCTGCAAAAAAAAGGATGTTTTATAGTTTTGGAAAAGATCAATCATATGAATTTACTTCAAACAAAACTATAAAGTTAGACTGTAAAAAAATTACTCCTAAAGATTCAATAAAAGTAGTTTCATATTCAAATAAACTTAAACCTGAAATTGAAAAAATACATAAAGATTTAGGAGTTACGCAACACGTTCGAATGAAAAGTTCTCTTAAATTTTGTGTAATAGCTACAGGAGAATTTGATGGGTATGTTGCTGAGCCAAGAGCTTGCGAATGGGATATAGCTGCAGGGCATGCGATACTTGAAAACGCAGGTGGGATAGTAACAGATTTTAATGGCAATGAAATTACGTATGGTAAAAAAGATTTTAAAAATCCAAGTATAATTTTAAAGAGAAGTAAAAATTTATAATGAGCGAACAATTAAGAATAATTTTAATTATAATTGTATCTGTATCAATATTTGGTTTAATTGTATTTGTGATGGTTAAAAATTATATTAGAAATAAAATTCAATACTATTTAGAAGAAAAAAATAAAAAAACTAAAGAAGATTAATTATTTTTAAATATTCATCTTTTTCAAGATCCATAACTCTTCTTGAAACTTCAAAATCGAAACCTGAACGAGCTAATACTCCTATATCCTTTTTATAAAACAAAGGTCGATTATCCTCTTGTCTTGATGGTCCAATTCTTTTCTTTTTACAGATTTTTATGGCTGAAAAAAAATCCTGATCTTCATTCTTGTCTTTTATTTGTTCAATTGTATTTTTAATATATTTTTCACCTACACCTTTATTCATTAAGTAATTTCTTATTTTGTTTATAGATGATCCTCTTTGTATTAAACTTTTTGCTTTAGACTCTGAATAAAACTTATCGTTTATAAACTTTGATTTCTCTAAATCCTCAAGAACAATATCTATGAGATTAGAAACATCGTTTTTTTTTATATTAGGGCTCCTTGATGTTAAATATTTTTTTAATAAATAAGTTCTTAATTGTTGTTTAGATGGTGCAAATTTTTCTACATAATTAAGTGCAAAATTCGTCATCTCATCAACGGTTACTTCTAAAGTCTTTTTTTTATTTTTTATGGGAATCATTGTTTTATTTAATATAATATAAAAATAATATGATTGAACAAATAGCAGCTTTTTTTACTATTGAGATGATTTATTTGTGGTTAAATATAGGTGTAATACCCTTCTGGTTAATTCTGATTATTTTTCCACAGTCAAAGATTTGTGGATTATTGGTTACTTCTGTGTTTCCATTTTTTGTTTTAACAGCTGTCTATATTTATCTAGGTTATTATTTCTATATTTCTGGATATGATTTTGATTATAATTTTACGTTGTACCTTGGTCTGTATGACTTGAGAAATCTTTTTGAGGCTGAAGCTTTTCTAATTATGTTCTGGACACATTTTTTAGCAATAAATTTATTTTGTGGAGCGTGGATGATGAAAGATAGTCAAAAATTATTTATGTCTAAATATATAGTGTTTGTTCCAATAATAATTACTTACTTTATTGGTCCTTTAGGTTTAGTTATTTATTGGATAATAAGAATGTTCTACGCTAAAAGAATAAGTTTGTTAGATTAAAAGCTAAATTACTTTACTACTTTAAAACCTGAATTTTGCATTGATCCAAAACCACCATCTACATGGCAAATATTTTTAAAACCCATACTTTGTAATGTTTTTGTTGCTAGTGCTGATCTTAGACCGCCAGCACAAAAAAGAACCATTTCCTTATTCATATCAATTTTACCATCTTTAAAATATTGACTATCTGGATCCATCCAAAATTCCAGCATTCCTCTTGGTATGTGAGAAGACTTTTCTATTCTTCCTAATCTTTCTAACTCTCTTACATCCCTGATATCGATAAGATTACATTTATCATTATTTAATTTTTCTAGAGCTTCCTCAGGTGATATTGTTTTAATTTCTTTTAAAGCTTCTGCGACTAAAGTTGATGCTGATTTTATTGTCATAAATGTTTATTACACAAAATTAAAAATATTACTATATAAATTAAATAAAGGTTATTAAATGAAAGCTCCAAATTTTAAATTATCATCTACGTCAGGTAAAACTGTTGAATTAAGTAAAGTAAAATCAAAATTTATCATCGTCTATTTCTATCCGAAAGATAATACAAGTGGATGTACAATTGAAACAAATGATTTTAATAAACTATTGAGTAAATTTGAGAAACTTGGATGCACTATTTTTGGAATATCTAAAGATAGTTTAGAAAGTCACGAAAAATGGAGTAAAAAACTTAATTTAAAATTTGAACTATTAGCAGACGAAGATAAAACTTCTTTAAAAGCTTATAAAGCTTGGGCCAAAAAGAAATTTATGGGTCGAGAATTTATGGGTACAGTAAGAAGTACTTTTATTATTGAGAAAAATAAAATCATTAAGGAATGGAGAAACGTTAAGGCAGCGGGCCATGCTGCAGAGGTTTTAGACTTCATAAAAAATATCTAAAAAAAAGGCCCCAGTTAAGGGGCCTTTTATCAACTATAGAGAGAGAGATAGTTATTCTTTAGTCTCTTATTGCGTATGCGATTACTCCAGACTCTGTAACATCTGTACCAAGTCTTTCTGCTTCTTTACTCAATCTTATACCCATTGTTCCCTTCATAATTCCCCATACTATTAGAGATACTACGAATACAAATGCATTGATTGAGATTACTCCTAGAAGCTGCGCTCCGAATGATGCATCACCGTTAGTTAGTGGAACTGCTAAAGTTCCCCAAATTCCAGCAAACAAGTGAGCAGGTACTGCACCTACTACATCATCGATTTTTAGTGAGAATAATAATTTAGTTCCAAAGACAACTATTATTCCACCGATCGCACCTATAAGAATTGCTGCTAGCGGTGAAGGCATTAATGGTTCAGCTGTAATTGCAACAAGACCACCAATTGCTCCGTTAAGCATTTGAATGACATCAGTTTTACCCGACATTAATCTTGTTATTGCACCAGCTGCTAATACACCACCACAGGCTGCTAAGTTTGTATTAATGAAAATATTTGAGACTGCTACTGCATCATCAAATGTTCCCATCGCTAATTGTGATCCACCATTAAATCCGAACCAACCTAGCCACAAAATAAATACACCAACTGTTACCAATGGTACAGAAGATGCTGCAAATGGCTTCATAGGTTTAGCTGCTCCAGATTTATCAAATCTACCAGTTCTAGCTCCTAAAAGAATTGCTCCAGCTAATGCTGCTGCACCTCCAGTTGAGTGAACAAGTGTTGAACCAGCAAAGTCAGAGAAACCAGCAGCTGCTAACCAGCCACCTCCCCACTGCCAACCCATAACGATTGGATAGATAATTCCTGATAGAATAGCCGCAAATAAAAAGAACGGCCATAATTTAATTCTTTCAGCTAATGTTCCAGATACAATTGAAACTGTCGTTGCACAGAAAACCATTTGGAAATACCAATCAGATCCATCTGCATATCCAGTATCAACTGAACTTGCATCAGACCATGGAGTAAAGCTTCCAATGTATCCACCTTCTGGGATTCCGTATGCTAAATTATATCCAACCATCCAGAACATAATTCCAGCTATTGAAAATAATCCAATATTTTTGGCACATATTACTGATACACTTTTTGATGTTACCATCCCTGATTCGAGCATGGCAAAACCTGCTGCCATAAACATTACTAAGAAACCACAAACCAAGAAAAGAAATGTATTGAATATGAAACCAACTTCTGCTGAAACTGTAGTTTCAGCATAACCTGCACTAGTCATATTTAGTAAGAAAAATAAACTTACTAATGGACCAGCCAGTTTTTTTAAAAGTTTAACCATTTCACCTCCATTTAATTAAAGAGGTTGTTATAGATTTAATAAAACTAAAAACTATTGATTGTTATTTAAAAGAGATATGCAGTATTTGCATGTAGTACACCGTATGCTAGTATAAAAAAACAGCCTTTATTAAATTTTAATTTTTAATAAAGGCTGTTTTAAAAAGTTTATTTATTGAAAACTTCTTTAAGCGCTTTTGCAGGTAAAAACTTTACCTTTTGAGAAGCAGCGATTTGGATTTGTTCTCCAGTTCTTGGATTTCGACCAATTCGGGCTTTTCGTTTAGCCACTTTATATGTTCCAAAACCAGCAATTTTAACATTATCGTCGCCTTTTAAAGCGTCCAAAATAGTGTTGGTAATCGTATCAAACGTACGCTCAGCATCAGCTTTACTTTGATTTAATGACCCTGCTAATTTTGCTATAAGTTGTTTTTTGTTCATTTTAGCTCCGGTTTTAAAGGTTATATTTATATACTTAACAAAATCGTTGATAATTCAAGCTTTTTTTTTGTGTCTCTAATTAAATTTACCACAACATATAGTTGTAAATAAGTATTGATTTATATAGCTTTTTTAACGTTCGAAAATCCCTTTAAAATAAGCCTAAATCTTTAAGGTCATTGAATGTTGCAAAAAACATTAAAGTTAACAATAAAAACATTCCGATTCGAAAAAAACCTTCTTGTGTTTTTTGACTTAATGGCTTCCCTAAAACTTTTTCAAATGCATAAAACATTAAATGACCCCCATCTAAAAGTGGGATTGGAAATAGGTTAATTAAGCCTAAACTTATCGATATATAGGCCATCATACTAATAAATGGTAATATTCCAAATTCTGCTACTTGTCCTGAAATTTTTGCTATTCTAATTGGCCCACCTAACTGTGAACTATCTCCAGATCCAGTAAGCATTGAACCCATATATTTAAGAGATGAAGTAGTTACAAAATAGACTTCTTTAACAGACTCTATTAATGCATTTGCTGGCCCTAATCGTTTATGATTTATTTCATTGTTATATGGACTTAGTTTAATACCAACTATTCTTTTATTAATTTTATTTCCTAAATTATCAACGCCTGCAACAATTTTTGGTTTAACCTTTAATAATACCTCTTGATCATATCTAGAAATTTTGAAATCAACTATCTCAGATGTTGACATTAAAATCAGTTTAGAAACATCAAGAATACTCTCAACTTTATTGTTGTCTATTTCAAGTATCACATCATTTTTTTGCATCCCCGCTACTTCTGCTGGACTATCTTTTTGAACTTCATCAATAACTGCTGGCGTAAAGTCTTTTCCGGCAAACATATATATGAATAAAAAAATAAATATTGCTAAAACGAAATTTGCTATTGGCCCACCTGCTACAATTAAAGACCTTTGATATAAAGGTTTTGTTACAAAGAGTTTTTCTTGGTCCTCTTTGTTATATTTTTTTAACAATTCTCCTTGATCAGCTTGAGAAAATACATTTCTGTCACCAAAAAATTTGACATAGCCTCCAAGAGGTATCCAGCAAATTTTCCATCTAGTTCCCGATTTATCATTCCAACCAATCAATTCTCTGCCAAAACCTATTGAAAAGTCAGTTACACCAACTCCATATCTTTTTGCAAAATAATAATGACCATATTCATGTATGAAAACAACTACCAAAATCAGTACAATAAATGGCAATATAAAAGAGAGCATTATAGTTATTTATATAAATTATATTGGTTTCCTACAAGTTTCAAAGTGTCCAGTTTATGTCAATTATAAGCATTCTAAAGTTCTAAATAAATGATTTATTGTAATTGGCATTAGAACATATAAGCATTTTCTATATATCTTTAAAAGAATCAAGCATGAAAAACTTTAATGAATTAGACATAGAAAACAAACTAAAGAGTTCAATTAAGTATTCAAATTTTATCACACCCACACCAATTCAATCTCAAGCAATACCGATTGCACTTGAGGGAAAAGATGTTCTTGGAACTGCACAAACTGGTACTGGCAAAACCTTAGCTTTTACAATTCCACTGATAAATAAATTGATCATCAATAAAAATGCAATGGCTTTAATCATATGCCCAACGAGAGAATTAGCTAGTCAGGTAATGGGTACGATATCTAAACTTACTTTAGGAGATATAAGAATTGGCAATGCTCTTTTGATTGGTGGAGAAAGTATGCAAAAACAACTAAGACAGTTAAATAAAAGAGCTCGAATAATTGTTGGAACACCAGGCAGAATTAACGATCATTTAAAAAGAAAAAGCTTAAATTTATCAAGAGTTAATTACTTAGTTTTAGATGAAACTGATAGAATGCTTGATATGGGGTTTACGCCTCAAATTGAAATAATTTTAAAATTTATCCCAAAGGAACATCAAACATTATTATTTTCAGCCACTTTGCCGAATAATATATTAAAAATTTCTGAAAAATATTTGAGAAAACCAGAAAGAATTTCAGTTGGATCAGTTTCAACTCCAATAGAAAAAATTAAACAAGAAACCTTTCAGATAACTCCAGATAAAAAATATCATGAATTAATCAATCAATTAGTTGAGAGACAAGGTTCAATATTAGTTTTTGTTAAAACAAAACATGGTGCAGATAAAATTGTAAAAAGATTAAAATATGATGCTCATTCAGCAGAGGCAATTCATGGAAATCTAAGACAAAGTAAAAGAGACAGAGTTATTAGAGGATTCAGATCTGGTAAAAATAGAATTTTAGTTGCAACTGATGTTGCTGCTAGAGGATTGGATATTCCATTAATTCAACATGTAATAAATTATGATCTGCCACAAGTACCTGAGGATTATATTCATAGAGTTGGTAGAACAGGTAGAGCAGGTAAAGAAGGATCGGCACTTACCTTCTTAACAAATAATGATCGTAGTATGTGGAGAGAAATTCAGAAATTAATAAATCCAAATTTTAAATTAGAAGAAAGTTTTAATAGAAAATCTAACAAAAAAAATAAAAAATTTAAAAAAAGAGGTAAATCATTCAAAGATAGCGGAAATAGAAACGATAGGCGGGATAACAAAAGAAAATTTAAGTTTAAAAGTAATAAATTTAAAAAGTCTAATTCAGATAAGCCAAACAACAGTGGTAGTGAATTTGATAAAAAAAAGAATTTTAAGTTTAAAAATAAAAAATTTAAAAAATTTCATACTGATAACTTAAAAGAGCAAAGTGATAATCCTGATAGTAGAAAAAAATTTAAATTTAAGAAAAAATTTAAGAATAGAAAAAGACCAAGAAACTTCTCCTTTAAAAAATTTAAAAAAAATTAAATTACCTCAATTTCCACGTAACCATGGGTAAGAGTGTTGCAACAATAAATGAGCAAAACAACAAAGATTGTGAGATAAATATTGGAAAAAAATCAGCAGGTAATATTATTCCTACTAGTATTGATTTTGAGAAATCGGGACTAGGAAATAATAGAATTCCACCAATTAAACCAACTATAATTGAAACATATGCATTTTTTTCATTAAATGATTTTGAATAAAAACCATAAAATACACTTAATACTGCTGCACAACAAAATAAATCAGCTAATAAAAATAGATATAAAATACTTAATCCTTTTGATGCAACAAAAAATGAAATCAAGGATAAAATTATTATAATTTTTTTAGATAATTTTAAATAATTACCTTTAAATTTTATAACTTTATTTCCATCAACAATAATCAAACTAGAGATAGCATTTACCAGTGTATCTATACTGCTCACTGTCAGTGAAATTGCTAAAATAGTTATTATTATTGATAAAAAGATGGCTTGGTCTTTTAACAATAAAGAAAAGAATGCAAGGTCAGGAACTACGCTTGGATTTTGGGAGGTTGCAACTAAACCTGAAAAGCCCATCATGAATACTATTGGTATAATAATTATAAAAGAAACTATTAAGCTATTTTTTAAAACTTTATTATTTTTAGCAGCATAAACTCTTTGCCAGTTACCTTGATGAAAAAGATTAGTTGCTGCAACAGCTATAAAAAAAGTTAGGCCTGCAGTAAAGTTAGGCAAATAACCTGAGCTTAACAAATAGGGTTTGTTCTGTTTTACAAACTCAAAACTAAAATCATTAGAATTAAAAGAAATTAAATAAGAAAATGCAATTATTAAGAGCAAACCAAAAACTATAAATTGAATATTATCTGTAAATATTGAAGCTCTAAGACCACCATACAAAGTGTAGACAAGTGAGCTGACAATTACAATAAATGCCGTGATCCATAGATCAGTTCCTGAAATGTAATTAATTAAAATTGAAACGGCGGTAACTTCTGCTATTAAAAAAATAGTCATATAGAAAATAGATAAAAACAAAATTAACTTAAATAATTGTGAGCCAAATCTAGATCTAATCACCTCAATTAATGATTTTCCTGTTGAATATTTATCTCTAAATTTTTTTCCTAAATAAATTAATGCAAAAAGAGGAAACGCTGTCCCTAAAGAATATCCAATAACAGCCCCTACTCCTCCCCAGGTTGCTGCTGATGCCGGACCGAATAAAATCCACGCACCTAGAGCAGATGCAACTAAACTAGTTGTTAGTGAAAAAGTCCCTACAGATCTACTTGCAACTAAATAATTGTTTAACCCTTGATATTTTTTTGAATATACAAGGCCAACTATTACAAAAGTGATACTAATAATTAAGGTTAATAAAATTGCAGATGATTGATTTAATATGTTTATTTGATCCATTTTTCCCTTTCTGAATTACCGGACAGGTTCTTTGGGTATTTCTCAGCCATATGGCACCCCAAAATAATTTTTATATTAAATGGTATATAAGTAAAGAGAGATGTTAAGCAACTATATGAATTATACATAGCTATTATTCACTATTAGCGCTCCTAAAATATAAATAATGTTGTAATTAGTAATTTCTCTCTCTTATTATAAGTTAATTATAATACTAGGCTTCGTAGATTGAAGCCTAGAGAAGAAATTTTATTGAATTTTCAGCCTAAATTGGAAACAGATGTGTCACTATAAATTATTTTCTTTAGTTGCCTAAAGGTGTAAATTTACAATGTCTATGAAAAAGTTTTTTATTTTTATTTTCTGTTTTTTTGCATTTGCTGCAAATTCAATGGAAAAGAAAACTACATTTGATAAAGATTTGTTCAGTAAAGCCCAGTCTGAGGGTAAAATTATAGTTATCAGTTCTTGGATCGAATATTGTGGATCTTGTGCAAATCAAATGAAAGTTTTGCAAAAAGCAAAAAAAAATGGTGAATTATTAGATATTAAATTCGATAACATCGAATATTTTGCATTTGATGTAACAAACAGAGATATAGCAGATTCGTTTGATGTTCTTTATCAAACTACTCTATTAATTTTCAAAGGTGATACAGAAGTTTATAGAAGTATTGGTGAAACTACAGAGGATTTAATTTACGAAGCTTTAAAAGCTTCTATTTAAAACCAAAATCTTAAAATATTAAATCTTATTCATTTCTGACAAGTGGATAAACTTTTGGACTTAAATACTTAAGGTTTGTAAAAACTATCAATATCATTGTTACTAATCCAACTGTAATTGTTACATTTAAGAATATATCAAATTCAAATAACCATTTAAGTTGAAAAATATTTTCAATAATAAATTTTGATGAAATTATAGAAAAAATTGTAGAAAAAAGAATTATAGAAAAAAATGTAATTACAAATTCAATTAAAGATGAATAAATTATTTCTTTTTTTGAAAATCCCAGAATCTTAAAAATTAAATTTTGGAAAGTTTTTATTTTTCCTTGCACTATAATTGCACTCGATATTACAACCAATCCTATTATCACTGTAACAGTTGAAATTATAATGACCGCTATAAATACTTTGTTAAGAACATCGGTAACTTTTTTTAAGTAATCAGAGATTTTTACAATAGAAACGCTAGGAAATTCATCTAGAAAATTAATATCATCAAATTTATCAATATTATTAAACTTCACTGTCGAAAGGTACTCATGAGGAATTTTATTTGCAAATTGAGGGTTTAGTAACATTGCAAAATTAATGCTAAGATCTCTATAATCAACTAATCTAAAATTAACTACCTCACCATCTATTTCTCTTCCATAAATGTTTAGAGTGAATATATCTCCAATTTTTACTCCAAAATCTTGTGCCACTTTGCTGTCCAAAGAAATTTGTAGTTTGTCTGGGCTTGATAAATCCCACCAGCTACCTTGTGTTAAAGGATTATCTTTTGGTATCTCATCTGACCAAGATATTCTTCTATCATTCATTATAACCCAATAACTATCATTAGTATTTTTGATATAAGAATTAGGATCTATCCCATTAATTTTTACAAGTCCTGCTGAAACCATAGGAACTACCTCTATTTTTGACTTATTATCAGAATTGAATATCATTTTTTCGAATTTTTCTCGTTGACCATTTTGAATTCCTAAGAAAAAATAATCTGGCGCAATTTCTGGAATAGATTTGGAAATTTCTCTTTTAAAGTTTGAACCAACAAATGCCAGTGTTAACAAAAGTGTCATTCCAAGACCTAAAGACATTATTGTAATAGGTGTGATACTTTTTGATTGAGTTATATTTTTAACAGCTATTTTTACTGAAATCTTTGAATTTTTATATTTTTTTAATAAATGAATAATTGTGACAGAAAGATAATAAAAAATTAATAAACAGATAAAAAATGATACAAAATACGCAACACTATAAAATGGTATTGAAGACCTAATTGCAAAAAGACTAATTAATATTAGCAATAATATTATACTAATTATTACTGATTTCACTGAGTAATTAAATTGCAGACTTTGAAATACATTTCTAAATAAATTTGATGCTTTAACTTGATCTATGGAATTAACAGTTGGTATAGAAAAAATTATCATTACCAACATTCCAACCAAAAAAACTGTAATTAAATTTAGAATAGAAAAACTTGCTTCTATATTTAAACCCAAACCATCTGAAATATATTTATCGACTATTGGGATTAAAATAAAACTTAACCCATATGAAAATACGGTGATTAAGACTAGTAGGATAGCTAATTGTAAATAATATATTGTTTTTATATTTCCAGAAAATACACCTATTGCTTTTTGAACTGCAATTGATGAATTTTTTTGATTTATAAACGATAAAAGAGTATTCGCTATACCAATACCAGCAATTAACATAGCACTTATTGATACAAGTGATAAAAATTGTGAAAAATTATCAACAATCCGTCTAATGCCTCCTGCTGAGTTTTCGGGGTATCTTAATCTAACTTTATTTTGATCTTTAAATAAGCTCTCTACTGTTTTAATACCCTCTTTACTGTTAACAGATTTATTAAATTTAACTTTATATTCATAATTTAAAAAACTACCGAGGGTATTTAAATCTAGCTTATCTAAGGTTTTTTTTCCTGTTAAAGCAAAATCTCCAAATACAAATGCGCCGCCTATATCTGGTAAAACTTTAACTATACCAATAACTTTAAACTCTTTGTCTTGAACTTTTACAATATCATTTATTTTTAAGTTTAAATTTTTAAAAATGTTTTCATTTACTAATATTGAACTTTCTATCTGATTTAATTTTTCTAAAGCGTCATTGGGTTCATAAAGTGCTTTTCCATACAATGGATAAAATTGATCAACTGATTTTACTCTAGTAAATGAAGTTTTATTGATTTTTTTATTAACAGTTGAAATCATTGTGCTAAATTCAACCATTTGAGAGACTGTAGCAAATTTAGTAATTTTATCTATTTTAGTTTGATCACCTTCTCTGTTGTTGTAGTCAATTTCTATATCACCCCCTAATAATAATTTTGCATTTTCATTAAGTTCATTTTCTAGACTATCTTCAATTGTCATTATAGAACTTAAAATAAAGAGACTTATAAAAAGAGTAATAATTATACTTGAGATCTTATTGTAACTTCTGGTTAAATCTCTAAGAGCATATTTAAAATAAAGACCAAAATTTTGATTTTTATTCAATTTTACCATCCTTTATTTTAATAATTCTCTTAGAAAGATTTGCCAATTTATTATCGTGCGTCACCATAATTAAACTTGCATTTTCTTCTTTAACATAATCAAAAAGAATATTTGATATTAGCTCAGAATTTTCACTATCTAAATTTCCAGTAGGCTCATCTGCTAAAATTAATTCAGGCTTCATAACAATTGAACGTGCAATTGCTACTCTCTGCTGTTCTCCTCCAGATAATTGACTGGGTAAATTATTTAACCTCTTTCCAAGGCCAAATTTATCTAGAATTTCTTTTGCTTTATTAGTTGGATCTGTAATTTTATTAATTTCTAATGCTAAACTCACATTTTCTATAGCTGTATAATTGGGAATTAAATAAAATGATTGAAAAACAATGCCAATATCCTTTCGTCTTATCTCTGAAATCTTATCTTCTTTTAAACTCGAAATCTCAAAGTTTTTAAATTCAATTTTTCCTGAAGATGCTTTTTCCAAACCACCTATCAACATTATTAAGCTTGTCTTTCCTGACCCACTTTCTCCTACTACAGAAATTGTTTCCTTATAATCAACTTCAAAGCTTACATCTTGTAAAACATTTATAAGATTGTTATCAGTATTATAGTTTAAGTTCACATCTGATAGTTTAAGAAGTTTAGTCATGTTTAAAAAATGTATTATTAAAATAATTATATTATGTCTAGTAGCATTTGGAGTAAATGCTGAGAATAAAGTTGTTTTATTTGGAGATAGTTTGATGGCTGGTTATGGACTTAATAAAGAAGATCATTTGTCTACAGTGCTTGAAAAAAATTTAAATAATAATGGACTAGATGTCAGAATTATAAATGCAAGTGTCTCAGGTGATACAACTGCAGGAGGTTTAAATAGAATAAATTGGACTCTATCTGAAAAGAATATTGATATTTTAGTTTTGGGTTTAGGTGCAAATGATATGTTAAGAGGTATAAAACCAAACGAGACAAAAGAAAATTTAGAGAAAATAATTAAAATTATAATTGATAAAAATATTAAAATTATATTAGCAGGTATGATTGCCCCCGAAAGTCATGGTAAAGAATACAGGGATAAATTTAATATAATTTATTCTAACCTTTCTGATAAATATAGCTTAACTTTTTTACCTTTTCTTCTGGAAGGTGTTGCCTTGAAGCAAGAGCTAAATCTAGAGGATGGAATGCATCCAAATCCTAAAGGTGTTCAAATTATAAGTAAAAATATTGAAAAAAAGATAACTAGTTTGATTAATTAATTTAAAGCCTCACCAGCGCTTAAATAATTATATCCAAAAACATCTGCAACTGCTTTGTATGTTACTTCACCCTTATGAACATTTAAACCAGCTAAGAAATTTGGATCATCTTTTAAAGCTTTGTAATAACCATCACTAGCTAATTTGTTTAAAAAAGGAAGCGTAGCATTATTTAATGCGATGGTTGATGTTCTAGGGACACCACCTGGCATATTTGCTACACAATAATGAACAATATCATCTACTATATAAGTTGGTTCAGCATGAGTTGTGGGTTTACTGGTCTCTACACATCCACCTTGATCAATTGCAACATCAACTATTACTGATCCTCGTTTCATATTCTTAATCATATTTTTAGTAACTAATTTTGGTGCTTCTGCTCCTGGAATTAAAACTCCTCCAACTAATAAATCACATTCTGAAATTAATTTTTCTAAATCAGTTTTATCACTTAGCTGGGGAATGATTTTATCACCAAATATTTCTGATAATTGTTTTAGTCTTGCTTCTGACTTATCTACAACGTGAACTTTTGCTCTCATTCCAGTTGCAATAATTGCAGCATTTTCTCCAACAACTCCTCCACCAAGAATTACCACTTCTGCAGGTTCTCCACCTGGAGCACCTCCTAATAAAATACCTCTGCCTTTTTGATTTTTTTCTAAACAATGTGCGCCTGCTTGAACCGACATTCTTCCAGCAACGGCACTCATAGGTGCTAATAAAGGTAACCTGCCATTATTATCAGTTACTGTCTCATAAGCTATACAAACAGCTTTAGAGTCTACTAAACCTTTTGTTAATTCTTTGGCAGCTGCTAAATGCAAATAGGTAAAAACAATTTGATTTTCTCTTAACATTTTCACTTCATTTGAAAGAGGTTCTTTAACTTTTACAATTATCTCTGCATCATTAAAAATATCTTCTGCCTTATCAATTATTTTAGCTCCTGCAGATTTATATTGATTGTTATCAAAGCCTGCTTCAAAACCACCATCATTTTCAACTAAAACTTCATGACCATTTGAAGTAAGTGTCTTTACACTATCAGGTGTTAATCCAATTCTATTTTCTTGAGGTTTTATCTCTTTAGGAACACCTATTTTCATATAAGTGAATTAATTTTTTTTACTTTTAGAATAATTCGTAATTCCAGTTCTTAATTTATCAATTATTTCATCTATATGTTTTTTCTCGCAAATAAACATTGGCGCAATAATTAAACAATCACCTGTTGCTTTGAAGTTAACGCCTGCATCATAACAATGTTTAAAACATGTAAATCCAGCTGCTCCAGGTTTTTTATCCATTTTAATATCTATTCCACCCATCATTCCATATCCTCTGATGTTGTCTACAACATCAATATCCTTTAATGACATCAATCCTTCTTGGAAATATGGAGCTAAATTTTTAGCTCTATTAAATATATCTTCTTTTTCAAAAATATCTTGAACTGCTAATCCAGCTGCTACAGAGACAGGAATTCCAGAATATGTATAGCCATGAAATAATTCAACTGACCCATGAGGTGATGCATCCATTACTGCATCATAGATTTCTTCTTTACAAGCAACAGCGCCTAAAGGGCTTATTCCGTTTGTTGTTGCTTTTGCCATTGTAATAATATCTGGAGTAACGCCATATTCTTGTGATGCAAACGGAGAACCTGTTCTTCCCCATCCAGTGATAACTTCGTCAAAAATCAAAAGAATTCCATGTTTATCACAAATTTCTCTTAATCTTTGTAAATATCCTTTTGGTGGAACAAGCGTTCCTGTTGATCCTGCAATCGGTTCAACGATGCAAGCAGCAATATTTTCTGATCCAAAGTTTGTACAAATTCTCTCTAGATCATCTGCAATTTCTGCACCTGTTTCTGGTTGACCTGATACAAATTTATGTTCTGGTAAATGAGTATGTCTCATATGAACAACCCCTGGCATTAAAACACTCGCAAATGTTTTAACATTGTTGATCATACCACCAACTGATGTTGCTCCAATATTCATGCCATGGTAAGCCCTTTCTCTTCCTACAAATCTAAATCTCTGTCCTTCTCCTCTAGCTTTGTGATATGCAACTGAAATTTTTATTGCTGTCTCAACAGCAGTTGATCCACAAATAGTATAAAAAATTCTATTTAAGTTTCCTGGTGTGTGTTTTGAAATTCTTGTTGCTAATTCAAATGACCCACCAAAACCTTGTTGGAATGGTTGTGCATAATCAACTGTTCTTAGTTGTTTAGTTATTGCCTCAATAATTTCTTCTCTACCATGTCCTAATGGATTACAAAATAATCCTGAACTTGCATCGATTTGTGTTTTACCGTGGTGGTTTTTTAAATAAACACCTTTTGCTTCAACTATTAATCTTGGGTTTGCTTTAAAGTCTCTATTTGAAGAGAATGGCATCCAATGCTCATTTAAAGAATTAGGTATTTGTGGCTTTTCTGAACTCATAAAAAATTTTTAAATTGTTATTATCACTCTCTCATAGACTAAAATAAAAAAATAGAAAATAATTTCTGTGCATTATTAGTATGTCATTACGTAATATTAAATACAACTAAAAGTTGAACCCATTTTAGACATCTTCAAATCACCTATGATTAATATGCTTACAAAATACATTTACTTATAATCAAAATTGAACTTAAATAAGGGTAATTAAATTTAATTAAGGAGATAAAATGAAGAAACTAATTAGCTTTATTTTAGGAAGTTTATTCGCTCTTAACTTGTCAATTTCAGCTGCAAATGCCGCTGCAAATGAAGTAAGAGTTGCTTACTTTCTAGAATGGCCAAGTCCAAATTTAGAGGACATGCAAAAAAAGAATTTTGCTAAAGCACTAGGAGTTCCAGTAAAATGGACTAACTTCACTAACGGTGGAGCTATGACTGATGCAATGCTAGCTGGGGATATTGATATTTCTTATTCTCAAGGTTTAGTACCTTTTATTAATGCTGTAAAATCTAATGCACCTATCAAATTAGTTGATATTGCAATGGAATACGGAATGGGTGGAACAACTTGTGTTACATCTAACGCTTCTGGAATTACGAAAGCAAACGGTTCTGAATTAGAAGGCAAAAAAGTTGCTGTTCCACTTGGAACTATGGCTGAGTACGTCTTTGATGAAAGTATGAAAGTTGTTGGAGCTGACAGAAGTAAAATGGATATAATTCAAATGGATCCTGAAGAAGGTGCTGCTGCATTAGTAAGTGGTGATGTTGTGATGGCATGTTTATTTGGTGGAAATTCTATCAAAGCTGCAGTTGCAGTTGGTTCAAGACTTTTAACAGTTCAAGAAGCAAGAGATGCTGGTATCTTAGGTATAGATATTACATCTGTAACTGACAAATTCATGAAAGAAAATCCAGGCATGCTTAGAACTTTTATAGAAGTAACTCATGAAGCAAATGACAGATATAGAGCTGGTAAAAGCGATATGAATTCAATGTCTAAAGCTTCAGAAATGAAAGTTGCTGACATGAAAGAAACATTAGATGGATTTAAATTTCTTACTCCAGAAGAGACTAAACAGTCAATGGAGAGCGGTAATCTTGATGGATTCCTAAAAGGTATGGGAACTCCGGGTGGTGCCGTTGATACTAGTTTTTTACCTTTATAATATTAAAGAGTAAAACAAATTTAATAGGCGCTAATTATTTAGCGCCTATTTTTTTTAACATAAGTTTTATATAAAGTTTCTATGAGTGACTTAGTTTCCAAAGATCTAAATATGATTTTTAAAACTCCCAAAGGAGAAACTGTTCACGCTTTAAAAGATGTAAATTTTACTCTAAAAAAGGGAGAACTTCTAACAGTTCTTGGACCTTCAGGATGTGGAAAAACCACTCTTTTAAATATTGCTGCAGGATTTTTGAGACCTACCTCAGGCTCTATTGTTTTAGCTGGCAATGAAATTAATGGTCCAGGAGTTGAAAGAGGAATGGTTTTCCAGCAAGGAGCTTTATTTGAGTGGTTAACAGTTGCAGAAAATGTTGATTTTGGACTTAGGATGAAAAAAGAAGATCCAATAAAAACTGCAAAAAGAGTTGAAGAATGGTTAGAAATTGTTGGCCTAAAAGGGTTTGGTAACACTCCTACTTACCAATTATCAGGTGGAATGCAGCAAAGAGTAGCTCTTGCCAGATGTTTAATAAATGATCCTGATTTAATATTGATGGATGAGCCATTAGGTGCGTTAGATGCATTAACTAGAGAAAAGATGCAATCTTTAGTTCTTAAAATTTGGAAAGAGACAGGAAAAACTATCATCTTAATTACTCACTCTGTTGAAGAAGCGTTATTACTTGGTGAAAGACTATATGTAATGGCGCCAAGACCAGGAAGGATACATAAAGAATACAATCTACCTTTTGCAGAAATGGGTTTAAAGGAAGATTTAAGAGAAATAAAAAAAAATAAAGAATTTTCATCTAAGCGTGAAGAAATTTTATCCATGATTTGGAATATGGAAGAAGAAATTATGGGAAAAGAAAACTAAATGTTAACCCAAATAATAACCATACTTATATTTGTATCCATAATTGGATGCATTATGTACGGCAGAAGATTAATACAAACTGAGAAAGTTGATGCAGTATTTGGTAATCCTGAAAGAGCCAAAGGTGGAACCCATTGGGTTATTGTTGGAAGCGCTGCAATACTACTAGTATGGCTTTATTACTCTTGGGATATAGCAAAAGGTTTTTATCCAAAATCAGCAAATGAATTATGTCAAGTTGCTAAAATAAATGAATCACTGTTAGGATTAAAATATCAATTTCCGATAGAGGAAAGAGAGTTTAAAAGTACATCGATCATAAAGATTGAAAATAAAAATCTTCAAAAAATAACAACTGAAATACAAAATTCTAAAGATCTTAGTAATCAACAAAAAACAATTTTGGTTGGATATATAAATAAAACAAAAAAATTAATTCCCTTATTAACTAATGAGGATTTAATTGAAATGGATACTAAAATTAAAATAAGTGAAATGACAAATGAGATTAAACAATTAAGTTCAGATTTTAAAAAAGAAGATTATCCATTTGAAACAGAAGTTAAAAAAAGTGAACGGTTAAAAGCAATATCTGAACAAGGTAACTGGGGTATAACAACAGTTAGATCAGGAACTGGTACTATAGAAAACACTATTGAAGTTCCATTTGTTGCAGAAACCTTAAAAGGTTTAAAATTTCAAGCTGCTGCAGAGGAACTAAAAAAAATTAATGATAAATTTTTTAAATTAAGAAATCATAATCCACAGTTCAAAAGTTCAATAAAAGATCTGAAAGATGAAGTTAAAGCTTATAGAAAAAGTTTAGATGATAATGAGGAAATTGCTTCAGATTATGCTAAAAATATAGTCAAAATTGCAAGAAGAATTGAATTTGCAAGCATTTATCCGCCAAATGCACTAAATGAAATGCAAAATGCGATTATTGAATTTGATGATCTTCAGGAGAAAGAACAAGCTGGTCTTAGATTAATTGATATTGTTTTATTTCCAGCTGGAACAATTGTTGCGAGTGGTCCGAGTTGCTCGGAACAAGGTTCTGGGAGATGGTTACCCAAACCGTCAGACACATTAAATAAATTTATCCTAATGTCTAATCCAAGTGTTGGTTATAAAAATATACCTCTTCTCTGGATAGAAATGATTGATGTTAGTTCAATAGTTGGATTTATTTTACCAGATTGGATTGCTGATATTTTGCCAGGCGAATACCCTGTTCATACAAGCGAAGGGATAGTCAAAGAAAACTTTAAAGGTAAAGTTTTAAAAGTTGTTACTGGTGATTTTAAACTATTCAAGATACCTGTTCCTTATGGTCATATATGGGACTCGTTCTTAAGAGTATTTTTAGGATTGGTTTTTGGAATAATTATAGGGGTTCCATTAGGTTTGTTTATGGGTCTAAACCGATTTGCTAAAGGTTTCTTTGATCCCTTGATTGAGTTATATAGACCAGTACCTCCGTTAGCTTGGGCTCCACTTATAATTTCAGTACTTGGAATTGATAATACTGGAAAAGTTTTTTTGTTATTCATGGTTTCACTATCAATTATGATTATTTCAGCAAGAGCTGGGGCATCAGGAACACAATTATCTAAAATTCACGCTGCCCATTCTTTAGGTGCTTCTAAAAGACAAATACTAAGACATGTTATATTTCCAAATTCTTTACCTGAAATTCTTACTGGAATTAGAGTCGCTGTTGGAATGTGTTGGGGAACTTTGGTTGCTGCTGAATTTTTAGCTGGAACAACGGGTATTGGATTTGTTGAAAATGTTGCAAAAAAATATTTTCAATATGAAGTAATTTGGATAACGATTTTTATTATGGGAATGTTGGGGTTATTGTTCGATATTACTCTAAGAAAAATAATTGACAGAACTATTCCGTGGCGAGGAAAGGGTTAATACAATAATTAATGATAAAAAAATTTAAGGTAAATGTTTCAAAAAAAACCTTAAATAATATCTATAAAAAAGTTAGGGAATTTCCATTTAATGACATTCAACAGATGAATGGATGGTTACATGGAACAAATCATGCTTATTTAAAAAAAATTTCGAAATACTGGACCTCTAAATTTAATTGGAATTTACAAGAAAAAAAAATCAATAAATTTAACAATTATACTACTAATGTAGATGGCATTAATATTCATTTTATTAAGCAAAATGGTAGTGGGAAAAAACCAAATCCATTGCTTATTCTTCATGGATGGCCTGGAAGTTTTGTTGAATTTTTACATATCCTAGAAAAACTAACTCATCCTGAAAAATTTGGAGGGAATAAAGAAGAGAGTTTTGATGTAGTAGTCCCCTCTCTACCTGGATTTGGATTTTCTGGAACACCTAAAAAACCAATTGGTCCAAAAAAAATTGCAAAAATTATGAATAAATTAATGACTAAAAAACTGGGATATAAAAATTATTTTGCTCAGGGTGGAGACTGGGGTTCTGCTGTTTGTAACTGGTTAGGACATGATCATTATAATAATTGTAAAGCTATTCATGTAAATTGTTTAAATATGAGACATCCAAAAGGAGCAATAACTTTAAAAGAAAAAAAATGGGAAAAAAGATTTGCTAAAGAGCAAATTATGCAAGAGGGATATAGGACACAACAGGCAACCAAACCTCAGTCATTGAGTTATGCAATGATAGATAGCCCAGTGGGTACTGCTGCATGGATATTAGAAAAGTTTTACGCATGGTCAGACTTAAAAAAAGGTAATATTGAAAATGTTTACTCAAGGGATTTGTTGCTAACTAATATTATGATTTATATATTAACAAAAACTTTTAATTCTGCAGCTTGGATTTATTTTGGCAGAAGAGAAGAAGGTGGGAGACCTTTCCCAAAAAATTTTAAGAAAATTAGAATACCTACTGCAATTGCAGAATTTCCAAAAGAAATGTTGAGTTGGCCTCCTAAATCTTATGTAAAAAGAATTTTTAATGTTAAAAGATGGACAAAAATGAAGAAAGGTGGGCACTTTGCGGCTCTTGAGGAGCCAGATTTATTAGTTAATGATATAAGATCATTTTTTAATAAAGATTTAAATATTTAAGATGGAAAAAAACAAACTTAAAAAGACTATTATTAAAATATTTCATAAATTTAAACTTTCAAAAAAACACGCAGATATTTGTGCTGATGCAATAATTAATGCTGAATTAGTAGGTGCTCCAACTCATGGATTATCTAGATTAAAAATGTACTGTGATCGTATTCAAAAAAAACTGATTAATCCAAGACCTAAAATCAAACTAAAAAATATTTCCCAATCTGTTACTCATATAAATGCAGATGACAGCATTGGATTTGTTGCTGCGGATACAGCAATAAAAAAAGCCATAAAAAATGCTAAGAAAACAGGAATAGGATTGGTTGCAGTCAAAAACAGTGGCCATTACGGAATGTCTGGATATTACGCTGAACAAGCTGTAAAAAAAAACATGATAGCTTTAGTATTCACTAATGCACCGCCGGCTATTGCTCCACATGGTGCTATAAAATCTTTATTTGGCACAAATCCTATTTGTTTTGGATCACCAACTGGTTCTAAAGTTCCATTTATATTAGATACATCTGTCTCAATGATTAATAGAGGAAAAATAAGAGTTGCATCAAGATCTAATTCAAAAATACCTGAAGGTGTTGCTTTGGATAAATTTGGTAATCCGACAACAGATGCTAAAAAAGCACTTGAAGGTGTTCAACTTCCTATAGCAGGGTTTAGAGGATCAGGACTTGCATGGATGGTAGATATATTAAGCGGTGTTTATACAGGAGGTAACCATGGTGGGAAAGTAAAAGATCCTTTTGATGATTTTTCTGGCCCACAAAATATTGGTCATTTATTTATTGTAATGAAAGCGAACTTATTTCAACAAAATTATAAAAAAAGAATTAAAGAAAATATAAAAAGAATTAAAAAACTTCCTAAATTAAAAGGACTTAAAGAAATATTATATCCAGGAGAAAACAAATTAAGAAGATATAAAAAGAATTATAAATCTGAAATTAAAATTCCAGATAATATAATGGAGGATATTCGAATTCTATTGAAATAGATTAAATTGTTAACCTGCTCGTCCTAGATAATTCACCATTATAACCCCAGTTACAATTAAGCAAATACCAATTAATCCATAAATATTAGGAACTTGATTATATTTTAATATCCCAAACAAAACTACACCCGCAACTGTTAGCCCGCTGTAAGTTGAATAACTAAATGCTACAGGTATCACTGACATTGCTTTAGCCAGAGAAAACATTGTAACGCTCATTAAAAGTAAACAAGCAATAGTTGGTGTCAGCTTTGTAAAACCATCTGAAATCTTTGCAAAACTGTTTGCAGCTATTCCGGTCATGATTCCTAAAGCCAAAATTAGATATCCTGCAAATGGTTTCATAATAATATTATTAACTAATTATTAATTTTTACAATAACTGATATGCACATATAAAGCTTAGTTTTTGATTAGATGAGAGTTTGATTAAAATTAATTGGATATAAAATATCCAATTGATCCTAAGAAACAAAAAATTGATAAAATGATTACTCTACTCTTTATATTTTCTTTTTTTTCTTTTTTGGCTAATCTGAGTTTAAGAGCACTGATATCTACTTTTTGAGGGGTATCAATATTTACGTCACCTGTTAATTGAGAAGAAATTTCAATATCAGATGCTCTTATGTTTTTATTATAACTCATGAGCGATCATTAAAACACAATTAAATCATGATAAAATTTAATCAGTGTCCAAAATGGGTTGCAAATAATTATTTTGTGTCCATTTTGGGATTGTGTGTCTAAAATGAATTGCGGGAAATTTAATGATAAATTTAAAAGAGTTTAACGAAAATAAGTTAAATAAATTATTTAGAGAAAATTTTAGAATAATAGCTCCAAGTTACATCAAACTCTTGTCGGAGTGGATGAATTCTTCATATGAAACATTCCATGACATAGATAAATATAGAATTATTCTTTACTTAATTAACAAAGATTTTGAGCAATACATAAAAACAAATAAAGTAGAAAGTTACGATAATTTTTTTTTGTATGACAAATCATTGGAATTAGATCGAATAAATATAATTGAAATATCTAAAAGTTTAAATATTCCAAAAGAAAGTACCCGAAGAAAAATCATAGACCTTGAAAAAATTGGAGTTCTACAAAAGACAGGAAAAAAAATTTATATAGATAGATCTGCATACAGATTAGTTCAGCCTAAAAATACTCTTAAAAATTTAAGTGTCCTTTTAGTAAAGATCTCTGAAATATTTGAAAATAAGAAATTAACTAATAAATCATTTAATATTGATGAAATGTCTACTCTTATAAAGGATAATTTTTCATATTGTTGGTACTATTTTTATAAATTTATTTTTACATTAACAACTAGATGGAAAATTCAGTTAGGAGATCTTGAAACATATTCTGTTGGGATGGTTATAGTATGTCATTCAATCAATGCAAGTGACGCCCCTAGTAAGTCTGAAGGAAAAAATTTAGATTTTGTAGAATGGAATAAAAATTTCCTAAAAAATAAAGATATTGGCGTTAATACAATGTCAATTTCAGAAATAACTCATATTCCTAGACCAACAGTAGTTAGAAAATTAACTTACTTATTAAAAAACGATTATATAGTTGTTAATAAAAAGAAACAATTTTCAATTAATATGCAAGGTAAAGCTTTAAACGATACATTGAAATTACAACAGCAAAACTTCCTGTCTTTATCTTATTTAATTTCTAAGATTTTTGAGCAAATCGATACTAATTAAGCCCTAATTATACCTTCTTAGAATAAAAATTAAAATAAATCCCGTTATGTACATTATAAGAGCATATGCTGCTGTTGGAATGATGTAGGTGATATCGCTAAATATTTGTGTAGCCACAAATATTGCTAATGTTCCATTTTGAAGTCCACACTCAATTGAAATACACTTTCTTTGTTTTATGCCAGTAGCTAATAGCTTTGCTATATAATATGCCAATGTCATCATAACTATGTTGAGAATAAGGACTGCTATACCTGCTTGTTTGAAATAATTTAAAATATTATCTTTTTCTTCAATTAATATTGCTGCAAAAACAATTACAAATAAAATAAATGTAATCTTCTCGATTATAGAAATATTTGATGAAATGAAATTCTCTGCAAATTTTCTAATTATCATTCCTAAAACTACAGGCACCGTAACAACTAGAGCCATTTTTAATGCAATTCCAGTCATGGTGATATCAGAAGATACATTTGTAACTCCTAATAAATCAGCTGATTTAAAAATAATAAAGGGTACTGAAATAATGCTAATCAAACTTATTATAGCTGTTAATGAGACAGATAACGCAACATCTCCATTTGCAAATTTTGTCATTACATTAGAAGTAACGCCTCCTGGTGCTGCAGCAATAATCATAACGCCTACAGCGATTTCAATTGGTAAATCTAATATTAATACAATTATAAACGCAACTATTGGTAAAAGTATCAATTGACAGACAAAGCCAATTATAAAATCTTTAGGATTATTGATTACTCTCAAAAAGTCACGTCCCTTCAATCCTAATCCAAGACCTAACATTATAAGAGCTAGCGCGATCGGAGCTATTTTTGTAACTACTTCCACTATTTATCCTTATATTAATAATACTATATTAGTTTTTTTATTAATTTAGTATATATAAATTCAAATGCTTTCAGATAAATCAACAGTCTGTCCATTCAATTTACTTGATATCGCTCATCAAAAAAGAGGAGCCAAAGCAGCAATCGTAAATGCAGGCAAAAGACTTCCTATGCTATCTATAATGGATTGCGTAAAAGAAAAATTGATCATCCCTGTTTTTATAGGTGATGAAATAGAAATCAAAAAAACTGCTGAGGAGTTAAAATTCGATATCTCAGAATATGAAATAATAAATGAGCCAATTGAAAATAACACTGCCAAAATTGCGGCAAAGCTTGCTGGTGATGGAAAAGTCAAAATAATTGTTAAAGGTCATATACACACTGACATTTTAATGAAAGAAGTTCTGTTACGAAAATATAATTTGATTGGTAAAAAAAGATTGAGTCATATTTGGCATATGACTTTAGATAAAGAGGACAAACCATTAATAATAACTGATGGTGCTCTGAACGTTAATCCAAATGTTAAAACAAAAATGCATATTTTAAAAAATGTAGTTGATTTTTGTCATAGAATAAAAATAGCAAGACCAAAAGTCTCCATTCTTTCTGCAACGGAAGAAGTTTTAGACAGCATGCAAAGTTCACTTGATGCTAAAGAAATATGCGAATTAGCTGAAAAAGAGAGTCTTAATGCAGATATATTTGGACCTCTGGCATTTGATAATAGTGTGTCAAAAAAATCCGCAGAGATAAAAGGTATAAAAAATATAGTTGCAGGAGATGCAGATGTATTGTTAGTTCCAAATGTTGAAGCAGGTAACGCTCTAGTTAAAATGATGATTTATTTTATGGGAGCGTGTGCGGCAGGAGTGGTTATAGGAGGAAAAGTTCCAGTGGTAATTACTAGTAGATCAGATGATGCGACAGCAAGGCTAGCATCTATTGCGGCAGCTGTGGTAGCTTTGAATTAAATGAATATTGAAAAAAAATAATAATTAAATTAGGATTTAGACATGGCAATAAATTATTTAAAAAAATCACCCAAAACATCTTCTACTGATGATACAAAAACAAGAGAGATTGTAGAAAATATTCTAAAAGATATAGAGAAAACAAAAGAAGAGGGATGTATCGAGTTATCAAAAAAGTTTGATAAATATGAAGGAGAAGTAGTAGTTACAAGAGAAAAAATTGAACAAATTAAAAAAAATTTAGATCCTAAAACCAAAGACGACATTCAATTCTCTCATGAAAGAGTAAGAAAGTTTGCTGAAGCACAATTAAAAAATTATGGCCAAGATTTTGAAGTAGAACTTTCAGATGGATTATTTGCTGGACAAAAATTAATTCCTGTTAATACAGCAGGTTGTTATGTACCTGCAGGAAGATATGCTCACATAGCATCTGCAGTAATGAGTGTTACTACAGCTAAAGTTGCTGGTGTTAAAAATATTATTGTTTGCAGTTCACCAAAACCTGGTGTTGGAGTTCATCCAGCTATTGTTTATACCGCTGACTTATGTGGAGCAGATGTAATAATGAATTTAGGTGGAGTTCAAGCTATTGCTGCAATGACTTATGGTCTTTTTGGTAATGCACCTGCTGATATGCTTGTTGGTCCTGGAAATCAATTTGTTGCAGAGTCGAAAAGAATTTTATTTGGCAAAGTAGGTATAGATTTATTTGCTGGTCCTACAGAAATTGCAGTTATAGCAGATGAAACAGCAGACCCAGAATTAGTTGCTTTCGATTTAGTTGGTCAAGCTGAGCATGGTTACAATTCTCCTGCATGGTTATTTACTACAAGTAAATCATTAGCTGAATATGTAATGAAAAGAGTACCAGAATTAATTGCAGACTTACCAGACTTGCCAAGAGAAAACTCTGGTGCAGCTTGGAGAGATTATGGGGAAGTTATTTTATGCGATACAGACGAAGAAATGGCTAAAATCAGTGATGAATATGCTCCTGAACATTTAGAGGTACAGACTAAAAACCTTCAATGGTTTCATGATCGATTAAAAAACTACGGATCATTATTTATTGGAGAAGAAACTACAGTTGCTTATGGTGATAAATGCTCTGGAACAAACCACATTTTACCAACAAAAGGTGCTGGAAAATATACAGGCGGTTTATTTGTCGGAAAATTCATTAAAACATTGAGTTTCCAAAGAATGACAAAGGAATCAACTAAAGAAGTAGGTGCAGCTTGTGCAAGAATTTCAAGATATGAAGGTATGGAAGCTCATGCTCGAACTGGAGATGTAAGACTTAGAAAATACGGATTTTCAAATTAGTTTTAAACTCTAGAAATTAGTAAAATTGTAACTCCAACTACAAAAACAATAATACCTAAAATTTCTGTTAGTTTTACTTTTTCCTTAAATAAATATTTTGAGGAAAAATAACTAAATAATAATTCGATCTGACCAACTGCTCTTACAAAGGATGCTTGGATTAATGTAAATGCATAAAACCATGAGAGAGATGCAAAAAAACCTCCAATGCCAATTAACATACAGTCGTATTTATCGTTATATAGTTTTTTAAATTCTTTTTTTTCAAAGACTAAAAGGTATATCGTTAAAATAATCGTCGGAATTAATAATCCAAAAAGTAAAGTTGATATTACTTTTTCAAAATTTGAATTAAAATTTTCTAATGATAATGCAGCAGATCTAAAATAAACAATGCTCAAAGCTAAGAATAAACCAGATAAAAGCCCAATTAATGTTGTTTTTGAAAATATGTTTTGAAGAAATAATTTTAAATCTTTTATAGATAAAATTATTACGCCTAGAGTTGATATTATAATTCCACTTATGCCTAGCTTACTTAATTTTTCATTTAATATTAAGTATTCAAATATAGCAACTTGGACAACTTCTGTTTTACTTAGCGAGGTTCCAACTACAAAATTTGAGAACCTAAACAAGTATAATAATACAAAAGTAAATATTACTTGAAAAATTGATGCTAAAGTTACATTTATTAAAAAGCCTGGTTGATTAAGTATTTCATGAACTACAGAAACCTCTCTGAAATATGTAAAAAATAAGACTAATGCTAAAGGCAGAGCAAAAGAAAACCTAACATAAGTAGATGCTATAGTTGAAACATCCTTATTAATTTTTTTTTGAAATGAGGACCTTAAATTCTGAAAAAAAGCCGCAATAACTGTAACAACTATCCAATTCATATTAAATAATTAATGAAACAATAATATTTAAAAAAATTTAAATTCTTCTTCCGTTTTCATCAAAAATAAAAATATCCTTCGAGTCAAAATTAATCTGATTTTCAAAGTCTTCCTGACTAGAAATTTTTGCACTAAGCTCTAAGTTGTCGTTACTCATATAGACAATCTTTTCATTTCCTAAATTTTCAACAAGATCAATTTTAGGCTTAAATTTAAATTGTGATTCATTAGATAGGTTAAAATGTTCAGGTCTTATTCCTAAAAAATATTTTTTTTTATTAAATTTAGTTTTTTCTAAAGTGATTTCGTTGCCTAAAAACTTAATTTTATTATCTGAAATAATGTTTTCGTTGTTTAATGGTAAAATATTCATTTTTGGAGTTCCAATAAATTGGGCAACAAAAATATTTGCTGGATTGTTGTAAATTTCGTCTGGAGTTCCAACTTGTTCAATATTACCAAGATTTAATATTACTATCCTATCTGCTAAGGTCATTGCTTCTACCTGATCATGAGTAACATAAATCATATTTGTTTTAATTTGATTGTGTAATTTGGAAATCTCAACTCTCATTTCTGATCTTAGTGCTGCATCTAAATTTGATAAAGGTTCATCAAATAAAAATATTTTTGGATTTCTTGTAATTGCTCTTCCAATTGCAACCCTTTGTCTCTGCCCTCCTGACAATTGTTTAGGTCTTCTTTCCAACAACTCTTCTATCTTTAAAATTTTTGCTGCCTGCATAACTTTTGTTTGGATTTCTTCTTTAGATCTTTTTTCAATCTTTAACCCGAATGACATATTTTCATAAACATTCATGTGAGGGTAAAGAGCATATGACTGAAATACCATTGCTGTTTGTCGTTTAGAAGGATGAAGATCATTTATTTTTTGATCATTAATAAATATTTCGCCTTCATCAATCTTTTCTAAACCAGCAATCATTCTCAATAGTGTTGATTTTCCACATCCAGACGGTCCAACTAATACAAGAAATTCGTCATCCTTGCCTGATAAATTAAAGTCTGTGATGATTTTATTAGAACCAAAAGATTTATGTACTCCAGTAAATTTTATATTTGCCATTTTAGCCTTTAATATTATCTAAAACATCAATACCGATTTGTTTTAGAATATGAAGTATATCAATTGGTACCCAATTTTCACGGATTTTTCCTTCATCATGGTGGTAAAAATCCATAACTCTCATAGTTAATTTCTGATTATTTGCTTTATATCCCAACCAATCATTTGAGCCATAGTTTGCCTCTAAACTATGCCAACCTGCACATAGTGAAAATTTACCATCCCCTATTTCACAATAATGTCCTAGCTTAAAATAATCTCTTTCAGTAAATGATCTTCTAAATGGTAATTGATGCATATCAATAAATCCCTCTAGTGATCTTGAAGTGCCTATTCCACATGGACCGTACCAAATCATTTTTTCATGCCAATATTCTTTTTGGGGATGATTTAATAATCTTTCTTTTAATTCATTATCTGAGAGATTTTCTTTTTCTGGTTTTATATTCAGACTTCTTCCCATTTCCAAGGCTTGTTTTAAATTTGAATTTGAAACCTCTAAATCTTTTTCAAAAAAATTTACCCCATCTGCATTTATTGGTGGAAGCCAAGCTCCCTCTGAACCTCTTGATGGATTGATTGAGGAAATTCCACATTGTCTTAAAAAGTCCATTACATCAATTAAGATATGACTCTCGATTATTTTTTTTTCTTTAAGCTCATGAATTTCACAACATCGAAGATTTATCATTTTATGATTTGGTTTTATTCCTAGCCATGAATTTCTAAAATAACCTGATAAAACAGAGTATGATCCTATTAAAATTTTATCTCTGAAGGCTCCTCCAACAACAATATTTTCTCTTCTTTCAAGATCAGGAAATGCTTCAAATAATGGTAACCAAATTTTATCTTTTAAATTTTTAACTCCTGTAAATTCATTAATTGGATAAAAACTATTTATCTTAACATCAGCTGTAAAAGCTTCATCTAAATTACTATCGATTTCATTTATTCCTGAAGTGACGATTTTATTTAAATAACCTCTAACTAATTTTTTATTTTCTAAATTTTCTTCAGGTGAAAGAACAATGTTCTGTACATTTGTTTTTGTTTTTAGACCTGTATCAAATTGTTCTATTTGCATATATTTATTTATTGGAAATATTCGTGTATCACAATATTATAATTAAAAAAATATGAATATTAGACTAGCAAAATTTAAAGATTTAATTCCAAGCACTTTACCATTTGTTGAGGGTAAATTAGATGGACACAAAGAAAGAAAAAATTATTCTATTTTAGGTCCAGGTGTCGCAGAAGACGCTGACCAATCAATAAAAATATCTGAGCCCCATGGTTTTAATTTAGGTGCAGTATCAGCAAAACCCTTTAATGGATCGGGTTTACATAGCCATTTAACAGCAGAAGTATTCATAATATATTCAGGTAAATGGAGATTTTATTGGGGGTCTGAGGGCAAAGATGAAACGATTTTAAATCCAGGAGACATTATTTCAATGCCAACAAATATGTTTAGAGCATTTGAAAATGCTGGTGATGAAGAAGGTTTAATTTTTGTTGTACTAGGAGGTGATGATCCAGGAATTGTCACTTGGATACCTGAGGTATTAGAGAGAGCAAAAAAGACAGGTATGGCGCTTTTAGATGATAATTCATTAATCGATCTAAATATTAAAGCAATACCAAATGGTAGGAGATTATTAGAACCTATATCTAATGATGAAATAAAAAAATTTAATAATTACAAGTTAGATCAATTACAAAGCAATATATCTAGTCTCAGCAATAGAATTCAAAATGAAATAGATATTGGAGATAATATTAAAATTTCACACATACTAGGAAACATATTTCAAGATAAGTCTATTAATCCAATAATAAAACAAGATACAGGTTTTAGTTTAAGTACTTTAAAATCAAAAAAAGGCAGAGTTGAAGATTTAATTTTTAATAAACCGACAATACTTTTCTCACAAAAAGGAAAATGGAAAATTGAAATGGAAGATTTATCAAAAGAAATAAATTTTAAAGATACTCTTTCAGTTCCATTAGGTGTGAATATCAATATTGAGATTAATGAAAGCGAAGTTTCGTATCTTAATTGTGTATCAAGTATCTAATGAAAGGTTTTGATAAAAAATATAAAGACTTTCCAGACTTTATTTTAAAAATTACAGAACAAATTTGGGAAAATAAAGATGTTGAGTCTATTGGTGAGTTTTATACTAAGAATATTCCTGTTAGATCGCCATTTGGTATAACATATGGAAATAAACCTGTTATAAACTCTACCTATTCTACTTTAAAAGAATTCCCAAACAGGCAGTTACTAGGTGAAGATGTTATTTGGAATGGCAATGATGAAATAGGATATCACTCATCACATAGAATTTTAAGCAAAGGAACTCATCTTGGAAAAGGCTTTTATGGTGAACCCACTGGTAAAGATATTTATTATAGGGTTATTGCTGATTGTGCTTGTAAGAATAATCAAGTTTATGATGAATGGATCGTCAGAGATCAAGGAGCAATGGTCAGACAGATTGGTTATTCCCCAGAGGAGTTTGCTAGAAAAATGATTGAAAAGGAAGGAGGCGTATCAAATTCAAGTAAATTGTATGATGCTAATTCTGATAAAAATTCAGATTATAAAGCAGAGAGTTATAAAGATGGATCAATCGCTGAGAAATATACGCAGGTGTTAAGTAATATCTTTAATAAAAGTTACGAATATGAAGATTATGACAGAGCTGCAAATTTGTTTTGGCCAGGAAATAAACTTGGTCACGGAAGAGAAGATATTATTGAAAAATGGAATTCCATTAAGAAAATATTCACAAATATAAAATTCAGTATTGAGCATGTTGGATTTTTAGAAGAGCCAGAGAAAAATCCAAGAGTGTCAGCCAGATGGTTTTTAGAAGGGGAGCATGCTAATGAAAGTGATGAATATGGTAAAGCATCAAATAAAAAAATATTTATAATGGGTATTAACCATGCTGAATTTAATAATAACTCAATTATTAGAGAATGGGTTTTATTTGATGAAGTTGCTATATGGAAACAAATATTATTGAACCATGGTTAAAATAAAAACTACACATGTTGGAAGCCTGCCAAGATCAAACGAACTCTCCAGTCTTCTTGCCTCTAAAGATAATCAAGAAAAAATAGATATTAGCAGCTTTGATGCAATGGTTAAAAAAAATGTATCTGAAGTTGTAAAAAAGCAAATTAATACCGGAATAGACTCTGTTAGCGATGGAGAAATGTCAAAAATAAGTTACGCAACTTACATTAAAGATAGAGTTGAGGGTTTCTCTGGAGAAAGTGAAAGAAAAGCTCCAAAAGACTTAGATGATTTTCCATCTTTTAAAAAAAAACTTATTCTATCAGGTGGTACTCCAACATATAAAAGACCATGTTGTACAAGTGAATTGAAAATAAAAGATGAAGTTTCAATTAACAAAGATATTCTTAATTTTAAAAATGCTTTAGAACAAAATACACATAATGATGGATTTATGAATTGTCCATCTCCAGGAGTTATATGTAATTTTTTACCCAACAAGTTTTATAAAAACGACGATGAGTATCTTGAGAAACTGTCAGATATAATGAAGTTTGAATATGAGAAAATAACTGAGAGTGGGTTATCTATTCAAATTGATTGTCCAGATCTCGCACTATCAAGACATATGATTTACAAGGAAATTTCAGAAAAAGATTTTTTGGAAAGAGCAAACAAACATGTGGAAGTTTTAAATAATTCATTATCTAATATAGACCCCACTAGAGTAAGAATGCATATTTGCTGGGGAAATTATGAAGGACCTCATACTCATGATATTGGTTTAGATAAAATAATTGGATTAGCTTTTAAGGCAAATGTGAGTAAATATTTAATAGAGTCTGCTAACCCTAGACATGCCCATGAATGGGAAGTTTTTGAAAATATAAAAGTACCCAAAGATAAGATGATAATTCCAGGGGTTATTGAGTCTACTTCTAACTTTATTGAACATGCAGATGTTGTAAAACATAGAATTTTAGCCTTTTCTAGAGTACTAGAGCCAAATCAATTAATGGCAGGAACAGATTGTGGATTTAGTACCTTTGCAGGCTATGGAAATGTAGATGAAGATATTGTTTACAAAAAACTTGAAGCACTTGTCGCAGGTGCTGAACTTGCGTCAAAACAAATCTAATTTTTACTTTTATAAACTTAACCGTATATGTATATTTTTCACAAGTAAAACTAATTAATACTAACAAAAGAGAGAATAATATGAAAAAAATACTAGTTACTTTATTGTTTTTACTTTTTGGAACAGTAGCTAACGCTGACTGTAACATTAAAAGTGGATCAATAAATATTTTAGCAAATGATTTTCCTGCTCTAAGAACTTTAGTTGAAACTGCAAAAGAATGTAAAGGAAGTGCTGACTTTAAAGTCACTCACTCAGCTGAACACAACAAAATTGCAGTACCAGCTTTAACAGCAAATCCTTCAGAGTTTTCAGTTAGAGTTGCTGCTAATAGTTCTATAGTTCCATTAATGAATGCTGATTTAATTAGACCAATGAATGATCTAGTTAAAAAATATGGTAAAGGAATTCAAGAGTCACAACTCATTACAATTGATGGAAAAGTAATGGCTGTAGCATTTATGGCTAATACTCAACATCTTTATGTAAGAACAGATGTTTTAAAAGAAAATGGAATTGCTATTCCAAAAACTTACGAGGAAGTTGTAGCGGCTGCTGAAAAAATCAGAGCAGCTGGGAAAATGAAATATCCCTATGCAGCAGCTTACAAAGCAGGTTGGAATTTAGCTGAAGAATTTGTAAACATGTACATTGGTCATGGTGGTGAATTCTTTAAAGATGGTGGTGCACAACCAAACATCAATAATGCTAAAGGTGTAGCAACTTTGAATATGTTAAAAAAACTGGCTGATTTAAGTAACCCTGATTATTTAACGCATGATAGTGAAGCTATCAAAGTTGAGTGGGAATCTGGAAATGTTGCAATTATGACTTTATGGGCATCTAGATCTGGAACATTGCTTGACGATGAAGGTGATGCGAAAATAACTGCTGCTACTAAATTAGTTGCTCCTGCAACAGTTGGTGGTGGTAACATTCCAGCAGCAACACTTTGGTGGGATGGATTTACACTTGCTAAAAATAGATCTGATGCAGACGCAGAAGCTTCATTTAGAGCAATGGCTCATGCAGCATCTTCAAAAGACATGGTTGCAAAAGCAGCTGATCAAGCTGTTTGGTTAGTAGAAGGTTTTGTACCTGGTCCAAAATCTGTTGGAGTAATTGAAGCAGTTAAAATGGGAGCAAAACCTTATCCGATGTTGCCACAAATGGGATTAATGCATGGTGCTTTGGGTAGTGAAATTGTTGAGTTTTTGCAAGGAAATGAGTCAGCTGAGCAAGCATTGAAAGATGTTGAAGCCGCTTATATCACTAAAGCAAAAGAACAAGGTTTTCTATAAAACATAAATTAATTAAGTGGGGGGGTATAATTATCCCCACTTAAATATTTATCATGCCCAATAGAAGTTTTTTCTGGTTTTTTTTCCCAGCAGGATTAGCAATGATTTTATTCATTGGGCTGCCAATTATTTCAACAGGTATTCAATCTTTTTACGCTCAACATGACCAAATACTTATTGAAGTTAAAAAATGTGATCCATTTGGATGCAAAACATCAGTAGTTGTAGACCAAGAAGCTACTTCAAAAATTAAAGAAGAGAAACCATTAGGAAAATTTAATGGTTTTGGTACATACATTGATAGAAATCACTTGGCTTCTGATCAAGTGTCAGAATTTTGGAGTGAGAGTAAATCGTTAGGTGAATTTATTGGCAAGGTAGGAAATCTTCCATTTTACAAAGCTTTATTATTTACCTTAACCTATTGTGTAATTGTTACACCTTGCGTTCTGCTTTTAGGATTTATTATTGCACTTAGTCTAAACGCAATTTCTAGAAAAATTAGAGGTCCCCTTATTTTTGGTACTATTTTACCAATGATTGTAACTCCTTTGGTAGGTTCTCTAGTGTTATTCTGGATGATTGATGCAGAAGGAATTATAGGTGCAAATCTTCAAATATTAATGGATGATCCTTACTTATCTGTTAAATCGTCAAAAGCTTTAACTTGGATTACAATTATTATTTATGGAGTTTGGCATCACTCCCCTTTTGCTTTTGTTGTTTTTTATGCAGCACTTCAAACTGTTCCACAAGAACCATTGGAAGCTTCAATAATAGATGGTGCTTCAAGATTTCAAAGGGTTAAACATATAGTTTTACCACATATATATCCTGTAGTTACTTTTGTTGCTTTAATTTCATTAATGGATAATTTTAGAGTATTTGAACCCATCATAGGTTTTAGTGCTGAGGGTAGTGCTCAATCTTTATCTTGGTTAATTTACGATAACCTAGTTAATGAAGAGGTTATCTTGTTTGGATCAGCAGCAGCAACATCGATCATGACTATTGTAGGAATATCAATAATTTTAACACCAGTTTTACTAAGAACGTGGAAAGAATTTAGAACAAATAGATAATTATGGATTTTGGATTAGATAAAAAATCAAACAGTTTAAAAACTTTCAACACAATATTTATAGTTATATGGTTGTTACTTGCGTGTTTTCCATTTATTTGGACGTTTTGGGGATCCTTTAAAGTAAGAGCTGATTTTTTCTCAAGAGCTGATTGGTGGTATGCAATAACAGCTTTTAATACTTTAATTGAAACAGGAGCTAGTTTTACTAAAGAAGCTTATAGCGGTGCTTGGTTTGAGGGTGAGTTTTGGAAAGCATCAAGAAATACAGTAATAGTTACAATAAGCGTTGTCTCAATTTCATTATTTCTTGGGACATTAGGTGCATACGCTTTATCCAGGTCTACAAAAAATTATGCTTTTTGGATTTTAATCATTGCTTTAATTTTTAGAGCAATGCCTCATATAACATTGGTTTCAGGTTATCTATTCCCTTTTTTTCAATTACAAATTTGGGGAATTTTACCAACTACAATTGTAGTTCTTGTTGCAATCAATCAACCTTTTACCTTATGGCTTCTATATTCATTTTTTAAAACTGTGCCGAAAGAATTAGATGAGAGTGCCTTGATAGATGGTTGCTCATACTTCCAAGCCTTTAGACATATAATAATGCCTGTGATGTGGCCCGGGGTAATCACAGCTGGATTGTTTAGTCTAATGTTAGCTTATAATGATTTTACAGTTACAGCTTTATTATTAAATCAAGAGAACCATACTATGGTTCCTAAAATTCAAAGTTATCTTGGAACCAACCAGCATGAAGGCAATTTAATGTGGGCAGTATCCGCAGTTGTATCTGCTACCGCTCCTTTATTTTTATTAGTAATGTTTTTCCAAAGACAGGTTATTAGTGGATTAACTGCTGGTGCCATAAAAGGCTAATGACAATCAAAGCAGTCTTATTTGGTTCAATTGGAACAATTATTGAGACCTCTGATATACAAAGAAATTGTTTTAATCAAGCATTTCAAAAAGTAGGATTAAATTGGTACTGGAGTAAAAAAATATATAAATCAATGTTAAAAAAACCAGGCGGTGAGAAAAGAGTTAGGAAATATAGTTTAGAAAATAATACATCTACTAATGCAAAAAAAATAAGAAATTTAAAAACATTAATATTTAATAATTATTTAAAAAAAAATAAAATAAAACCAAGGCCTGGAGTCTTAGATATTATAAGTTACTGTAAGAGAAACAAAATAAAAATAGGATTTGCTACATCTACAACAAAAAATAATATTGATTCAGTTTTTTTATCCACAGTAAAATATCTTAAGAAGAAAGATTTTAATTATATTGGTAATACCACTCGGAATAAAAATATAAAATCAAAATTAGAAGTTTACAAAGATTGTTTAAAGAAACTTGAATTAAAAAATGATGAATGTATTGCAATTGAAGATACCGAAATTAGCCTAAAATCAGCCGTTAAAGCAAAAATTAAATGTATTGCTTTTCCAGGAGATTTTCACACCGATAGTAAGTTCAAAAACTCAATGATTAGGTTAAGAAAGTTAAAAACTGAACTAATATTTAATTAGAGTGAATTTATTAAATCTGGAGCCATTTTCTTAGATTTTGATGAAAATCTAAGTTTTTTAATTGCTTCTAAGTTTGATTTATCGTCTCCAACAACCACAAAACCAATCATACCCATATTTTTATGAGGTGTGCACCAGTATGCATAAATTCCCGGAACTTCGAATTTATATTCAACATCTTTATTGAATTTTGATTTAAATTTGCCAACTCCTTCTGGAACTCCTTTTTTAATAAATTCAACGTTGTGACCTTTATCTTTAGCTTTCCAAAGAACTGTATCTCCAATGTTTACTCTTACTATCTTTGGCTCAAAAACATTTGACTGTTTATCCAGTCTATTTAACATTTCTACTGTTACATCTGCAGCTAAACCAATATTAGCAAAAAGTGTTGATAATAAAAAGGTAGTGATAATTAAAAATTTATTGTGTGATTTCATAAGGTGCATATATGCTTTAAAAATAATCTTACAATAAGTAATATCTGTTACAAGTTGACACGGTCTGTAAGAATTAAACTTTTCTTGATAATCTATCTGCTCTTAGTGTTGTAAAAATAATTATAATTAAAAAAGGTATGCAAAGCATATTCATTGTTTTCCAGCTAGTATAACTTAAAACAACACCGGCTGTTAAACTTGCAGTAGCTTGAATTGAAAAAACTATAAAATCATTAAAACCTTGAGCTCTAAACTTTTCTTCTTCTCTATAATTTAATACAAGTAAGCTTGTCCCTGATATAAATAGAAAATTCCATCCAAGACCTAAAAATATTAACGAAAATAAATAGTTTGTAACTGTTTGATCAAGATAACTCAGAAATATTGTAATTATAAAAAATAATACGCCAAAATGCATAATTTTGCTGTGTCCGAATTTTTTTATTAGATTTCCAGTAGCCAATGCTGGCAGGAACATGCTAATTATGTGCAATTGAATTACAAAACTGGTGCTGTTTAAAGACATATTATCATTAATATGCATGCTTATTGGAGTAGCGGTCATTAAAAAAGACATTACTGCATAAGCAAAAGATGAGGAGACTAAAGCTTGAAGAAACCTTGGTTGAGAAATTAATTCTAAAATTGATCTTCCTCTTGAAATTTTTTTTTTCTCAGTAACTTTCTTTTCATTGTAAAAAACTAAAAAAATAATTGATGATAAAGTTAATAATGACAAACATAAATATGAGCCAACATATAAACCCTCTGAAATTATATTCTTTCCAAGATTTGCTAGATTAGGACCTAATAGAGCTGATAAAATTCCTGCAAAGAGTAATAAGGAAATAGCCTTTGGAGCCTGTTTTTTATCTACACTTTCAGCAGCAGCAAAACGATATTGATGAGCAAATGCCATCCCAAATCCAAGTGAAAAGCATGAGAATGAATAAAGAATAAAATTTTGTTTCATCACTGCATAAGCTGCCAGTAAAGCAAACAATGAGCTTGTTATGGATGATAATATAAAGCCTTTTTTTCTACCAGTGATACTCATTATTTTGGAAGCAGCTATTATAAAAAGAGCTGTGCCTACAATTGATAACGACATTGGTAAAGTCGACAAAGATTTAATTGGGCTTATGCTAGATCCAATTATTCCACTTAAAAACACTGTTACAGGTGCAACTGAAAATGCACATGCATTGCTAGCGAATAGCAACCATACATTTTTATTCATTAAAGTATTAAACTCTTTTCTTACCTTGAACTACTCTGTCCAATATTAAAGCAACAAATAATATTGCAACACCAGCTAAAATACCTTGGCCTACATTTGCATATTGTAGTGCCTCAAGCACATCTTGTCCTAGGCCTTTAGCTCCTATTAATGATGCTACTACAACCATCGCTAAGCTTAACATCACAGTTTGATTTACTCCAGCAAGTATTGATGGAGTTGCTAATGGTAAATCAACTTTTCTAAGTAAATACCATTTAGATGCTCCATAAGCTATTGCAGCTTCTCTGATAGTTTCAGGTACTCCTCTTAAACCTAAAACTGTAAGTCTTACAACAGGTGTTCCTCCAAAAATCATTGTAATGATGACAGCTGCAACCTTCCCTGTTCCAAAAAATGCAATAACAGGAATCATAAATACAAATGCAGGCATAGTTTGCATAAAATCCATTATCGGTCTTATCATTGAATAAAATCTTTGACGTCTAGCACAATAAATTCCTAAAGGTATTCCTATAGCAATACTTAAAATTGCGGCTGTACCAAGTAAAGCAAGTGTGGTCATTGCCTTAACCCAAAAACCTAAAAAACCCATGTAAGCTAAAAATCCAGCTGAGTAAATTGCAGTTCTTATCCCAGCTGATAAAGCAGTTAAAACTACAATGGTGGTTATAATTACTATCCATGGAGTTTTTACAAATAAAAGTTCTAAAAAGTCTAGAACTGATCTGATACCAATAGTTATAGCAGTAAATACTGCGTCCCCCTTTATCACCGCATAATCAAAAATTGTTTCAACCCATTTTATGGATGTAAGTCTTATCTCTGGATGGGTAGGAAAATCATTCATTATAGAAAAAAAACCAGGGAAACTGTAATGAATAACTGAAAAAAACATGATAACTATTGTAAATCCAATACTTAACAAGTAGTTTTTTGTTTTCATTCCTGGGCTGATCAATTTATTGGACAGCCATTCTGAATATCTTTTTTCTAAAATTGTATTGGCGAGTACACCCTGAATAAGTTTAATAAAAACTAATAAAGCAATTCCTGATATGGTAATCCATATTGCTGAAGCCTCGATTACTTGGACATCTACCACATATTCTTTCATTGCCTTTTCAAGAGATTTTATTGCTCTTTCATAAACTTCGACCTTATCTGGATTATTTTCGATTGCTGACTGCAGCTGCTTATTTCTAAAATCAATCGTGGACTGAATTTTATCAATTTTTTCTAAAGCGTCTTTTGTGATATTGCCAAATAATCCTCTTATAATCTGAACAACTGCAAATGTTTCAACTATTAAAAATGTTAAGGCATAATTCCAAACATTTCTTAACCCAAACCAAATCGGTCCAAACAATGCAGCAAATAAATTAAAAGAAAAAGAGTAAGATGGCTTGCTACCAATTTTCTTAAATTCTTTAATATAATAGTCTGGATTTGTGATTACAAAATTTTTGATTAACTCAGACCTAGATAAATTTTTTATCTCCTTATTCATTGTCATTTCCTTCAACAACCGCTTTCAACAAATCTGACTGTGTAATAATTCCAACTTCTTCGTTGTCATTATTAAGCACTATAATTGGCTTATTCTCTGATACTGATGTCTCAATAAGTTTACTTAATATATCGTTTTCGTTAACTCTTTCGTTGTTGCCAACATTTTCTCCAAAATTTCTCTTATAATCATCTAACGGTTGCATAATAGTTTTGGCCTGAACGACTTTTAGTCTAGATATACCTTTTACAAAATCTGCAACATAATCATCAGCAGGATTTACAACTATCTCCTCCGGAGTGCCTATTTGAACCACACTACCATCTCTCATGATAGCTATTCTATGACCAACTCTTACTGCTTCATCAAGATCATGGGTTATAAATACAGTTGTCTTTTTCATTTGTTTTGAAAGTTTAATAAATTCAGTTTGAAGTTGACGTCTAATAAGAGGATCTAAGGCACTAAATGGCTCATCCATCAGCAAAAATTCAGGATCAGCAGCTAATGCTCTGGCCAACCCTACTCTTTGTTGCATTCCTCCAGATAATTCGTGAGCATATTTATTTCCCCAACCTTGTAATTCTACAATATTTAAAATGTTATTTGCTGCATCTAATCTATCATTTTTACTAACTCCTCTAATTTCTAATGGCATAGCAATATTATCTAAAACTGATCTGTGAGGCATTAATGCAAAATTTTGAAAAACCATACCAATTTTTTGATTTCTAAGATCTTGAAGATTTTTTTTATCAAATCGCATTACATCTTGATTGTTTATTAATATTTTTCCTGATGTTGGTTCTAATAGTCTATTAATATGTCTAACTAACGTAGACTTCCCACTACCAGATAGTCCCATTACACAAAATATTTCACCTTTTTTTACGTCAAATGAAACATCTGAAACTCCAATTACTGAATTATATTCCTCTAGAGCTTGTTGTTTTGTAATTTTTTTATTTTGAATAGCATTCAACGCATCCTTAGATGTATTCCCAAATATTTTCCAAACATTTTGGATTTGTATGGCAGCTTCCATATAAAGCTTTTAGCTTAAAATTATTGAAAATGATACCTGGCAACTAAATGTCGCCAGGTAATTAAATTTAAATTGTCTATTTTAAAGACCTAACCAACCGTCAACAGTTGATTTGTTTTTAGACATCCAATCTCTTGCAACTTCGCCTGGGTCTCTTTTTTGGACTGAAACTTCGTATGCCATCCAAGAAACATCATCAGCTGTAATTTGAAAGTTATTAAAAAAATCTACAATTGCTGGAGACTTGCTTTCAAGAGAAGTTCCCCATCCAATTTGGATTTGTTTTAAAGCATCCTTTGAGGCTACATAAGATTTTTGATACCAATCAGCATCTGCCTTTGGTTGTATCATTTTATATTTTGCAGGATCATATTTTGGTTCTTCGAGCATAACTACATCAGCCATTCCCCAAATAGCGTGAGGTTTGTAACAGTAAAATGCGTATCCTTCACCCTTTTTAATTGAGTCTAACACTCTAGCATTTTTTACAGCTTCAGCAGCTCTTATTGGCTCAATACCAGCATCATATAATTTATAATCTCTAAGTTTTACTTGGTTAACATTTGCAGAAGCCCATCCATCTGCACCAATCCAAAACTCACCTTTTCCATTTCCATCACTGTCCATTGCCTTTACAACTTCAGGTCTTCCCAAATCTTCTATTGCAGTAATATTCATTTTTTTTGCAAATTGTTGAGAGACACAATAGCCTTGATTTCCTTCATAAGGATTTTTGCTTAATTTTAAAGTTCCTTTTGGTACTAAATCTTTTGTATAAGCTTCTTGATTTGGTAGCCAAATATCAGGGTGAACTTCGATTTCACCTTTACTTCTATCAATCGCTCCATAGATTGCAGTATTGTTACCAGGGACTAACTCAGCATCACCACCCATTTTATCAATAACAACAGCAGCAAGTAAATTTGCAATTGCAGTTGCGCCTGTCCAACCAGGATCACCTATTTTTACCTTTTCGGCAAAACTTGAAGCTGGCACAAACAATGAAATTATTCCAGCCACAAGGATTTTTTTGATTATATTCATATTTTTTCCATTTAATTAATTTATATAAATAAAATCTAACTTTGTTTTAAATTTAGAGTCAACTTTTCTAATAAGCTAAAAAGTAAATGCTGCTATGCAAAAGCCTAAAATGGTCTATTTAAATAAGAAAATCCTCAACAACTTGATTGAATTTTTGGGGCTGTTCAAGATGTACATTGTGACAGCAGTTTTTAAATATTTTTAAATCACTATCAGGAATATTATTTTTAAGTGTTGAGACTTGTTCAAAATTATAAGATTTGTCTTTATCTCCCCAAATTATCAAAGTTTTATTTTTTATTTTTTTTAAATTTTCTAATCCATTCCAATCTCGCATGGCTATTAAGGCGTTGCGTGCTGTTTCTTCAGATGTATTTTTAACTGCATTTTCACATAAAAAATAATATTTAGCTTGATCTCCATCAACAAACCACTTCGGTGGTATTCTTTTTACTTGTTCTTTGATTCCTTCCTCACCCAGCTTTTTTATCGATGTATTTATAGGTTCAAATCTTCCTGGAATGTCACCGATAGGTCCTGTAGCAAAACAAATCAATTTATTTATTCTATCTCCAAATAGTTTTGTAATTTCTTGTACTATCATTCCACCCATCGAGTGCCCCATTAAATTAAACTTATCTATATTTTTTAAATCAATTTGTTGGATAATGAATTTAGCCATTAAACTAATACTATTTAAAGACTGTGCATTAAAGCTTTCACCAAACCCTGGTAAAGCTGGAGCAATAATTCTAAATTTTTTTTGTAGATAATCTTTTTGGAGTTTCCACATTTCTGATGATCCTAAATATCCATGAACTAAAACTAGTGGATATCCTGATCCAATATCATCAATATAAATATCTTGCATAATTGTTTATAAAATATAGTTGTATATTGTAACTTTTAAAACAAAATTCAAAGTAGATTTATGATTGGTATTCTTGGAGGAATGGGAACACAGGCTGGATTAGATTTTTGCAATAAACTTGCAAAAATAAACGCTGGTAAACTCGATCAACAGTATCCTATGTTTGTTTTATATAACAAATCTAACATTCCAAAACGACCTGAAAATTTAAAAAAATATTACAACGTTTTAAATTCACTTGTTGAGGGTTGTAAAATGTTACAAAAAAACAATTGCAAATTCATTGTAATGCCATGCAACACAGCTCACTATTGGTACGATGATTTAAGAAAAAAAGTTAAAATACCAATACTTAGCATGCCTAAAGAAGTCTACTTAGATACGTCAAAAAATTGTAAGAAAAATTCTAAGATTGGTATTTTATCTACTGAAGCTACATTAAGTACTAAAGTTTATAATAAATATTTCGATAAAAATTTTAATTTAGTAAGTCCTAGCAAAGATTTACAAAAAAATTCAGTAAATAAATCTATAAAGCTTGTTAAAATGGGAAAAATTAAAGAAGCAGAAAAAGCAATTAGACCAGCCGTAAATTACTTAATGAAAATTAAATGTAAAAAAATAATTCTTGGATGTACTGAATTACCAATTGCAATATTTGCATACAAATCTTTTAAGAAAATAAAGCAATCTAAAGTATTTATAGATCCAAATCTTCTGTTGGCAAATATTTCAATGAAAAAATATAAAAAGTCTTAATTTAATCTCAGTTCTAATTATTAAAATAGAACTGAGATATTAAATTTATTCGAAACCCTTATTACTTAGTAGGATCTGGAACTTTTCTTAAGTAAGGTTTAACTGTTTCCCAACCATCTGGGTATATTTTTTTAGCTTCTTCATCTTTTACAGCAGGAAGAATAACTACATCTTCACCTTTTTTCCAATTAGCTGGAGTAGCAACTCTATGTTTTGCAGTTAGTTGCATTGAATCTATGGCTCTTAAAATTTCATGGAAATTTCTACCTGTAGCCATTGGATAAGTTAAATAAAGACCAATTCTTTTATCTGGTCTTACAACAAAAATAGTTCTAACAGTCTCATTATCAACTGCTGTTCTTCCCATTGAAGTTGTTCCTGCATCGCCTTCTAACATATTGAAAAGTTTTGCAACCTTTAAGTCTTCGTCAGCGATAATAGGATAATCTGGCATAGTTCCAGATACATCTTTGATATCTTCTAACCATTTTTTGTGATCCTCAACCCCATCTACACTTAGTCCGATTACTTTTACATTTCTTGCATCAAACTCAGCTTTCATTTGTCCTAATGAACCTAATTCTGTTGTACAAACTGGTGTAAAATCTTTTGGGTGAGAAAATAATACGCCCCAACTATCTCCAAGCCACTCATGAAAGGAGATATCTCCTTCTGTAGTTTTGCATTGAAAATCAGGACACATACTGTTTATTTTTAACATTCTTCACTCTCCTTTAATTAATTAGAACTATTATAAATTATTGAGTAAGTTTATCAACGATATTTAAGTTTGAAAAAACAACTTATAAGACGTGTATCTTAAGCAGATTATAAGTGTTAGTTTTTTTATATGAATAACTCTAATCACTCAAATATTTTGATTATCGGTGGCGGATGCGCTGGTATATCAGTTGCCACAAGACTTAAAAGTTTAAAGTCTGACTTATCAATATCAATTATAGAACCTTCTGAAAAATCTTTATATCAAGCAGCATGGACTTTAGTAGGTGCAGGTGCTTATGATGTAAACAGCACTATAAAACCAATGTCATCTGTAATGCCTAGTTATGTTAATTGGATTAAAGAATATGCTGAAAGTTTTTCTCCTGAGTCTAATTCGGTAAAGACTTCAGGTGGTGAATATTCTTATGATTATTTAGTAGTTTGTCCTGGTCTAAAAATTAACTTTGATGGAGTGGCAGGGTTAAAAGAAACTTTAGGAAAAAATAATGTTTGTACCAATTACAGTTCCGATATGGCTGTTTATACATGGGAATGTTTAAAGAATTTGCAGGGAGGAAATTTATTATTTACTGAACCTCCAATGCCAATTAAGTGTGCAGGAGCACCTCAAAAAATAGCTTACTTAGCTGCTGATCACTTAAAGAAAAAAGGAGCTCTTAAAGATAGTAATTTAGAATTTTTATGTGCAAAACCAGTTATTTTTGGTGTGCCTCACTTTCAAGGTCCACTTAATGAAATATGTGACTCGTATGGTATTAAAAGAAGCTTCCAGCATAATTTAATTTCAGTAAATGGTGAGGCCAAAGAGGCTGTATTTAAACAATCAGATAAAGATGGAAATTCTAAAGAGGTTACAAAGAAATTTGATTTTATACATGTAACACCACCTCAAACATCTCCAGACTTTATTAAGAATAGCCCATTAGCTGATGCTGGTGGATGGGTTGATGTAGATCATAAAGAAGGAACATTAAGACATACTAAATATGAAAATATATACAGTTTGGGTGATGTAATGAATGCACCTAATGCAAAAACAGGAGCAGCAGTAAGAAAACAAGCTCCAATAGTTGCTCATAATATTATTAAAGATATCAATAAGTCATCTGAAGCATATAGACTTTATGATGGATATGGAGCCTGCCCTCTTACAGTTGCATATGGTAAAGTCATGTTAGCAGAATTTTGTTATGGTGGAAAAGTAACTCCAAGTTTGCCTTTTGACCCAACAAAACCTAGTTCTTTATATTGGCAAATGAAATCAAAGCTTTTTCCTTGGTTACAATGGAATGTAATGTTTAAAGGAAAAGAATGGAGCAAGCCTAATCATAAAGCTATTGAAAATTAGTATCAATTTTATAAAATTTTATTTATTTTATAATTATGATTTTTGAACAACTATTTGATACTAAATCCTCGACTTATACTTATATTATTTCTAGTGGAAAAGGACGTGAGGCATTAATCATAGATCCAGTAATTGAGCATACTGATGAATACATAAAAGTTTTAGAAAATTTAGATCTAAAACTTGTAAAAGTAATTGATACTCATATTCATGCAGATCATGTAACTGGATTAAATGAACTTAATGAAAGAACTAAATGTGTGCGTATAATGGGTGAAAACTCTAAATCTGAAGTTATTGATATAAAGTTGAAAGATGAAGAAAATATAAATATCGAGAATATTGAGCTAAAAGCTATTTATACTCCCGGTCATACAGATTGTTCATATAGTTACTTAATGAATGATAGAGTTTTTACAGGCGATACTCTTTTAATAAATGGTACTGGAAGAACTGACTTTCAAAATGGTAGTGCTCATGAGGCTTATGATTCATTATTTGGTAAACTTTTAAAACTTCCAGAAGAAACACTTGTTTATCCTGCTCACGATTATAATGGGAAAAAAAACTCCACAATTGGTAGTGAAAAAAGTAATAATCCTCGATTACAAGTTAGCTCAAAAGAGGAATATGCTGAAATAATGGATAATCTTAATCTTGCTAATCCAAAAATGATGGATATTGCAGTTCCTGCAAATTTAAAGGGATTAACCCTTAAAGAACTCTAAAATCAGGGTTATTATTAGTATTGTTTTTAAAAAATATACAATTATATAACCCTTATGGCATGCAATAATTCACACTGTAAATGTAAAAACTGTTCTTGTGACAGATACGTTTGTAAAAATTGTGATTGCAAACCATCATCAGAAAACTGCTGTTGTAACAAGTAGTTAAATTTTAATAACTAATCTTAAATAAACATGAATGATTTTTTAGAATCGATAATTAAAAGAGATCCAGCTGCAAGATCAAAGTTAAGTTTAATACTTACCTATCCTGGTGTTAAAGCTGTATTTTTTCATCGAATTGCAAATTTTTTTTCGATTGCAAAATTTCATCTCGTTGCAAGAATAATTTCTCAGTTCTCAAGGTTTCTAACAGGTATAGAAATTCATCCTAATGCTAAAATTGGAAAAAATCTTTTTATAGATCATGGTATGGGAGTGGTTATAGGGGAAACTTCTGATATTGGAGATAACGTAACCATCTATCACATGGCAACATTAGGTGGAATTGCTCCGAGTATTAATTCAGATGATCAAAGAAATGTTAAGAGACACCCAACGCTAAAAGAAAATGTTGTAGTAGGTTCTGGTGCACAAATACTTGGACCAGTTGTGGTTGGTAAAAATGCAAAAATTGGAGCTAATGCTGTTGTTACAAAAGATGTTCCAGAAAACGCAGTAATGGTTGGAATTCCTGCAAAAAATGTTGGAACTGCATCCGAAGAATTTAAACCCTATGGTGTTGCACCAGGGGGTGATACAAAGCTTGATGTATGAAAACTTTACAAAATAATTTTGTCGAAGCAATAGGAAACACCCCTTTATTTAAATTAAAAGCTGCATCAGAAATTACTGGTTGTAATATTTATGGAAAAGCAGAGTACCTAAATCCAGGAGGCTCTGTAAAAGATAGAGCGGCTCTAGCTTTAATAAGAGATGCTGAAGAAAAAAAACTAATTTCAAAAGGTGGAACAATTGTTGAAGGAACTGCAGGTAATACTGGAATTGGATTATGTCTTTTAGGAAATTCTATTGGTTATAAAACTATTATTGTAATGAACGATAATCAAACACAAGAAAAAAAAGATTTATTAAGAAATATTGGAGCTGATTTAAGGTTGGTTCCACCAAAACCTTATAAAGATGAAAATAACTTTGTTAAATATGCTGGAAGGTTGGCCGATGAATTGAAAAGTAGTAACAATCACGGTGTAGTTTGGGCTAATCAATTTGACAATACTGCGAATTCAAAAGGTCATTATGAAACAACTGGGCCAGAAATATGGGAACAGACTGACGGCAAAATTGATGGATTTGTATGTTCGTCTGGTACTGGTGGTACAATTGCAGGAGTAAGTAGTTTTTTAAAAGAAAAGAATAAAGATATTAAAATATATTTATCAGATCCAACTGGCTCATCTCTTTATAATTACATTGAAAATGGTGAATTAAAGAGTGAAGGTGGCTCAATAACTGAAGGTATTGGATCAAGTAGAGTTACAGCAAACTTTGCAAAAGCAAATATTGATGGAGCATTTTCAATAAGTGATCATGAGTCTTTACCTGTTCTATTCGATTTAATTGAAAAAGAAGGTTTAAGTTTAGGTACAAGTTGTGGTGTAAATATTGCTGGAGCAATAAGACTTGGTAAACTTTTAGGTCCAGGTAAAACGATTGTAACAATACTTTGTGATAAATCTGATAAATACAACTCTAAGATGTTTAATAAATCTTTTTTAAAAGAAAAAGGTCTTCCCTATCCTCACTGGATATAATCACGCATACCAGTACTGTAATAAATTCATTACATTTCTATCTTATAATAAAATTTAATACAAAAAAAATTAAAGGAGATTTTATGGACGCAAAAGAAGTAGTTAAAAAAGGATATGAACTTTTTGGAAAAGGAGAAATGGAGGCATTTATGGATATGGTACATGATGATATCACTTGGATTTATCCTGGAGATAAACATCCAATGTCAGGAACTCATAAAGGCAAAGAAGCATATATGAAAACTATGATGCAAGTACCACAACTTTGGAGTAATTTTTCAGTAACACCAGATATGATGATTAGCGAGGGAAACAAAGTTTTTGTTAAGGCAACTGCTAAGGCAGATGGCATGGATACAATTTTTGGTCATTACTTTGAAGTAGGCGATGATGGTAAACTGACAATGTTTATTGCTTTTGACGATACACTAAGCATGTTCAATGCAATGAAGAAGTAAGGAACAGAATGTCAATTTTAGAAAAACTAAACAAAGCAATCATGGAAAAAGATGGTGCAGCAGCTGGTGAGCTGGTGCACGATGACTACAAAATGTTTTCCCATCTTAAAGGAGAATATGTCCATATGGGTAAGACAGGTATGGTTGAAGCTGTAAGCAAAGGTATGATGAGTCCCGCAAAATACAGGATCCTTTTTGAGAATGATGAAATTGGTTTTGATCATTCATATGTTACTTATCAAGATGGAAACACTGAAGCTTTGATGTGTTGTTGGAAGTTTAAAGACGGTAAAATCATTGAAGTCGAGACAGGTGCAACCAAATTACCAAAATAATTGAATAATCATAAGATTGATTTAAAATAATAAATAAAAAAAAGGGGGAATAAATGGAAAAAGAAATGTTAGTGCTTGCAGAATTAAAAGAAGGCAAGTTTGAAAAGTTTATGGGATGGATGCAGTCAGATGAAGGCATGAGTGTAAGAAAATCTGCAGCTTATCCTGAAAAAACAGTAGGAGCGGTAATACCTGACAAAAGCGGTGTTATGTTTAAGGTATTTGTTCACAATGAAGAAAAAATGAAGGAACTAATATCTGGTACACATCCAGTTGGAAAGGAAATTTTCGATGAATGTGTTATCAAAATGACTGCTTGGGATTTAACAAAAGTTGAAATGTAATATGGCAAGATTTTATTTGATTGGCAAAATAAGTGCAGAATTAATGAAAAGAATGCAAAATGATCCTTCTGCAGATAGATATGCATCGACTAAGAAAGTTACCGAGGCTGCTGGTTTAAAATTGATCAGCTATGAATGGGTAAGAGGTAGATTTGATGTTATCTCAAGTGTAGAAGGAGATTATGAACAAGCGCTTGCCTTGAAGATTGCTTTTAAAAATTCAGGTCTTATGGATGATTTAATGGTTCATGAAGTTATTGACTACAATAAAGCTTTTGAAAACGCTGCAGATGCCACAAAATCTGTTATTAAACCAGGAGAATAATTATGAATGGTTACGCAATTTTTAACATTAATGTTAACAATCCTGAAAATTATAAGGAATACATAAACAAAGTTAAGCCCACTGCAGAAAAATTTGGTGGGGAGTATCTTGTGAGAGGTGGTACCAGTGAGACAATTGAAGGCTCATGGCAACATCCAAGGACAGTTGTGATGAAATTTCCAAGTTACGAGAAAGCAAAGGAATGGTATAATTCTGAAGAATATAAACCAATAAAACAAATTCGATTAGATAACGCAGATTCTAATGGAATGATAATAGAAGGAATATAAAGGAGAAAAATGTCAATATTAGAAAAATACAGTGCTGCATTGAAAAATAAAGACGAGGCAGCTATGAATGAACTTTTGCATGATGATTTCAAATTCAAAATGCATAAATCAGGAAACACTTTGGGCAAAGCTGACGTGATCAAATGGGCTATGAGCGGAGATATCAACCAAAGAGATACTAGAGTAGTATATGAGAACGATGAAGTAGGTGTACACCATGCATTCGTAACATTTGATGATGGAAATGTTGAAGCAGTAATGGCAGTCTACAAATACGATAATGGAAAAATCATGAGTTTAGAGACTGGCGCAACACCAATGCCTAAGTAATGAAAAAACTAATACTTTTATTTATTTTTATCGCCTTTAACTCAAATGCAGCTTCAATGAAGATGATTGGATCTAAGGGCGATCCAAAAGATGTTACTAGAGTAATAGAAGTAAAGATGTATGACAATTATTATGAACCAAGTTCAATTCAAGTTAAAAAAGGCGAAACAGTAAAGATAATTGTTAAAAATTTAGGTGAACTGGTGCATGAATATAATATTGGCACTAAAAAGATGCATATTGATCACCAACCCGAAATGGCAAGATTAATTGAACACGATATTCTTTTAGGTGACCGAATTGATCATAAAAAAATGAAAGAAATGTCTAAAAAAGATCATTCATTGGGCCACAAACACGCAAATAGTGTAATGCTAGAGCCAAATAAAACAGGAGAAATTATTTGGAAATTTTCAAAAGATATTTCTTTAGAAATGGCATGTAATATTCCTGGTCACTACGAAAGTGGAATGGTCGGTCCTATAACATTTAAATAAATTAGAAAAGTTTGTAGATATTAATTAAGAATATATTATTCTTTAATTATGAGTAATTTAACTGCTTATATAATTTTAATTATTGCAGTTGCCCTTGGCACAGCATCAAATGGTTTTGCCAAAGCTGCAAATGGTTTTACAATATTTTTACCAAGTGTCTTTACAGCAATAACAATAGTTGCTTGCATGTATACTCTGTCTTTAGTTATGAAAACTATTCCTGTTGGCGTAACTTATGCTTCATTTGCAGGCTTATGTATAATAGCTACTTCAGTTGTTGGTATTTATAAATTTAACCAAATTCCCGACTTTTTTACAATTATAGGTCTAATATTAATTATATCTGGAGTTTTAATTGTTAATTTGGTTGGAAAATCAAATTAAACATTAAAGTTCATCTGGCAGATCATGCTTACCGTCATCTTTTAAATCAATCATATATTCTTTAACTACAAAATCTAAATCTAGATCTGAGTATAAATGTGGAAACATATTACCATCAGTTGATTGCTCCCAAACTAAATTTTTTAATTTAAGTGCATCTACTTTAAGTATTATTAGATTAGATTGTTTCTCATAAAACTTGTTGAGTGTTTGCTTGATCTGATCTTTATCTGAGAAATGGATATAACCATCTTCTAAATCTAATGCAGTGCCTTTAAAAATATTATTTTGTTTTGCCTCACTCCACTCAGATTTTGTACATATTTTGTAAACAAAATCAAAATTCATTTTATTTTAAAAAGTCGTCTACTTCTACCTGATAACCTTCAACTAAACGATTTGTTTCATTTGCCATTCCTACAATTGCGATCATTTCGTTTATCATTCCATCTGTCGCACCTTTTTTTCTGGCAGCTAGAGAATGAGATTTAATACAATATTCGCAATTGTTTGTAATTGAAACTGCAACATAAATAAGTTCCTTTACAGCAGGATCTAATTCACCTTTTCCCATTACTTGCTGTAATGATCTCCAGGTTCTTTCTAATGTTTCCGGACTATTAGCCATAGTTTTCCAAAAATTTGGAATTTCTGTTATTTGTCGTGCTTCTTTTATTTCATCAAAAATTTCTTTTACTTTACCAGTAGCCTCATTTTCAGAAATTTTTTTAAATATTGTCATAGTTTTCTCCTTTTAGTTATAAATTGATTCAATTTTTGGCATTAATTTTAGTAGTTCCTTAGTATAATTATGTTTAGGATTTTTAAACAGCTCTTCTGTTTCGGATACTTCACATAATTTTCCGTCTTTAAGCACAGCTATCTTATCACACATTTGTCTAACAACCGGTAAATCGTGGCTTATAAATAAAATAGTAAGATTTAACTGTTCTTGAAGATCTTTTAATAAGTTTAGTATTTGAGCTTGAATGCTCACATCTAATGCTGATGTAGGTTCATCGCAAACAAGAAGTCTTGGTTGGGTTGCTAGTGCCCTTGCTATTGATATTCTTTGTCTTTGTCCCCCTGAAAATTCATGGGGATATCTGATTGCAGACTGTTGAGTTAATTCAACAGATTCTAATAAATCATGAATATAACTATCTAAATCACTAGATTTTATATCTGGATTATGAAGTTTAATAGGTTCTGCAATAATTTCCTTTACTTTTAGTCTTCCATTTAACGAAGAAAATGGATCCTGAAATATCATTTGAATTTGTTTTCTAAATTTAAGTAGATCTTTGTTTTTTTTAATTTTGGTAACATTAACACTGTCAAAATAAATATCTCCAGAACTAGGCTTAAACAAATTAACAACCATTTTTGCTATTGTTGTTTTACCACTTCCACTCTCACCAACTAAGCCAAAAGACTGTCCTTCTTTTATATTTAGCGAGACATCATCTACAGCCATTACAGAATTCTTTGTATTCTCTGTGAAAAAACTATCATCAAAAGATTTACTCAAGTTTTTTATTTCTATTAAATTTTGATCAACAATTATTTTTTTGGACCATCTGTTTAATATTTTAACGTTATTATTTTGATCACTTACATTCTCTTTTTCTATTATTGTAAATCTAGATATTTTTTTATTAGTCGGTGGTACAGAGCTAACTAAACTCTTTGTGTATTTTTCCTTAGGCTCAACCAATACCTGTTTGGTTAAACCTATTTCAACTAAGTCTCCATTTTTCATGACAGCTACCCTGTCTGTAGTTTCAGCGATAACTCCCATATCGTGAGTAATAAGTATTACAGCTAAATTTCTCTCTTTTGTTAGTCTTTTAATTAATTCTAGAATTTGAGACTGAATAGAAACGTCTAGTGCTGTTGTTGGTTCATCTGCAATTAATAATTCAGGCTCGCAACATAAAGCAAGAGAAATAACAACTCTTTGTCTCATCCCACCAGAAAATTGGTGAGGGTAATTATAAAACCTTTTTTCGGCATCCTTGATCCCTACCTCTTTTAATAGATTAATTGCTTTATTTTTTGCATCTTCTGAACTTAAATTTAAGTGAGTTTGTATTGTTTCTATAAGCTGTTCGCCAATAGTTAAAATTGGATTTAAAGAAGTTTGAGGATCTTGAAATATTAATCCAATTTTTTTTCCTCTATACTGAACAATTGCTTCTGGATTTTCGCTGATATTTGTTTCTCCCATCAATATTGATCCACTTGAAACTTTACCTGGTTCATCAATTAAATTTACAATGGCATTAGCGACAGTACTTTTTCCAGAACCAGACTCTCCAACTAATCCAACAATTTCACCTTTTTTTATATCAATATTGATATTCTTTGCAGCATTTACAGTTTCTTTTCTCATTTTATAATCGACACTCAAATTATTTATTTTTAAAAAAGTCATTTTTTTAGCCTTGGGTTAAGCGTATCTCTCATCCAATCTCCTAATAAATTAATTGAGAAAGCAAGAATAACTAAGAATATTGCCGGAAAGAATGTTATCCACCATTCACCTGAAAATAAAAAATCATTTCCTAATCTAATTAAAGTGCCCAATGAAGGTGTTGTAGGAGGAACGCCCACTCCCAAAAAGCTCAATGTTGACTCTGCAATTATAGCAAGAGCCAGACCTATTGTGCCTATTACCAAAATAGGTCTCATTATATTTGGCAATATATGCTTAAACATAATAAGTAAATTTGAAACACCTATAATTGATGAGGCTGAAACATAATCTTTATTTTTTTCTACTAAGGTTGCTGCACGAGAAACTCTTGCAAATTGAGGCCACTCCGAAATTCCTATAGCAAAAATTAAAACATATATTGCCATCTCATCGTGCATTTCTCTAGAGATGATACCTCTTGCAATTCCATCAACCAATAAAGCCATTAATATACTTGGCACAGTTAATTGGACATCTGTTAATCTCATTACTATCATTTCATATTTTCCACCAAAGTAACCTGCTGTTAAACCTAGGGAGACACCTAAAATTAGACTAAAAATAATTGCAGAAAATCCAACTATTAAAGAAATTCTTGAACCATAAAGAATAGTTGAAAGCATATCTCTTCCTTGTCCATCAGTACCAAGAATAAATTTTGCCATACCATCTTCAGTCCAAGAAGGAGGAGTAAAAGCTTCCATTAAAGATAATGATGCAGGGTCAAAAGGGTTATGAGGAGTTACAAACTCAACAAAAAAAGAACAAAAGAAAATTATTAATAATATTACTGACGATACAATTGCAGTTGGAGATTTAATAAAACTAAAGTAAATGTCGCTATCTTTTAGTCTTTCCCAAGAATTTAGTGTTTTATTATCCACTTGTAGCATCCCCTTTAACTCGAATTCTTGGATCAATAAAATAATATAGAATATCTACAATGAAATTTATCATCACAAAAACAAAAGCTATAAATACTAAATAAGCTGACATAATTGGTATATCTACGAATTGGACCGCCTGAATAAATAAAAAACCCATGCCAGGCCATTGAAAAACAGTTTCAGTAATTATTGAGAAGGCAACTAATGTACCTATATTTATTCCTGCTATAGTTATTACAGGAATTAATCCATTTTTTAGTGCATGTTTATAGTTAATACTTTTTTCACTTATACCTCGAGCTCTAGCAAATTTTATATAATCAGTTTGTAATATTTCCATCATCTCTGCTCTTACTAATCTAATTATATAAGTCATTTGAAAGAGGCTTAGTGTTACAGATGGAAGTATAATTGCTTTCAATCCTGAAACTGTTAAAAGTCCAGTAGTCCAAAAGCCTAAGTCAATCACTTCTCCCCTTCCAAAAGATGGAAGTACACCTAATATTACTGCGAATAGATAAATAAAAAGTATACCAATTACAAAAGTTGGAAGAGATACTCCCAAAAGGGATATGGCCAATATAAAATCACTTAAAAAACCTTTTCTATTAATGCCTGTGTATACTCCTAATAATGTTCCTGAAACCAATGCAATTAATGCAGAAATTAAAACTAATTCCATTGTTGCTGGTAATCTTTCAATAATTAATTCTGAAACTGGTCTTCTTAACTGATACGAAATCCCAAATTCCCCTTTGGAAGCATTAACTACAAACCTTGAAAATTGAATATGTATTGGATCGGTCAGTCCAAGAGTTTCTCTTAATTCTGCTCTTTCTTCATCAGAAGTTTCTTCACCAACCATGTTGTTAATTGGATCACCCACAAAGTTAAATAAAGAAAATGAAACAAATGACACAACAAGCATCACTATTACCGACTGAATCAGACGTTTGAAAAAATACTTTATCAATTTAAGAAATATTTATACTTATAAGCCCTTTGTTAAACAAAGGGCTTATAAAAAAGTTATTTATTTAAAACTTGCAAAACGGAATAATGGTTCATTATTCGGTCTTATTGGAACATCTACATTATTTTTAGTTGCCCAAGAAATTACTTGGTGATGAAGAGGAAGATATGAAATATCATCTTTTACAATTTTCCAAGCATTTGCAATAGCTGCATTTCTTTTATCTAAGTCAACTTCACCTTCCATAATTCTTATAGCAGCATCAACTTCGCTGTTGCTAAAGTTTACTTTATTCCAGCTAGCACCTGACTCATACAGATAATGAAAAACATAATGACTATCTAATGTTGGAACTCCCCATCCTAGCATATAGAAATCACCTTTATCCTCTTTAAGCTCTTTAAAATGTTTACTTTTAGTTTGAGCAAATAAGTTTACATTAACACCTATTTTACCCAACATTCCAACTACTGCAGTGCAAATTGCTTCATCATTTACATACCTGTCATTAGGGCATCTTAGTTCAACATCAAAACCTTTTGGATATCCTGCATCAGCTAATAATTTTTTCGCAGCATCAACATCATAAGGCAATCTTTTATCTAGATCTTGTGTGTATCCATTTACACCAGGAAAAGTTATGATTCCTGCAGGTTCACTGAGACCTCTCATTACTTTCTTCTTTATTGCTTCAATATCTATTGCTTGATAAAGGGCTTGTCTTACTTCTTTTTTCTTAAATGGATTATCACCAGTATTTCCAGATCTTAATTTATCTGCTGCTTGGTCCATACCTAAAAAGATTGTACGCATTTGAGCAGTACTCACTACTTCATGATCTGAAGAATTTCCAATTCTAGCTAAGTCTTGAACTGGAGCATCAGTTACTAAGTCAACTTCACCAGATAATAATGCTGCAACTCTTGTAGCTGAGTTTTTAATTGGTAATAGGTGTATTTCACTAACACTATTATCTTTCATTGAACCCCACCAATTACTATTTCTCTCAAATACTGTCTTAGTATTAGGCTCTCTTAGAGTAATTTTGAATGGTCCAGTTCCCATTGCATTAGTTGCTGAGAATGTTTCTTCTCCACCATCCCAGTTTTGTGAAACTGTCGCTCCAAAATCAATAGACCATTTTTTAGACATTATAAATATATTTGATAACTGGTTTAAAAGAATTGGATTTGGTTTACTTGTACTCACTTGAACAGTGTAGTTATCAATTTCTTTAACATCAGAAATTGTACTTATGTATTCTTTAAAATCTGATGTAGGTTGTTTTGCTCTCAATATACTAAACACAACATCTTTTGCTGTCATATCAGTACCATCAGAAAATTTTACACCTTTTCTTAAATTAAATACCCAAGTATTTGGATCTGTTGTTTTCCAATCAGTTGCAAGTTGAGGTTCAATACTCATATCTAGACCTCTTGTTACAAGTGCTTCATAAACCTGTCTTGAAACTTGTGTTGTAGGACCTTCATTTTGGGCATGAGGATCCAAAGTTAAACTATCTCCTTGCATAGACCATTTAATTGTTTTCGCGTATGAATGTGTTGATACAAAAACAAATAAAACTGCAAAGAAAATTTTAATAAAATTTTTAAATTTCATTTTTCCTCCTAATTATTACAAATAAAATTAAACCTGATAAATGGATTAACTACAAGGGTAAAATAGGTAACTTAATTGTTAAGAATGATATCGTTTTTGAAGTTAGTATATAAAATTTTTGAATAATTATTCATATTATTCATATTATCTCTGGCCTCTTTATCAAATTTTTCCAGAGCACCCTGTCCTAATTCATTTTCTAGTGCTGACTTATATTCAGGGACACAACCCCAATCATTTACAGTTGTATCTTTGACCTCTATGTGGAATTGAATGCCATAAGCATTGTTTTTATATCGAAATATTTGGTATTTTGTCTCTTTTGATGAAGCAATTAATGTTACATCTTTATTTTTTTCTAATTCTTGAACTTCATAAGAGTGCCATTGCAATGATGTAATTTTTTGAGGAAAATCTGCGAAAAGTATATCTTTCTTTTTTTCATCTAAAAAGTTTACAACTAGCATTCCAATTTCAGGATTATTAGTTTTAACTACTTTTCCTCCTATTACTTCTCCCAATAATTGACATCCAAGACAGAAACCTAGGTATGGCTTATTTAAATCTATAACAAACTCTTTAATCTTTTTTTTTTCTTCAATCAGCCAAGGATAATCCTTTTCCATCCAAGTATCCATAGGTCCACCCATACAAAGCATTCCATCAAAAAAATTTAAATTATTCGGAATTTTTTCACCTTCATCTAATTCAATTGTTGTAATATTAACTCCATCTTTGATCATTAAATCTTTAATAAAACCAGGATCTTCAATATTTATGTGTTGAAGAACAAGAATTTCCATAATTAGACGATGGGTTTTAGCAAACCTAATATTTTTTTATGAATTATTTTATTAGATGATACCGCTACATGTCCTGCTTGCTTTGCATCCTTATTTTTCCAAGTCGTAGTAATACCACCAGATGCATTGATAATTGGTATTAGTGGATGAATGTCCCATATTTTATTATTGCATTGTAATACAACATCAATTCTACCTTCACATATCTGAGCATATGACAATGCATCTGAACAAGGGAATTGTATCAATTTAAGAAGTTTTGGAATTTTTTTTTGTTGATTTAATGAAATTGCTCCATGAAAACCAGCAGTCAATTTAATATCTTTAAATTTAACACTCTTGTTTACTGATATTTTTTTTCTTTTTTTATTTTCAACAACATATGCAATTTTTGAAGATTGATTATAATAATACTTATTTAACATAGGGAAGTTTGCCAAACCAAATATTGGATTGCCTTTATAATTTAGTGATATTAAATTACTCCAAGTTGGACTTCCTATAACAAATGACCTTGTTCCATCAATGGGATCAATTACCCAACTAAAATCACTCTTAGTTTTTTTGTAACCAAATTCTTCTCCAATAATTTCATGTCCAGGAAATTTTTTACTTATTTTTGCTCTAATAAATTTTTCAAAGGCTTTATCGCATGTGGTGACAGGGTCATATCCTTTGCCAAGTAATTTATTATTAACTTTAAAAGGCTTATTAAGTTTTTTAAAATAAAAATTCGTTAAATCAATTGCTAGTTGGTTCAAAAACTTTGGAAATTCATTATTTTTAATTGTTAGTTTGTTATCCATAATTCCAAATACTACTTAATTTCTCTTGATTAAAGATATTTTTTAATTAATGCTCAATTTTATGAAAATTGAATTGGATAATAATAAGGTTTTCTTTAGAGATGAAAATCTGAATGAAGAAATTCATCCATTTTGGCTTAGAGAAAGAGTAGAAAATGTTGAATTACTGGATCAAAAGACACAACAAAGACTTTTTGATCCAAGCACAATGGAATCAGACGTTATTATCAAATCAGCAATAATTGAAAAAGACTTATTAAATATAACTTTTTCAGATGGAATAGAAACTAAAATTGATATTAATAAGATAATTCGAGAATTTAAAAATTCCAACTCAATTAGTAAAATTAAAGAAAAAGTAAAATGGACTTCCTCACTTAATAACGTAAAAAAATTTAACTTTCATGAGAATATTTATGAAAGTGTTGAAATGCATGAATTACTTGCTTCTTTTTACAAGTATGGATTTGTAATTATAAAGAATGTTCCAACTCATGATAATTATTTAATTAAATTTGCTAACTCCGTAGGCAGTGTTAGAAGAACTAATTTTGGCGAACACTTTAATGTTTCATCAAAACCTAATCCTAATGATCTTGCATATACACCTTTGCCTTTGGCTCCCCATACCGATAATCCATATAGAAATCCAGTCCCTTGTATTCAGATATTGCATTGTATTGAAAATGAAGTAACTGGTGGTTTATCTACTTTGGTTGATGGTTACACTGTTACTGAAGATTTAAAAAAAGACTTCCCTAAATATTATGAAATATTAACTAAAGTAAAAGTGAAATTTAAATTTATTGATAAAGATGTGATTTTAGAAGACTGGTCTGAATTAATAGAGCTTGATGAAAATAAGAATTTTAAACAAGTAAGATTTAGTCCTCGACTTGATTACGTTCCGGTTTTAAAAAAAGAGGAACTAGACCTTTATTATAAAGCTAGAAAAAAATTATCTGATTTATATAACTCCGATTTCTATAGAATAGAATTTAAATTAATGTCTGGGGATTTAATTATGATGGATAATTATAGATTACTGCATGGTAGAACGGAATTTAATCCAAATGAGGGTAAAAGATTTTTACAAGGGTGCTATATTGAATATGATAGTACTGATAGCAAACTTAGACATTTACAAAGAAAGTTTAATATAAATTAATTTATCCTATGCTCTGTAGAAAAGGCATAAACTCGAGAAGATAATAACCCAAGGCTTGCAATTGATTAGTAATCATTAGTATTCCTGTAATTAGTAGAAGTGATCCACCAAACATATTTATCATCTTCATCTTTGCTTTTAAATTTTTGGAAAAAATCATAAACTTTTGTATCAAGTAACCAGATAGAACGAAAGGGATTGCTAGTCCAAGGGAATAAAATGACAAAAGACCAATTCCTTTATTAATACTATCTTCTGTTGATGCAATCGCAAGAATTGATCCTAGGATTGGACCAATACAAGGTGTCCAACCAAAGCCAAAAGCCATCCCAATTAAAATAGAACTTATTATTCCAGTATTATTATTTGTTTGAAATCTTTTCTCATAATTTAAAAACTTTAGATTTATGAGTCCTAGTATTTGTAGCGAGAATATAATTATGATTATTCCAGCCCCAATTCTGAGTTGATATGAATTATCTAAAATTAGAGAGCCTAAAAATGTAGCTGTGGCTCCAAAACTTATAAATACAATAGAAAATCCAACTGCAAATAAAATAATTGGAAAAATATTTACGGTTTTTTTTTCAAGCAATTCATTAAGAGTTGATCCTGATATATATGATATGTACCCTGGTATAAGAGGAAGAACACATGGAGATAAAAAGCTAAGTAAACCAGCTCCAAAAGCTAAAATAAATTCAATCATTATCCTGTATTTTTGATAGCTGCTGAAATACCTGCAATTGATGCCATCATTGCGTCATTCAAGTTTTTTTTATCATTCTTATTTAATTTTTTTTGCAAAAGTTTATTCATTACTACTGCTTGTAAAACATTAAGGATTTCAGAATATATGTTTCTAATAATTGCTGGACCTCGAAAACTCTTTCTTTGTTTATAAATTTCTTTTGGTGTTATTTGATCATTTAATTTTTTAACTGCATCAAATTGAAACCTTAATTTTTTACCAACTCTTATAAGTTTATCGTCAGCTAAATTTTTTTCATAAATTTTAGATATCTCAGGGTCTACTTTTGAAAGTACCATATCAAGCAAGTCCATTGTTGAATTAAAATATGGCCAGTTTTTTTCCATATCTATAAGTGTCTTTTTAAATTTTTTAATTGATGAATATCTCAAAGCTTCTGCAGTACCTAACCATGCAGGTAACATTAATCTAATCTGCGTCCAGGCAAATACCCAAGGAATAGCTCTTAAACTATTTATATTATCAACATTTTTTCTTTTAGAAGGTCTAGAACCTATTGAGAGTTTGCCAAGCGCCATATGTGGCGTTACAGTTTTAAAGTATCTAATAAAATCTGAACTTTGGTTTATATTTTTTCTATAAGAGCTTGTTGATATTTCTGACATACTTTGAATTAATTTTACCCAGCTATCTTTTGGTTTTGGAGGTGGGTTTAAAGTAGCTTCCATAACAGACCCGATGTAACTACATAGATTATATTTTGCCAACGGCTCATAACCATATTTTTGTTGTATAACTTCTCCTTGATCAGTTATTCGAATTTTACCATTAACTGAACCCGCTGGCTGTGATCTCAATGTAGCCTGTATTGGTCCACCTCCTCTTCCAGCAGATCCTCCTCTTCCATGAAAAAATGTTACGTCTATTTTATATTTTTTAGCTAGTTTAATTATTTCTTGTTGTAATTTATATTGGTTCCAGCTCGCAGAAAGCTTTCCAGCATCTTTGCTAGAGTCTGAGTATCCAATCATGATTTCCTGTTTATGATTAATATCTTTTCTGTACCATTTTAATGAAAAAAGTTTTTCCATAATAGGTTTTGCATTTATTAAATCATCCAACGTTTCAAACAAAGGTACTACTCTTAGTCTATTTTCAATGTTTGCCTCCTTTTGCAAAAACATAACTGATAAAATATCTGAAGCTGAGGATGTCATTGATATTACATACGCTCCTAGACACTCTTTGGGTTGAGTTGCCAATACTTTAAAAGTGGACCATACTTCTTCATTTTCCTTATTTTTAAATTGAAAATTTTTTAATAAATTTTTGCTCTGCATTTTTGCAGATAAATACCTTATTTTTCTATCCTCATCCCATGATGAATAATCTTGGTTAAGCTTTTTCTTTATATATTCTGCCAATAATTGAGAATGTCTTGAAGACTCTTGTCTTATATCAAGTCGAGCAAGATTTATGCCAAAACATTTAGCTCTACGCATTAAATCTAGTAGATCGCCACTTGCTATATTTTCACTTTGATTTTGCTCTAACGACTCTCTTACTACTCTCAATGGTTTTAGAATTTCTTCTCTTTCAGATAATAAATCTTTTTCATTTAGTGGTTTATTATTTACTAAATACTGTTCAATTGATCTATGCGTTTTTCTTAATTTATCTCTTAAAGGTCTTAAATAAACTCTATAAGGCTCGAATGATTTTCCTGTAGTTTTTAATATTTTTTTTGAACATTTTTCCATAGAGTAAGATCTAATTAACTTTGTCATTGACTTCTCATAAAGTTTAGCTGCCTCCCACCTTGATAATAAAATGACTCTTTTAGTAACTTCAGCAGTAACAAATGGGTTTCCATCTCTATCACCACCCATCCATGATCCAAATTCAATAGGATTAAAATTTTTAGGCAAACCTTTACCCATATTTTTTTCAAATATTTGATTTAATCTTCTGTATACTTTAGGAATTGTATCCCACAAGCTATCTTCTATAATTGCAAGTCCCCATCTTGCTTCTTCTGCAGGGGTTGGTTTGGATCTTTTAATTTCATCTGTATTCCATATAATTGTGATCTCATCAAAAACTTTACGATCTAAAATTTTTAATTTTGAAGGATAATTTTTAAGTAGATTTCTTTGCTCTAATATTTCTGTTAAGGAATGGTATTTCTGTATTAAGGTTCTTCTTTTAACTTCAGTTGGATGCGCAGTTAAAACAATTCCAATATTTAAACTTTTTGCAATATTATAGATTTTATTATTTGATATTTTTTTATTTTTAAAAAAATTTTCAAATATCTCTTCTATGAAAATATTTTGAAATTTTTTATCTTGTTTGACATTTTCGTAAAGGTCTAAAGTCCTTGAAGCATCAATTGATTCAGCTAAATTATAAAAATTCATAAAGTGGTTAAATGCTCTAGTTAATTTGAAAAGTGAGTTTGGAGATAATTTTTTAACTTCGTTTAAAATTTTTTTAAAGGGATCTCTATGATTTTTATTAGCTATATTTGCTTTAGACAGTAATCTAATCTTCTCAACAAGATCAAAAAACTTCTGTCCTTCTTGTTCTTTAATTACTCTTCCTAATATATTACCTAAATATCTAACATCATCTCTTAAAGATTTTGTTGGTATTCTTTCATAATAGAGGTCTCTTTTTAGCATTTTTAATTACAAACTTTTTCTGGTTTATACCAATAGCATTAGTTTGTATTTTAAATAAACTTCCCGAAAATTTAAATTTTTTAATTTCACTGTTTTTCATGCCTTTTAATGCAGATGTGACAAATAAATCTGAATTTTTTGGACCCCCAAAGGCACAATTAGTAATATTTTTAGCGGGTAAATTGATCTTATGTATCTGTTTGGCAAATTTATTTAAAACACTTACGCAAGCTCCGTGAAATTGACATACCCATAAATTTCCAGCTTTATCCAAGGTCATGCCATCTGGCACTCCTTCCTTATTTGAAAATCTTTTAAATATTTTTTTACTTATTATATCTGCATTTTTATCTATCTTAATTTTGTAGATTACCTTTTTTCTACTATCTGTATGGTAAAAGTTTTTTTTATCAATAAATGCTGGTCCATTAGTTATCATGTAATTGTCATCTACTTTTTTAAGATTAAATTTTTTATCGAGACAATAAAGAGATCCATTTGGAATATTTCTTTCAGGGTTATCCATGGTTCCAAACCAAAGTTTCCCATTAAGATCTGTTTTGCCATCATTAATCCTGTTCATTTTTAATGACTTTTCAATGGCTATAGATTTAATTTTTTTTTTACTTTTTAAATTAACTATTCTTAATTCTCCTTGAAGACCTAATATAAATATATTATTTTTAATATGAGCTAAAAATCCTATTTCTTTATTTACTTTAATAGTTTCTTTTTTTTTATTTTTAAAATTTAAAATATGAATTCTTTTTTTTTTGATGTCTGTAAAATAAATTGAATTATGTTCTTTGACCCACAAAGTACCTTCACCTAATGTACATTTCAAATTCCACAAAACTTCAGGTTTTGAAGTTATAATCTTAGCCATTATACTCGTATTCTTTTATAAAATCTTTTTTTGGATTAATTCCAATTCCTATATTTTCTAATGGGGAAGCGAATCCATCTTTGTTTTTTACCTGGTCTAAAATTGAAAATTTTTCTTCAGCTAGATCTGTAATAAAAATATTTTTTTCAGTAGTGTCGAATTCTAACATTGATTTTGCTGGAAATAGTCCACCTGGCATATCCGGTAAAGAAGTAAGTAAATGTAGATTTACTGCTACACTTAAAGCTGAACCCCATACATGATTAACAATCGGGATGAAATTCGACTGAGCTAATGCTGATACTTTTAAATATTCTGTAATTCCACCTAAACCACAAACTTCAGGTTGGGCTATATCAATACAATTTTTTTTAATTAATTGGTTCCAACCATATTTTGTGAACTCTGCCTCACCACCAGCAATATTTGTTTTTAATTTTTCTTTAAGTTCTTTGTAACCATCGTAATCTTCTGGTGCCACAGGTTCCTCAAACCAATAAATTTCCATTTCATCTAATCCTCTACCTACATATAAAGCATCATTTTTATTGTATGCATGATTGGCATCGACCATTAGTTTAAAATCGTCCCCAATTGCTTCTCTTACTGCGCTTACTAACCTTAAATCTTCTTTTGGACCTAAACCAACTTTCATCTTCATCGCTTTGAAGTTTTTTTCTTTTATTTGGTTGGCTTCTTTTTTGAATAATTCACATAATTCTTCGACAGATTTTTTTTGCAGCATCATTCCATAACCATAAACTGGAATTTTATTATTAGTTTTACCACCTAATAATTGATAAAGAGGCAATTTTGCTTTTTTTGCCAGTATATCCCACAATGCTATATCAATTCCTGACAATGCCTGAATAGGCATTCCTTTCTGGCCACTATCTCTGAGTAAATTATAAACTTTATGCCAGATATATTCTTTATTTGTTGGATCTTCTCCTATTATTAAAGGCTGTATTACTTTTTCTACAATATACTTGTTAGCAAGAGCTATATTTCCAGGGCCAAAACATTCTCCCCAGCCCGTAATACCTTCATCAGTTTCTATCTCCACTAAATGGGCAGTTCTGTGTTTGTAATATTGTTGAGAATATCCTAATTCTTTATCTAACTCATATCTAAGCACATGACTTTTGATTGAGCTTATCTTCACAATTATTAAACAGCAACTACTTTAGAGTTCTGTTCTCCTAAATTTTCAATGGACAATTTCATTTCATCACCAGCTTTTAAAAATACTTGAGGTTTTCTGCCCATACCAACTCCAGGGGGAGTTCCAGTAGTTATTATATCTCCTGGTTGTAATGACATAAATTTACTCACATAAGATACAATGATATCTACATTAAAAATCATAGTACTTGTATTTCCTGTTTGCATTCTTTCACCATTTACATCCAACATCATCTTTAAATTATTTATGTCTTTAATTTCATCTTTAGTTACTAAATAAGGTCCAGTAGGTCCGTAAGTGTCATGAGATTTTCCTTTAACCCATTGTCCCATTTTTTCTATTTGCCATTCTCGTTCACTAACATCGTTTACTAAACAATATCCTAAAATATGATCTTGTGATTGACTTTCTGAAATATGTTTTGCTTCTTTTCCAATTACAATTCCTAGTTCAACTTCCCAATCTAGTTTTTTTGATCCAGAAACTATTTCTACATCATCATTAGGACCACACATTGAGCTAGTAGCCTTCATAAACATTATTGGTTCTTTAGGAATATCGGCACCAACTTCAGCTGCATGATCTGAATAATTAAGTCCTATTGCAACAAATTTTCCAGGACTTGTAATACATGAACCTACTCTTTGATTAGATGAAAGCTCAGGAAGACTTGATGTGTCTGCACTTTGAATTTTTGACATTGTTTCAAAATTTAAATTTTCTGGGTTTAAGTCGTTTATGTGAGAACTTATGTCTCTTATTTTTCCATCAGCGGCTAAAATTGCTGGTTTTTCTTTTCCTTTTTCTCCTACTCTTAATAGTTTCATTGTTTCTCCTTTATATTTAAATTGTCATTCCACCATCAACAGAAAATGTATTTCCTGTTGTAAATGTTGATTCATCGCCAGCTAAATAAATAGCCATAGAAGCAATTTCTTCAGCCGTTCCTAGTCTTCCCATAGGTTGTCTTGCTATAAAATCTTTCTTAGCTTGAACAGGATCAGGGCTTTGGTTTACCCTATCTTGCCAAGAAGGAGAGAAAACTGTTCCTGGTGCTATTGAATTACATCTAATATTTTGTTTTACAAAGTCTGAAGCTATAGACTTAGTTAACCCAATAATTGCAGCTTTTGAAGCACCATAAACAAATCTGTTTGGTAAACCTTTTAAGCTGGAGGCTATAGAAGAAACATTGATTATACTTCCACCATTTTGCTTAACCATCAGTGGTAAAATTGCTTTGCACATGAAATACATAGATTTAATATTTACATCAAAGGAAAAATCCCAGTCTTTTTCTTCACAATCTAAAATTGTTCCATGATGAACAAATCCAACTGCATTAAATAGAACATTCACTTCATCAAGCGTTTTAACAAATTCTAATATTGCATTGTTATCTGTAGAATCTAATGTCTTCACTTTAATATTAGGATATTCTTTATTTAAATCAGCTAAAGTTTTATCATTCAAATCTGTTGCTATTACATGGGCCCCCTCATTATGAAAAGCAATTGCTGTTGCTTTTCCAATTCCTTGACCTGCTGCTGTAACTACAATTTTTTTACCTTCTAGTCTTCTACTCATTTATTATTTATCCTTTCAATTTCTTTATAAAGTGAACTATGGTCTGTTTCACCATGTCCATTTTCAACAAGAGATTTATACATTTCTTTAACCAAATTTGAAATAGGTAAATGAGTATTATAATTATTGGCACATTCTAAGATATTATTCATATCTTTTAAATGAACTGATGTTCTACCTTTTGGAGTAAAATCTTTATTGATCATTCTTTTTCCATGTGTTTGAAGAACTTTGCTATCTGCCCAACCACCTGACAAAGCTTTGATCATTTTATTTGGATCTGCTCCAGCTTTTTCACAAAGAGTAACAGCCTCCGCAACAGCACCAATTGTTAAACCAACTATAATTTGATTTGCTAATTTAGAAACTTGACCACTTCCAATTGGACCAACTAAAGTTGGGTTACCCATTTTTTTTAAAATATCAATTGCGTCATCAAAAATATTTTTTTCTCCTCCAACCATTATAGCTAATGAGGCTTCCTCTGCGCCAATCGTTCCACCAGATACTGGGGCATCTAAATAATTTATTTCTTTTAATTTTAGATTATTTCCGTGTTTAGTTGCTGTCGTTGGTTTTACCGAACTCATATCAATAACTATAGCTCCTGGTTTTAAATTATTTAAAAAATCTGAATTATTCATCACCTGATCAACAGCAGTATCATCTGTTAACATTGTGATAACAATATCACTTCCATCCACAGCATCTTTTAAAGTATTTGAAATTTTTGCACCGAATTCTTTTAATTGCTCTGCTTTATTCTTTGATCTATTGAATGCCGTCAAATTATATCCAGCTTTTAAGATATTTTTAGACATTGGTAGACCCATCAGGCCTATGCCTATAAAACCTATTTTTTTTGTCATTTATTTTTTAGGTACAAATTCGTGGAAATTTTGTGTCATCACCTCTGGAAAGAACATTACACAAGCTAAAACAATCAACTGGATTACTACAAAAGGAGCAAATCCTCTAAAAATATCTGTTAATGAGATATGTGGAGGTGCTACTGATTTTAGATAGAAAGCTGCTGGACCAAAAGGAGGACTTAAAAAAGAAACTTGCATATTTACGCAGAATAATATTCCAAACCAAATAGGATCGAAACCAAGTGCGAGAACTATTGGTAAAAATACTGGCATTGCTAGCAAAACAATTCCAACCCAATCCATAAAAGCACCCATTATCAAAAACATTACTTGCATCATAAATATTAAATACATCGGTTTTAAATCGTAAGCTAAAATTGTTTCAGCAACATAAGTTGGTCCACCTGCTAAAGAATAAGCTCCAGCTAAAACTGTAGCTCCGAATGTAATTGTTAAAATAGTTCCTGATGCTTTAAAAGTTCTAACAAGCGCATCTTTAAATAGAAACCATGTTAACTCTTTTCTTGCAAATATTATAATTAATGTAGCAACTACACCCATACCAGCTGCTTCTGTTATACCTGTTATTCCTGAGTAAATTGAACCTAAAACAATTATCACAATACCAATTGGTGGTAAAAGGCCTGGGAGGTAAGACATTTTTTCTTTTAAAGTTAAAGCTGGTTCATCACTTAGTGGAGCTAGATGTGGTTGTAATCTTGTTCGTATAAGAATGTATGTAATTATCAAACCTGAAATCATTAAACCTGGAACAATAGCTTCTTGGAACAACATCGTAATCGAAGTTTCTGTTGTTAGTCCATATATAATTAGAACGATAGATGGAGGTATCATTGTACCCAATGAACCTGATGCACAAATAATACCAATAGACATGTCCTGATCATATTTTAATCTCAACATTTGAGGCAGGGCTATTAATCCTAATAAAACTATTTCTCCTCCTATAATTCCACTCATCGCAGCCATAATTGTTGCCATGATTGCAGTTACAACACCTACCCCTCCTCTAGTTTTTCTTAACCAAGCATTTAATGCATCATATAAATCTCTCGCAATGTTTGAGCGTTCAAGTAAGGAGGCCATAAATATAAATAACGGAACAGATAAAAATGAATACGTTACAACAAGAGAATAATATCTTGAGAGTAAAATTCCTAATGCATGTTCACCAATGTATAAAAATACAAGTACTGCCCCCATAAAACCTGAGGCAAAGCCCATTGGAACACCAATGGCTATAAGAGCTAGCAATCCAACAATAAGTATTATCGAGAGTGTTCCTATTTCAAATTCCATATTATTCTAAATCTTTAGCAGGATCGTATTGTCTTTCTTTAGGATTTCTCCAATCAATTATTAAATTGTTAATAGACTGAAGTGCAATAAGAAATACACATATAAGTGTAAGTGGTTTCATGGTAGCTGGAATTGGTGGATCCCAATAAGTTGCAAATCTCTCCCAGTTTACAAATGATCTATATGCATCTTCCATTCCACCGTAAATTACAGCTGCTGCAAAAAGAACAATAACAATAGTGCTGATTAGATCAAATATTCTCTGTGTTGGTCTACTGACAAAGTCATATAATAACACTATTCTGATGTGGCTTCTCAATCTTGTTGCATAAATGCCCCCAACTAAATAACATACACCAGCCAACCATAGGCATAACTCATTGGCCCATAAGGTGGGTTTAAATAAGACATACCTCATAAAAATTTCGTACATCATTACAAGTACTATTACAGGGATTAAATATTTTATTGTATGGCTTAAAAATAGGGAAATTCTATCTACCCAAAATATTGGAAAATCGTCTTTGCTTGCAACTTTTTCATTTTGCTCTTGTAACTGTTTATCTTGAAGCTCTTTATCGTTCATTGGCAAAAAAATTTTTAATAAGAAGGGCCTTTTCAGGCCCTTCACTATTTCGTTATGTTGCTAATAATTATAGGATACCGTTAGCTTTCATGTAAGCTTTATGTATCTCAATAAGAGCAGCAGCTTCAGGAGATTTTTTCTTCCATTCTTCCCAAGCGCCAAGTGCAGCATTTCTGAACTTAAGTCTATCTTCTCTAGACCAGTCATGAAGAGTAACACCCATAGCATTTAAAGCTTTGACTGCTTCAGCATTTTTTCTCTCAACTAAACTAGTGATTGTTCTACCGCAGATCTCGATTGCAGCTAACATTGCACCTTGTTCATGAGGCTTTAACTTATTCCAAACTTTTGAATTACAAGCTAAGTGGTCAGCTGGCATAGAGTGGAAACCTGGATATGTAGCATATTTATTTTGCTCATAGTGTCCACCTGCATAGTTTGTAGCTAAAGATGAATAATCCGCACCATCAATTAGACCAGTTTGTAAAGCAGTTGGAACTTCACCAAAATCCATCACGATCGGCTTAGCACCTAATGCTGTAAAGATCATACTTTCCATTCCTGGAGGCGATCTAAATTTAAAGTCTTTGATAGATGCAACATCTGGGATTGGTTTGCTAGATATTAAAGACTCATGTCCTGGTATCCACCAACCAATTAAAGTCATTCCATATTTATTGTATAGTGCATCAACAGCTTCTTGAGCTCCTGGGAACTTTAAGAAGTCATATTGTTGATATGGGTTATCATATCCACCCATAACGTCACCTGCAAATTGGAATGCAGCATTTTTACCCGTTTGATATCCAGCACCTGTCATATCACAATCAATAATTCCAGTTTGTGCAGAGTTAAATACCTCAGCAGATTTTCCTGTTACAGATGATGAGTAAAACATTTGTACTTTTAAACTTCCGCCAGAAAACTTTTCAACATTTTTAGCGAATTGAGCTGCCACTTCACCATTTGGTGAACTAGCTGTAAAGTGAGTTTCTATTTTCAGAGTTTTTGCGTTAGCAGAACCAAATAAAGCAATAGACACTACAGCAATAGCAGCAGTTATTTTTGTTATTAATTTTAACATTATTTTCCCTCTCGGTTATGTTTTTTTAAATTTAAACATAAAGAGAAAAAAAATTCAAACAAAACAGGGAAATAAATTTCTAAAGATAATTAATTTTTATCATTACAACTAAAAGTTGTATTGTTTAAACAACTTCTGACAAAAGAGGTTTTTGAGAGAAAAAACATTTTATATTATCTACAGCTAACATACTCATAGCCAATCTAGTTTCATGTGTCGCACTGCCTACATGAGGAAGAAGAAAACAATTTTCTAACTCTAAATATCTTTTATCAAGGTTAGGTTCATTATTAAACACATCTAATCCAGCTCCATAGATTTTTTTATTTTGTAAGGCTTCAATCAGAGCATCATCATCTACAGTTGATCCTCTCGAAGTATTTATGAAAACTGAATGTTTTGGAAATAGTTTTAAAATTTCTGAATTAATTATATTTTTAGTTTCCTCTGTGGCAGGAGTATGTAAACTTACATAATCGCAATTAGGTAGCATTGATTTTAAATCAGGGTAATAAGTTGCATCTTTTTCAAGATCATTAGATAACTTATTTCTATTGTAATAAACTATTTTCATTTTAAACGATCTAGCTCTGTCAGCAACTATTTGTCCGATCCTTCCCATTCCTATTATACCTAAAGTTTTTCCTGTAATTTCATTACCAACCATTAGTTTAGTAATGTCTGGTCTATGATCTTTCCACTTATTTGACTTAACTAGATTATAAGCCTCACCAATTCTTCTAGACGATGCTAAAATTAAAAGGATTGTTATTTCTGCTACAGCATCGTTTAATACATTTGGCGTATTTGAAACTTTGATATTTTTTTCTTTGGCTGATTGTGTATGGATATTGTCGTATCCAACTCCAACATGACCAATAATTTTTAATTTTCCATTTAAACTATCAAAAAAATTTTTATCTAATTTATCAAAACTTGTAGATATTAAACCATCATATTCATTAGAAAGTTTTATTAATTCCTCATATGTATAAGGTTTGTCTTCTAAATTAAGAGTTACATCAAATTCTTTTTTTAATATTTGTTCAGCACCATCAGAAATTTTTCGAGAAACTAAAATTTTTGGTTTCATCTAATGAGAGTTTCTTAGAACACCTTTTGTTTTAGTGATATCTAAATATTGATCTCTTGACATAATACATGCACCGTCTTCAAGTTGACCAACATTTGATCTAGAAATTTCTTGCCAAGGAGTTTGATTTGTAAGTTTTTTAATTTTTTTGTTTTTTCTTCTTTTGATAAATTCAGACTTGGTAATTTGAAGGTCAACTCTTCTTTTATTTAGATCTATTGTCATTTTGTCTCCAGTTTTAACAATTGCTAAATCACCGCCAACAGCGGATTCTGGTGATACATGGAGTATAGATGGACTTTCTGAAGTACCACTTTGTCTTCCATCTCCAAGAGTTGGAAGTGCATTAATACCTTTTTTTAATAATCTGTCTGGTGGCTGCATATTAACTACTTCGGCTGAACCTGGATATCCAACAGGGCCACAGCCTCTTATTATTAAAATAGAATTTTCATCTATTTTAAGTTTCTTGCTATTAATCCTGTCATGATAATCCTCTGGACCTTCAAAAACTACTGCTTTTCCTTTAAAAACGTTTGGATGTTTAGGGTTTGATAAGTATCTATCTCTAAATTCTTTACTAATTACTGAAGTTTTCATAATTGCTGATGAAAAGAAATTTCCTTTCATAACTAAGAATCCAGCCTTGGAAGTTAAACTATCTTTAAATGTTTTAATTACATTCCTATCTACATTAACTTTTTTTCTTAAATTCTGGGCAACTGTTTTGCCAGTAACAGTAAGTAAGTTTTGGTGAATTTTTTTGTGCTTCATTAATTCTTTCATGATTGCTGGAATTCCACCTGCTCTATAAAAACCTTCCATTAAATGTTCTCCAGCAGGTTGACAGTTTGCTAATAAAGGTATTTTGTGTCCAAGCTTTTGCCAATTAGACAAATCAAATTTTACACCCATGTGTTTAGCAATCGCAATTAAATGTGTGGTACAATTACTAGAAGCTCCTATAGCACTTGCAACTATGACTGCATTTTCAAATGCTTTCTTTGTCATAATTTTAGAAGGTGTTAAATCTTCGTGAACCATTTTTACAATTCTGGATCCTGTCTCAAAAGAAATTTGTTCTCTTTCTCGATATGGAGCTGGTATTACTGCACACCCAGGTAAAGACATTCCTAATGCTTCTGCAACAGAATTCATTGAAGAAGCAGTTCCCATTGTATTACAATGACCAGGGCTTGGTGCAGATGCTGCTGCCATATCCATAAATTCTTCGTAATTAATTTCTCCTTTGGCATGCAATCTTCTTGCTTCCCAAATTATCGTTCCTGAACCAGCTTTCTTTCCTTTATAATTTCCATCAAGCATTGGACCGCCGGATAAAACAATTGCAGGAATATTAACTGTTGCAGCTGCCATTAAAGCTGCTGGAGTAGTCTTATCACATCCAGTAGTTAGTATAACTCCATCAAGTGGGTACCCATAAAGTACCTCTACTAATGATAAGTATGATAAATTTCTATCCAACATAGCAGTTGGTTTCTTGCCAGTTTCTTGGATTGGATGGGTGGGGAATTCCATCGGAATACCGCCTGCTCTTCTAATTCCATCTTTAATTCTTTTGCTAAGTGATAAAAAGTGTCTATTACATGGGGATAAATCACTCCCTGATTGCGCAATACCAATAATCGGATTTCCTGATTGAAGTTCTTCTTTTGTAAGACCATAATTTAGATATCTTTCTAAATACATAGCAGTCATCCCTGGGTCTTTAGGGTCATCAAACCATTGTTTGCTTCTTAAATTCTTCTTTTTCATTAATTTTTAAATTATATTATATTGGTTTATAAAACTTATATTGAAAAATGAATAGTCTAATTGTTCTCAATAAGAATGATAATGTTGGCGTAAGTCAATTTATTATACCGGAAAAAACTAAAATTAGTGGTCAAGAGATAAGTACAATTGATCCAATACCTTTTGGACATAAAGTTTGTTTAAAACCTATAAACAAAGGTGATCCAATAATTAAGTATGATCAGATAATTGGATTTGCATCAAAAAATATCACTGCTGGTGAACATGTTCATTCTCATAACTTAGAATTTAAAGATTTTGAGAGAGCTTTTAGAGTTCAAAATAAAAAAACTATTATTGATGAAAAAGTTGATACTTTTTTCAACGGGATCTTAAGAGATAATGGTCAAGTTGCTACTAGAAATTATATAGGGATCGTTAGTACAGTTAATTGTTCAGCAACTGTTACTAAGATGATTGTTGAAAAAATAAAATATTCAAACATTTTAAATGATTATCCAAATATTGATGGGATAGTTCCAATTACTCACTCCACTGGGTGCGGAATGAACACTGTAAGTGAAGGAATGCAAATGTTTCAAAGAACAATAGATGGATTTAAAAATCATCCAAATTTTTCTCATGTATTTGTTATTGGTTTAGGTTGTGAGTGTGCACAAGTGAGTTTGTTTGATGAGTCTTTAAAAAAACATAATAGAATTCATTTTCTAACAATCCAAGACGAAGGTGGAACAAAAAAAATTGTAGAGAAAGTTCTATCGCAAATAAAAAATTTGTTAACTGAGGCTAACAAAATTAAGAGAACACCTCAGTCTGTTAGTCACTTAACTTTAGCTCTTCAATGTGGAGGTTCAGATGGATATTCTGGCATTACAGCTAATCCAGCTTTAGGTGTTGCAGCTGATTTGTTAGTTAAAAAAGGTGGAAGTTCAATATTATCTGAAACTCCTGAAATTTATGGGGCCGAGCATCTTCTAATTAATAGAGCCAACAGCCAAGAAACAGCTGATAAATTAATGGAAAGATTAAAATGGTGGAAAAATTACACTTCAATAAATAATAGCACCATGGACAACAACCCTGCTCCAGGAAATAAACGAGGCGGCTTAACTACGATATTAGAAAAATCACTTGGCGCAGTTGCTAAAGGTGGCAAATCAATATTAGAAGATGTGCTTGAATACGCAGAGCCATTAAAAAATAAAGGCTTTAACTTTATGGACTCCCCAGGGTATGACCCTGTGTCTGTAACAGGGCAAGTAGCTTCAGGTGCAAATGTAATATGTTTTACAACAGGAAGAGGTTCATGTTTTGGCTGTAAACCTGTTCCAAGTTTAAAATTATCAACAAATACTGCGATGTATGAAAAAATGGAAGAAGATATGGATATAAATTGTGGGACTATTGCAGAAGGTAAAGAAGACATTGATAAAGTTGGAAATAGAATATTTGAGCTAGTTGTAAATACGGCTTCAGGAAATAAATCAAAAAGTGAAATTAATGGCTACGGTGACGAGGAATTTAATCCTTGGCAAGTAGGCGTAGTAATGTAGTTTTTTGAAAAATTTTTCATAAATTATCATGTCAGAAAATAAAAAAGCTTCTTTAATTAAGGTTATTTTTCTGTCCGCTTCAGGGTTTTTTTTATTTGTATGTATGGATTCAACTGCAAAATATTTAGGAAATGTTATGCCAGTTACGCAAGCCGTGTGGGGAAGATTTTTTTTTCACTTTGTTGCACTTTGTGTTTATTTCGTAATCTTCAAACCAAAGCTAAATTTAACTAGAAATTTTAAAATTCAAATTATTAGATCATTATTAATGGTTACAGCAACATTTTTTATGTTCAACTCATTACAAAGATTTGATTTGGTTGATATATACGTAGTTTTTTTTAGCGCTCCATTAATTGTTTCGCTTTTATCAGCATATTTTTTAAAAGACATATTATCTCCTAAAGGTACAATACTGATGTTGCTAAGTTTTGGATCAATTATTTATGCCCTAGGACCTAGTATGAAAGTATTATCACCAGAACTCATCTTTCCTATTGTGCCACCATTATGTTGGGCACTTTACCAATTTTTTACAAAACTTATTTCAGGAAACAATGAGCCTTTCTCAGCAGTTTTCTATACTGCTGTTACTGGGGCTTTGATATTTACAATTTATATTTCATTTAATTGGGTACCGATTGAAAATAATATTTATTGGATTGGTTTAGTTGCTATGGGAATTTTTGGTTTCATAAGTCATTTTATAATTATTTATGCAATTCAATTATCTAATTTATCATTTGTAACTAATTTTCAATATTCTCAATTATTATGGTCAACAATAATTAACTTTTTAATTTTTGGTGTTCCAGCAGATATAAGTAAAATAATAGGTCTTATAGGAATTATAATTTTTGGAGTTTTGTTTATTAGAGTTGAGGGTACAAAGAAGGTAAAAAAAATTAACTAATTCTTATTTTTTTTCCTGATTTAGAGCTTTTATTTATTGCGTCAAATATTATTAAAGAATTTAAACCATCTTTACCAGTCACTTTTGGTTTTTCTTTTTTCATAACTACTTTTGAAAAGTGATCAATCTGATTAATTAGAGTTTTATTACTTTTTTGAACTTTAATTTTATTATTATAAATATTGTTCCACCAACTTCTTTCCTTTTTGTAGCACCATAGCTTTAAATTCGGGAATTGAAGAGAACCTTTGGTTCCTCCAATAAAATAAGAAGATTGGTCAGTTATTGGATAGGCAGGATTTTCACCTGCTGTTAATTCATAGCTCCATGGTGAGACTATGGTATCAGATACGTTTAGAGTACATAAGGTTCCAGATTTAAAAAATAAATTTACTGAAGCAGTATCCTCAACCTTATGTTTTCTAATACTATTTGATTTAAATGCCTGAACATAATTAACAGGACCAAGTAAATAACAAATCATATCGATATCATGAACTAAGTTAATACCTAATGGACCGCCACCCTCGGTTACTCTCCATTTTTCATTAAAATATTTTTTATGTTTATATAGCCAACATAAAATATTTGCAGATACTATTTTTCCAAGTTTTTTATTTTCTATTATTTTTTTTACATTATTAACAATTGAATTATGCCGTCTGTGATATCCTATTAATAATGAGGTTCTATTTGACCTTGCACTACTAATGATTTTCTTTGCAGATTTAATATTATCTGAAATTGGTTTCTCTAATAAAACAGGTATTTTTGATTTTAAAAATTTTATTGTATCAGTTTCGTGTAAAATATTAGGAGTGGCAACTATCACCGCATCGGGTTTGTTCTTTTCTAATAAAATTTTGATATCTTTATATAGTGGTACTTTAAATTTATTTGACAACTCTACCCCAGTTTTTTTTATTTCAACAATAGAATGTAAAGACGCATATTTTGATTTTTGAATAGCTTTAACATGTTGTAGTCCCATTAAACCTATTCCAACAACTGATATTTGAATTTTTTTAGGCACTTATATAAATTTTAAGTGATACCAGCGTCTATGATAAAGTTTTGTTTTGTACATCCTGAAGATACATCTGAGGAAAGATGGACAACTAAACTTGCTACATCATCAGGCTTTAGTTGTCTCTTCAAACATTGTTTATCAAGAATAAATTTTTTATATTTTGGAGTTAACCAATGTTTTATTTGTCTTTCAGTAGCAATTGATCCAGGTGTAACTGAGTTACATCTAATATTATATTTACCAAACTCTCGCGCAAAAGATCTGGTTAAACCTATAACAGCTGACTTTGCTGTCTCGTAAGCAACTTTATCACCTTCACCTAACATCCATGAAACTGAGCTTAAATTCACGATGGCGCCACCCTTATTTTTAATCATTCCTTTTAAAACTGCTTTAATTGTAAAGAAAAAATGCTTTAAATTCACATCCATTCTATTATTCCAATATTTTTCATCTACTTGATCTGTAGAGTGTCGATCATCATTAGCTGCATTATTGATTAAAATATCGATAGGTCCTTTTGTTTTAATTATTTTTTGAATGATGGTTTGTAATTTTTTGATTTTAATAAGATTACATTCAATAAAATGAGGTGCTTTAAGACCCTTTTTTTTAAGATTTTTAATTAATTTATTTGACTCTTTTTTATTTATATCAACGAAATATACATCGCACTCTTGTTCACAAAAATGTTCAACTATTGAAGCACCTATTCCTGAACCACCACCTGTGATAAAAACGTTTTTGTTTTTTAAATCAAAATATTTTACTTTCATTTATATCCTCTCTTCAGTTTTAGCATCAAATAAGGAAATTTGTGTTAAATCAAAAAATAAATTTGTATTTTTTTCCAGCTCAATTTTTATTGTTGAGGGAAATTTAGCTAATACTTCTTGGTTTTCATAATTAAATGTCATTATCTGCTCATGACCAATATACTCACTTAAATCAGCTTTTAAAGTAATCTCAAAATCACTTTCATTAGATTTTTTAAAGAATATATGTTCTGGTCTAATTCCAAAAAAAACTTCTTTATTATTTAAATTAGATTTTTCATTGAAGTTATATCCATTTATTGGAATTTCAACATTAGAACCATTAGCAATAAATGAAATTTTATTAGAACTTTCTTTAAGATTTCCTTTAATTAAATTCATTGAAGGAGATCCTATAAAATCTGCAACAAAAGTATTACTGGGTTTATTGTAAATATTTTCTGGAGTATCATTCTGTTGAATTACACCGTGATTCATGATTGCAATATTTGTACCTAAACTCATTGCCTCAGTTTGATCGTGTGTTACATAAACTACTGTTGTTTTAAGTTGTTGATGAAGTTTTTTTATTTCTCGTCTCATCTCAACTCTTAATTTTGCATCTAAATTAGATAAAGGTTCATCAAATAAAAATATTCTTGGTTCTCTCACAAGCGCTCTACCAATTGCTACACGTTGTCTTTGTCCTCCTGATAACTGTGAAGGTTTTCTCTCTAACAATGCGTCTACCTGTAAAAATCTTGATACTTTTTCTAGCTGTTCTTCTATTTTCTCTTTTGAAACTTTTGCTTGTTTAAGTCCAAAAATCATGTTCTCACGCACGTTCATTGACGGGTACAAAGCATACGACTGAAATACCATTGCAATATTTCTGTCTTTTGGTTCTACTTTACTTACATTGTAATCATCAATATGAACATTACCTTCATTAATAGTTTCTAATCCTGCAATAATGTTTAGCAAAGTTGATTTACCACAGCCTGAAGGGCCTAAAAGAACTAAGAAATTCCCCTCATCTATCTCTAGATTAATTTTTCTTAAAACTTCAGTAGATCCAAAGTTTTTTGATAATTCCTCAATTCTTAATGTTTTCATTATTATCCTTTCACTGCTCCTGAAGTTAATCCTCTAATAAAATATTTACCAGCTAAAACATAAACAATAAGTGTCGGTATACCTGCAATTATAGCAGATGCCATGTCTACGTTATATTCTTTAACACTTGTGCTTGATAAAACCATGTTATTTAAAGCAACTTGAATTGGTGCTGCCTTTCCAAATGAAAAAGTTGATCCAAACAAAAAGTCATTCCAAATTTGAGTAAATTGCCAAATAACAGTCACAACAATAATGGGTGCTGAAATTGGAAGTAAAATTTTAAAAAATATTTTAAAGAAACCAGCTCCATCAATTCGTGCAGCTTTTACTAATTCTGTAGGAACAGAAATATAGTAATTTCTAAAAAACAAAGTTGTGAATGGAATTCCATACACTGTATGGACTAATACTAGTCCTATTATAGAATTTGATATTCCTAAAACTCCAAGAGTTCTTGCCATTGGTAACAAAATTGCCTGAAATGGAATAAAACATCCAAATAATAAAAAAAGAAAAACCCATTGATCTCCTTTAAATCTCCATTTTGTTAAAACATATCCAGTCATGGCTCCTATAAATGTGGAAAAAAATACAGCTGGAATAACCATCTTGAATGAATTCCAAAAATATGGTCTTAAAAATGTATCACCTGCTCCATATCCTCTACCTCCCCATGCAACTGCCCAGGAGTCAAAATTTAATCCGCTTGGCCATGTTAAAAGTGTTCCTTGACGAATTTCCTCCATAGTTTTTAATGAAGTTACTACCATTACGTAAAGTGGAAAAATAAAATATAATGCGAAAAGTATTAAAGCAAAATACAAAAACCATCTCAAAAACATGTTTGTATATTTTGACTTCATTTCAAGTTGTTTGTATGAAGCCTGTAACTTATCTTGCATTTTCTCTCCTTAACTCAGAATATAAATATGGGATAATTACTGCCGCTACAGCCATAAACATCATAATTGCACTTGCAGCTGATAAACCAACTTGGCTTTTGTGGAATGCAGTTTGAGTCATATATAAAGCAGGCATAGTTGTGGATATACCTGGTCCACCTTGAGTTAGTGCAACTATAAGATCATAACTTTTTATAGAAATGTGAACTAAAATGACAAAACTCGTAAAAAAGACTGGCCTCATCATAGGAAGTAAAATTTTCCAATAAACTGTGAATAAATTTGCACCATCTATTTTAGCCGCTTTAACAATTTCATCTTCAACTGATCTCAATCCAGCCAGAAATAATGCCATTACAAATCCAGCTGATTGCCAAACACCTGCAATCACAATGGTGTAGATTGCCATTTCTCGATTGACCAGCCAATCAAATGTAAAGTTTTCAAAACCCCAGTCGATAAACATTTTTTGGATACCAAGTGTTGGATTTAAAATCCATTTCCAAGCAGTTCCAGTAACTATGAAAGATAAAGCCATAGGGTATAGGTAAATAGTTCTTAAGACACCTTCAGCCCTAATTTTTTGATCTAAAAATATTGCAAGAATAATTCCGATCACAACACAAAAAATTAAGAACAAAGCTGTAAAAATAAGTAAATTGTCTACTGCAATAAGCCATTTCCTAGAACCCCAAAGCTTAACATATTGACCTACTCCCCAAAGCTCGTATTTGGGTAAAATTTTAGAATTTGTAAAAGATATATATAAAGTCCAAAGCACAAAACCATAGACAAACCAACCAATTAATCCAACAGCTGGCGCCATTACGATTTTAGGTAGGTTTTTTTCTAACCACTTGAGCATTATAAATATTTTCTAATTTTGATTAAAAAAAAAGGCCACCTAAACTTTAGGTGGCCTTAATTTTTATATTTTTACATATTATCTAAAACTGAATCAGCCAAAGCATTTGCTGCATCAACAGAAGACATATCAGAATTAAAATGTTCTGTGATCACATCTTGTAAAGCAGCTTTCATAGTATTACCTTGTGCCATTCCGTGAGCAAAACTTGGTACTAATCCACCACTTGCTCCTGCAGTTTTGATGTCAGAATTTGATGTTTTTGCACATTTATCAAATTCATCCATAGGTACGTCTAAACGTGCTGGGATTGATCCTTTGTATAGGTTGAAGACTTTTTGGAAGTTCTTACCCATCATTAATTTAGCTAATAATTTTTGACCTTCTTGTTTGTCTGGGTCACTTGTTTTGTAGAATATAAAACTATCTACATTGTACAAGTATCCATTATTAGATGGAGTTGCAGCACAATAGTAATCTACGCCTGGTACTTTTCCAGCAGCAGTAAATTCACCTTTTGCCCAGTCACCCATAATTTGGAAACCAGCTTTTCCTTCAATAACCATTCCAGTAGCAACGTTCCAGTCTCTTCCTGGGCTACCTTCATCAGTAAAACCTTGAAGTTTTCTCATTTGATCAAAAACTTTTACAGTTGTCTCACTTCTTAAGCAAGTTTCTTTAAGATCTACATAACAGTTTTTATAATAGTTATTTCCACCAATACCCATAGCTACCGCTTCGAAGACTGTTGCGTCTTGCCAAGCTTGACCACCATGCGCAAAAGGAATAATTCCTGCAGCTTGAAGTTTTTCTGCTGCTGCATTTAATTCATCCCAAGATGTAGGAACTGAAATTCCATTAGCATCGAATACTGCTTTGTTTGCCCACATCCAATCAATTCTATGAATGTTTACTGGGGCTGCACAATATGGACCACTGTTGTCTTGACATTTATGAACTGCAGCAATCATTGGATCTAATAAACTGTCCCAACCTTCTGACTGAGCAATTGGATCGATATTATAAGGAGCAACAACACCCTCTTGGTCGTATTCTTGAATTGTTGGACCTTTAATTTGAGAAGCTGATGGAGGATCTCCCGCAACTATTCTTGCTTTTAATGCAACGTTAGCAGCATCTCCACCACCACCAGTTACAGGCATATCTAACCATTCACCACCATTTGCAGCGAAATCATCTTTTAATACTTTTAGTGCAGCTGCTTCACCACCTGATGTCCACCAGTGCAAAACCTCAATTTTTGGTCCTGCAAAAGAAGATGTAGAAGTGAATGCAAACGCAATTAAAGCAATTAACATTTTTTTCATATATTTCCCTCTTATTTGTTAAATTAAGTTAACTTAAAAAAAACAATTATAGATTGATTTATTAAAAGACTACAAGAAAAAAAAAATACAACTATTAATTGATTTATAATATTAATAGATTGATTTTCTTCCTAATCTTGCTGCACCTCTAACGCCACTAGCATCTCCGTACTTTGGTTTAAGAAACACACCTTCATACTCTCTGCCAGTTACAAATTTTCTTACGATAGTTTCTATTTCACTTAAAAAATCAATTTCATTTGAAACACCACCGCCAAAAACAAAACAATCGGGATCAAGAATATTAATTATATTTGCTAAGGACATTGCTAAATTTACCTTAAAATTATCTATTAAATTTTCTGCATCTAAATCATGTTTTCTATATAGTTCAAAGATCTCATTAGTTTTTAAATTTTTTTTATATTGCTTATTAAATTTTTTAGCCAAACTTAAGCCTGACATAAAACTCTCAATCTCGCCTTCTCTTAGATTGGTAGATTCGAAATTTTCTTTTTTAGAAATTAAATGGTTAATTTGATTATGTCCCCACTCCCCTGCTACTCCATTTGGTCCGCTAACAATTTTTTTGTCTATCACTAAACCACCACCTACTCCAGACCCAATAATAATTCCATAAACAATTTTATAATGTTTTCCTGCACCATCTAAAGCTTCAGACAAAGCAAAGCAATTTGCATCATTTTCACAAAATACCTCTTTGCCTAATTCTTTTCTTAGATCATTTTGAAATGGTTTTTTTTCTAACCAATAACAATTTGGAGCATTCTTAACTAATCCCGTTTGAGGTGAATGAATGCCAGGATGACAAACACCAATTGGTAACTCTTTATTAAATTCTTTTTCTAACTTTTTATTAATTTCTTTAATTGTTTTTATAATTTGAAAATAGTCTTTTGGACAATCAGTCCTTTCACGATGACTTTCGTTCCCTTTTTCATCTAATACTACACTTTCAATTTTTGTAGCTCCAACATCGACTCCTATTTGCATAAATCAATAAGTTGCTCTTCCACCACTCAAATCAAAAACCGCTGCTGTTGAAAAAGAATTTTCCTCACTCGATAACCATGTAACAAGAGAGGCTAATTCATCTACTTTTGCAAACTTATTTCTAGGAATTTTAGATAACATATAATTTATATGTTCTTCGGTCATTTGATCGAATATTCTTGTTTTTGCAGCAGCAGGAGTTACACAATTAACTGCAATATTTTTTAATGCTAGTTCTTTTCCAAGTGATTTAGTTAAACCTATAACCCCAGCTTTAGATGTGCTATATGCACTGGCATTAGGATTGCCCTCTTTTCCAGCAATAGAGGCAATATTAACAATTCTTCCATAATTTTTTTTGATCATGTAAGGCGTTACAGCCTTACAGCAATAAAATACTGCATTTAAATTTAGGTCTATAACTTTTTTCCATTCATCAAGTGGATAATCAACTACTGTGGTATTTATACCTGCAACTCCTGCATTATTGATAAAAATATCAATTTTTTTGTGAGTTTTTTCAATCTCAGCTAAATTTTTTTCTATATTCTCATAATTCCCAACATCAACAATTTGGTATGAAACATTATCTGAATTAATTTTTTTTGTTGCAGTTTTGATTGCTTCTTCGTCTATATCCCAAATTATAACGCTTGCTCCTGAAGCAATAAATCTCTCAGTAATAGCTAGTCCAAAACCTTGAGCACCTCCAGTCACTACTGCAACTCTATCTTTTAAATCAAAATTAATCATATTATTTTTTTTGTTTTTTTGATCTTAATAAAGGAAAAGCCAATGCAATTAAAGATAAAATAAAAAAAGTTAAAGCTATTGGTCTTGTTAAAAACATTAGCCAATTTCCATCAAAAATAACAAGAGATTGTCTTAAAGTTCCCTCTACTAACTCTCCTAAAATTAATCCTATAATTACAGGAACAACTGAAAATCCAAATCTTCTCATAAAAAATCCTAGTACTCCAAAAAATAACATAATCCAAACATCAATAATTGATTGGCTAAGTGAATAGGTTCCACAAACAGATACAGCAAATATCATTGGCCACAAAATTTTGTTTGGAACTAAGGTTATTCTCGCAAATATTTTCGCTCCAAAAAACCCAAAGATAAAAAATAAAACGTTTGCAATTAACATGGCTCCAAATATTCCATATAGAAAATCAGGTTGTTCTCTGAATAAATCTGGACCTGGTCTGACACCATGAATAATTAAACCTGTTAGTATTACAGCTGTTGTAGCACTTCCTGGAATTCCAAGTGCTAATGTTGGTACCATTGCTCCACCTGTTGCAGCATTATTTGCAGCTTCTGCGCCAGCAATCCCTTCTATTGATCCTTTGCCAAATTCTTCAGGATTTTTAGAAAATCTTTTAGCCTCAGAATAACCAATCAATGATGCTACAGTACCTCCTTCAGCTGGTAAAACTCCAATGAATGAACCTATTCCACTTGATCTAAGAATTGTTTTCCATGTTTTTTTATAATCATCTTTGGTTGGAAGTTTTACTGCCTTTAAAGCAACTCTCTTAAATACTTGATCAAGAAGCGTTGATTGAGTGAGCATTTCACTAATTGCAAATAAACCAACAACCACCGGAATAAAACCAATACCAACTGAGAGTTCGTTAATTCCATAAGTAAACCTATCTATTGATGTCATAAAATCTTTTCCAATAGTTGAAATTAAAATTCCAAATGCCCCTGCAATTAAGTTTTTAATAGGACTGCCTTCTCCTATAGATGAAAGCATGGTTAAACCAAAAATTGCTAATGCAAAATATTCGGGTTGTCCAAATTCATAAGCGAGTTTTGCTAAAAGAGGTGCGAAAAAGACTAAAATTATAACACTAAAAATTCCTCCAACTGTACTTGATACAGTTGCCATTCCCAAGGCTCTACCAGCTTCACCCTTTTGGGCCAAAGGATATCCATCTAGACATGTTGCTGCGGCTGCTGGAGTTCCTGGGGTATTAATTAGTACCGCAGTAATTGCTCCTCCATAAGTTCCTGCACAATAAATAGAAGTTAACAATACTATTGCAGATAAGGGATCTAGCGTCATTGTAAATGGTAAAATTAACGCTCCACCAGTTGTTGGTCCTAATCCTGGAAGAACTCCTAGAATTAATCCAAACAAAGTTCCAAAAAGTAAAACTATCAATAGCTTTGAACTAAATAAAGGTGTCAGCATTAATAAAAGGTTATCCATTTTAATAATAATAAAGATTTGTAATTATTCCTGGAGGAAATCTTAAGCCTAAGATTGTTTCAAAAAAAATAAAAACCAAAATAGGAAAAAAAATACTTACTAATAATAAATAAAATATTCTTCTTTCACCCCAATTATAGGAAACAAAAATTGATAATACTGATATTGCTAAAAAGAAATCTAAGGTTTTTGAAATAATAACAAATATTAAAAAACTAAGTAAAGTTAAAAAAAATGTTTTAGGTAATTTTTTCCCTATTTTCCAAGGGTTCTTTATTGATAAATAATAGATAATTAAAGTTAAGCTTATTATTAATATTAATAAAGCTTTAGGAAAAGTTGCAGGTTGTATACCTCTGTTTAAAATTGGAGGAACAATATCAAACGAAAAAGTGCTTATTAGTAAAATTATTGAGATAAAAACAATAATAAATGAAACTTTAAACTCATCCTTAAAAAAAAAGGGCAAACTTTTGTTTGCCCTTTTTTGCTTTCGTACATTATTCATAAATTAAATGTACTTCTTTATGATTATTTGATGTAACCCAAAGCTTTAAGTTGCGCTGTCATCTCTGTAAGCATTTCTTCCATTTGCTTACCCCATTCATCAGCACCAACTACACTCGTCTCATCAAGACCAATTTCTGTTAAGAAATTTTTGTAGTAGTTATGGCTCATAGCTTTCATCATTCCAGCCTCTAATTCTTTAACTCTTTCAGCTGGAGCTCCTTTTTTAGTTACAAAACCTCTAACAGTAGATAAAGAAACAGGTATTCCTAACTCTTTAGCTGTTGGAGAGTCTCCAATTTTAGCCATTCTATTATTTGCTAAGACAACAGAAACACAAAGTGTTCCGTCATTTATTTCTGTTAATGCTTCCCCTAAGTTTAAAACACCTACATCAATATCTCCTTTGATTAGGTTGGTTTTAATTGGAGCTACACCTTTATAAGCAACAATAGTTGGATCTTTTAATCCACCTTTTTTTGTAAATGCTATAGCACTTACATCATCAATTCCACCAACATGCGTTGTTCCATATTTAAGTGATTTTGATTTTTGAGTACTAATAAATTTTTTAGCGTCTTTAATGTCAGCTTTACAATTTACAACAAACAATTGAGGATCATCAGTTCCTCTTGCTAGTGGTTGCATATCACTTATTTTAACTTTAGTTTTACCTAAAGCCATTGAAACAGCGTGACCTGTAGTCCAAGTTAAAGTGTGTTGTCCGTCAGCAGGTAAGCTCATCATGTAATCCATTGATACTGCTCCACCACCACCTTTTTTGTTAACCAATTGCATATCTTGTTTAAGAACTCTACGTGCTCTTAGAAGCATCATTCTTGTAGTTACGTCTGTACCACCACCAAAACCAGCATGAGTAATAGCTTGGATTGGGTGACCATCTGCTTTTGCAGAAGTAATCATAAGTGGAAGCGCAACAACAAAAAATTCTGTTACTAGAAATGCAGCTGCTAAGAAAAGTTTAAAACTTTTTTTCATAATTTCCCTCTTTTAAGTTAATTTATATTTAAATATATAAACATAATCTGATACATAGCGTAAAGTAAAAAATGGCTCAAAATAAAATTAACATAGTAGTTCTTTTAGGGGATCCTTCTGGTATAGGACCTGAATTGGTCTCAAAATTATTATCAGAGGAAATCACTAACAGAGCTAATGTAATTATCATTGGTGAAAAAAACATATTAGAGAGTGGGAATAAAATTTCAGGCAAATCACATAATTTAAATTTTGTAGAAGATTTTGATAATATTGATTTTACAAAAGATAGTAAATTTTTTCTAGATATCTCTAAAGGTAAAAATCATAATTATAAATTATCTGAGTGCTCTAAAGAGGCGGGAGAAAGCGTTTTAGCTTCGCTAAATTTAGCTTTAGATCTTGCTAAAGAAAATAAAATTCATGCAATAAACTTTGGACCATTTAATAAAACAAGCCTTAAACTTGGAGGAAATAAATATTCTGATGAATTACATTTAATGGCTGAAAAGTTAGAGGTTAAAAATTTTTTTTGTGAGTTTAATGTTATTGATAATTTTTGGACAGCAAGGGTATCGTCACATATTCCAATTAAAGAAGTTCCAGAACATGTAAAAAAAGAAAAAATTATTAAGCCAATTAAACTTATACATGAAGCAATGAAATTAAATGGTATTAAAAGTCCAAGAGTAGCAGTCCAAGCACTAAATCCCCATGCTGAATTTGGAACAGAGGAAAAAGACGAAATTATACCTGCAATAGAAGAGGCAAAAAAACTAGGTATTAATGCTGATGGACCTTTACCATGTGATACTTCTTTTATTACTGCTTATAAAAATGGAAATCATGATTGTATTGTTGGTATGTATCATGATGCTTTACAATCAGGATTAAAAGCATTTGGATTTGATCGAGGAGTAACTGTACAAGGGGGTTTGCCAGTCCCTATAACTACTCCTGCACATGGAACAGCATTTGATATTGCAGGTAAAAATAAAGCAAATTTAGAACCTACTTTGAATTCATTCAAAATTGCATTAACAATGGCAGAAAATAAAAACAATTAAATGTCTAAAATAAAAAGTATTCGTACCAAGGTATATCAATGGAATGGTAAAACAGTTCCTCCACAAAATAATTTTTGTACAAATGCTTCAGACCTTTTGTTTGAAAAATCAGATGCAATGGGATCATTTAGATTTCATGAATGGTTAATATGTGAAATTGAAACTGATGACGGAATTGTTGGAATTGGAAACGCAGCACTTGCTCCTCAATTAGTAAAAAAAACAATCGATACTTACTTAACATCTTTGGTAATAGGTGAAGATCCATTTGATTATTCTTATATCTGGGAAAAAATGTACAGAAGAACACATGCATGGGGAAGAAGAGGATTAGGCATGGTAGCTATTTCTGCAATTGATATTGCGCTTTGGGATATAATGGGAAAAATTACAAATAAACCTGTTTTTAAACTATTGGGTGGAAGAACCAAAGAGAAGATACCTGTTTACGCATCTAAACTTTACAGCCAACCAATCAAGGATTTGCAAAAAGAAGCTGAAAGCTATGTTAAGCAAGGTTTTAAAATGTTTAAAATGAGATTTGGATGGGGGCCAAAAGATGGCCCTGAAGGTATGAAAAAAAATATTGACCTAGCTGAAGCAGTTAGAGAGGTTATTGGATATGAAACTGACTTAATGATGGAATGTTATATGGGTTGGAATCTGGATTATGCAAAAAGGATGATACCTAAATTGGTAAAATTTAACCCTAGATGGTTGGAGGAACCAGTTATAGCAGACGATATTCATGGATATGCAGAATTGAATAATATGAATGCAATTCCAATTTCTGGTGGAGAACATGAATTCAACTTGTTTGGATTTAAACAATTGTTGGATATTAAAGCAGTCAGTTATATTCAATATGATAATAATAGAGTTGGTGGATTTACAATTGCAAATAAAATAAATGCTTTAGCAGAAGCTTATCAAGTGCCAGTTATTCCTCATGCTGGTCAAATGCATAATTATCATTTAACAATGTCTAATTTCAATTGTCCAATTTCAGAGTTTTTTCCAGTCCATGACGTGGAAATAGGTAATGAATTATTTTACTATATTTTTGAGGGTGATCCTGCCCCTGAAAATGGACATATTGATCTAGATGATAATAAACCGGGTCTTGGTTTAACAATCACTGATAAATATAAGTCTGATTTTAAAATTATAGAATAATTAATAGTCTTCTACTTCTTTAAGTTTGGGCATTGCATTGGCTGCTCCAGCTCTTGTTGTTGAAATACCAGCAACCTTATTTGCAAATTCTATAGCATCTTTGTTGTTTTGATTTTTAGATAAAGCATAGGCAAAAGCTCCATTAAATGCATCCCCTGCTCCAGTTGTATCTACAACATCATCTTTTAAATTAAAGGCGTTAACAAAATAGCTTTCAGAGGAGTTTGCAAAGTAAAGACCTTTAGGACCTAATGTTATAACTATATTTTGCACTCCTTTTGCTAAAAAAGTTTTTGCTGCTTCTTCAATTTCTATTTTACTTTCAACTTTCTTTCCTAAATAAAAACTTGCCTCTGTTTCATTGGGTGTAAAATAATCTATACATTTAAAATCACTATCATTAATATTTGATGCAGGTGCTGGATTAAAAATTGTAACAGAGCCTGACTCTTTTGCTTTATTTAGTGCATAACTAGTAACTTCATAAGGTGTTTCTAACTGTGTTAAAAAAATTTTTGAGTTTTTTAAAAATTCAATATTATTATCAATATCTTTATTCGATAAAGAGCCAGCAGCACCGGGCACAATATTGATTGCGTTATCTCCTGTTTTCTCATTTATCATTATACCTGCAACACCAGTTGATTGATTTGGGTCTTGAACTATTGAGGCTGTATTAATTCCAGCCTCCTCATACAACTTAAGAGCCATCTTGGCATTTTGATCATCTCCAATCTTGGTTATAAAATTTACATTTCCACCTAGTCTTGCAGCAGCTATTGCTTGGTTTGATCCTTTTCCACCCGGACCAACTATGTGATTTTTACCTAAAACTGTTTCACCTTTGATAGGAATTTTGTCAGCAAAAAAACAAAGGTCAGCTACAAATACTCCAAAGACACATATTGAGCTCATTATTTATCAAGAACCCAAACACTTCCATCTGGTTTAATTACTCCCTTTGTTAATATAAAACACCCATATGGTCTCATTTCAGAGGTAGATACTATTAATTGAGACTTTTTTGCCTCTTTATAAAATTCTTGTCTTTCAATTGAGCCAACCTTCCAATTTTCTCCAGAGGTTTCTTTTACAGCTTTAATAAAATCTTTGTGACAATCAGTTAATTCATCAGGTTTATTATCAACCTGCATTCTGTTTGCAGCTGAGTCAATGAAACTATCTAATGGAAAAATAGAAAGAATAGCCTTTGTAGCTTCATAAATATCTACTCCATCTAATCTGATTACTTTATTATTTAAAGAATGAGAATATGCTGGAAAATTAGCATCTGTTAAAACCAGTTTATCACCATGACCCATTGCTCTTAACTGATATAGGAGTTCAGGGCTTAAAATTGGATTAATTTTAATAAGCATTTAGCCACTATATTATATAAAAAAAAAGGGTGAAATAAAATTCCACCCTTTTAATTTTGATTTTTCTAAAGATTATTTAAAATCGTTAGCGTTTTCTGTTGTTACTAATTGTGTTCCAGTATCGATGTTTATATCGATGCTTCCACCATTAGCTAACTCAAGAGCATACTTAACACCATAAGCACCCATGTTGTATGAAAATTGTGCAATCGTTGCAGTCATTTCTCCTTTTAAGATACTCGTAGCTGCATCAGGAGTTGCATCAAAACCAACAACAATTACATCGTTCATGTCAGCATCTTTTAAAGCTTGCATAGCACCTAATCCCATATTGTCATTAGAAGCAAAAATTGCTTTGATATTAGGATTTTTCAAAATGATTGACTCAGTAACTGATCTACCTTTTGCAGTATCCCACTCGGCTGTTTGAGTAGCAACAAGATTTAAACCACAATTTTTAAATCCTTTAATTGCACCATCTCTTCTTAATAATGCAGTTGATTGAGACTCAATTCCTGTAAGAATTGCAACATCTGAACCTTTTGGAGTTTTATCACATATGAATTTAGCAGCTAATTCTGCACCATTCATATTATTTGTTCCAATAAAAGTCACACCTTCATTAATTCCTTTTGTATCAACAAAAACAACTGGAACTCCACTTTTGATCGCATCATCAACGATTGGAGCAAAAGCATTTGGATCTCCTGGCGCTAGAGCTAAAGCATCAACACCTTTTGCAAGTTGATCTTCTACTTGGTTAATTTGTGCCTGAACATCACCTTCTTGTGGAGGTGCAATTAAAATTAATTTAACACCTAGTTTTTTTGCCTCTTCTTCAGCACCTTTAGTTACAGAAGCCCAAAATGGGTTTCCTGAACCAGGACCTTTGATGCTAAATAGGATTTTTTTACCGTGACCATCAGCAAAAGATACTGACGCCATAGTTGTTAATAAAAAAATTGTTGAAAAAAATACAACAACTTTTCTCATTAGTTCTCTCATAAATTTCCCCTTTAATAATTATTAAACATTAATTTAATTAAATTTTTAACAAGAATTCAACTGTTTATAAAAGACACTATTTTTTAGCTCAACTAATACGTGTATTATTTTCTTGTTCCAAGATCTCTTCTTAGTACGTCGATATATACTGCAAGAACTATTATCGATCCAATTAGAACTTGCTGCCAAAAAGAGCTTACATCCATTAAGTTTAGGCCGTTACGTAAAATACCCATTATCATTACCCCAGCAAAGACACCAAGAACAGTTCCTCTTCCCCCAAAGAAACTTGCTCCACCAATAATGCAAGCTGCTATAGCGTCTAACTCAGACTGTAAACCAGCGTTAGGATATCCAGAATCTGTTCTACCAGCTAAAATTAATGCTCCAATACCTGATAAAAATCCGCATAAAGAGTAAACAATTACTAATATTTTATTTACATTTACGCCCGATGCCCTCGCTGCACTCGGGTTACCTCCAATAGCATAAATCCATTTACCAGTTCTAGTATGATTCATGAAAACCCAGAAAATTATGTATACAATTGCAATAAGAACTAAACTCACTGGAAGGTACTGAGATTTTTCGAGACCTAACCAAGTTAAATCTATCCGTCCATGTCCAAGATATCTTACTTCATCTGTAAAGCCACTTATTGGTGTTCCACCTGAAATTAAATTTCCAGTACCTCTAAATATATATAATGTACCTAGTGTCATTATGAAAGGATGAGGCATCCGCAAAATAGTAATTCCAAGACCATTTATTAGTCCACATATTAATCCTGCTATAAGTGGTGTCATAGCAACAACAAACCATGGGGCTCCTGCTTTTGCTACAATTGCCAATATCATCAATGACAACATCATTATAGAACCAACTGAAAGGTCAATACCTGCGGTTACAATCACCATGAAAACACCTAAGGCAAGCATAGATTGCCAAGATATTTGTTTAAATACGTTGGTTACATTTCTCCACGACAAAAAAACATCTGGTTGCAAGAAATGCATTACCACTATCATTATAAGTAATAATAATAGAATTCCATATCTATCAAAGTATGGAATTAATTTTAAATATAGTGAATCTTTTTCTTGATCTTTATTATCCATAATTATTTTTTTCCCATGATCCAACCAATTACTTCGTCTCTAGAAGTTTTTGATAATTCTGACTCAGCAAAATTAGTTCCTTGAAATAAAGCCATCACACGATCACATACAGCAAATATATCATCCATTCTATGGCTTATTACAATTACACCTACTCCAGTTTTTTTTAAGCTATTAATTAAATCTAAAACTTTTCCAACTTCCTTAATAGCGAGAGCAGCTGTGGGTTCATCCATAATAACTACCTTTGCATTGAACGCAGTAGATCTTGCTATGGCTACCGCTTGTCTTTGACCCCCTGAAAGTTCCTCGACTTTTTGATCTGCACTTTTTACATTAATTTTTAACTTACCTAAATGAGCATCAGTGAGTTCTTTAATTTTCTTAAAATCTAGCAGCTTGATAAAACCAAGATTTTTAGTAGGCTCACGTCCCAAAAAAATATTTTCACCAATAGGAAGATTTCCCGCTAAAGCCAAATCCTGGTAAACCATTTCTAAACCCAACTCCTGAGAGTCTTTTGGGCTTTCTAATATCTCTTTTTTACCATCAAAATATAGTGAGCCAGAACTTGGTTTATAAAGTCCAGATAAAACCTTCATTAATGTCGTTTTTCCAGCCCCATTATCACCCACAACACCGAGGCACTCTCCTGCATGTATCTTTAAATTTACATTCTCAAGAGCCGTTATGGTTCCAAAGTACTTTGTTACACTTTTTGCTTCGAGAAGTAGTTGGTTAATTGATGACATAAGTGAAGAAAATATAAAAAAATCAATTAATTGCAACAGGTTTTGAGGCTAACAGATTTACTGTTTTGCTTTGAGCCCTTTTGCAGAATTTTGGTGCCTTTTTTTTTAAAATTAAGCTCATATCTTTTAGAACAATTTCACCCATTTCAAAAAAAGCCTGTTCTAAAGCTCCCGCCCTATGAGCTGAAAACAATACATTTTTCAATTTTCTAATTGGATCATTTTTTTTAACCGGCTCTTCAGGAAATACATCCGTTGCAATAGAGATATCTCCTTTTTTAATTCTTTTTTTAAGATCCTCAAAATTAACAATCGCTGCTCTACTCATTAAAACTAAAACTGATTTAGACCTCATTCTATTTAATAATTTTTTGTCTATTAAATTTTTATTTTTAGTTGTGATTGTTGCTAGCACATAAATAATTTCACAATCGCTAAACATTTTACTTAGATTAATTGATTTAAATCCAGCTTTTTTAATTGTTTGGTTAGGTACCCAGGGATCATATACATTTATATTTTTTGTAAAGGGTAGCAAAAGAGGATAAAGCGCCTTCGCTAAATCTCCAAATCCCAATAATCCAATTTTTTTATTTGTTAAAAGAGAAGCATTCAAATTACTTTCTAAACCATATTTTTCTTTTCCTCTTACAAAATCGAAATGAGCATTATGAATATTTCTTAATAAGGATAAAGTCATACCTAAAGCTATTTCAGCAACAGGCTTTGAAAATACAGGTGATGTAGCTATGACATCAATTTTTTTTTTAAAACAATATTCATAGTCAATATTATTCATAAAATTACTTTCTACATTTATAATACATTTCAATTTTGAGGCTTTCGATAAAAGTTTTTTATCAAGGTATGGTTGACCCATTATAAAAGTGGCTTTATGAATATTTTTTTCATAAAAATTTTTTTTATTTAACTTCGGAGCAGTTATTAACTTATATTTTGATTTTAATTCCTTAAGTTTTTTTTTTGAAAAAATTAAATCTAATTTTCTTGGAAATGGATCTGAAATTACGATATGTTTTTTCATTATATATTTACTTTAGTAATTTCTTAATATCTAATTTTGAAAACTTTTTTGGTTTTACGCAAAAGGTATTAATGTATTGAATTTTGCCTGAGCTGGCTGCTTTCATAATAGAAGTTATAATGTCTAATACATGAAGAGAAATTTCACCACTACATAAATGTTTTCTTTTATTTTCAATCGAATATGCCATCTCTGACAACCCTACACCTCGATAGTTTGCATTAGTTGGTGTTTCATTTGCTCTTGAACTTTGTGTTCTTATATTAATCCTACCTAATGGCATTTTTGTAGTTTTAAACTCTTTCCAGTTATCGCCTAATTTATTGCAAGTTAATACTGATCCACCAAACATATTTGGATCTGGAACTATCATTGACCCTTTTTCTCCATATAATTCAATATGATTTCTTTGATGAGCTATAACATCAAATGATAATGTTAATCTTATAACTGAGTCATTTTTAAAAGTTATTGTTGATAAATAAGTAGTTGGACATTCTACTTTAAATTTTTTGCCTTTTTTTGGTCCTATCCCAATAGTTCTATATTTTTGACCTTGAATGATTGTTCCAGTTACTTTTTTTGCTGGTCCTAAAAGATTTACTAAAGCAGTAATATAATATGGTCCCATATCGATAACAGGACCTCCCTCTTTTTTTGTGAACCAAGGTTCAGGATTAGGATGGTAGGATTGAATACCAGGAAATGCAAAAACCGCATTTCCTAATTTTACATTTCCTATAATATTTTTCTCAACTAATTCTTTAGATTTTTGGATTCCACCTCCTAAAAAAGTATCAGGAGCGCTTCCTAAATATAATTTTTTCTTTTCTGAAATTTTTAATAATTTTTTTCCATCATTTAAATTTATTGCTAATGGTTTTTCTGAATAAACATGTTTTCCGTTTATTAAAGCTTTTTTGGATATTTGATAATGTGCTTTTGGAATTGTAAGGTTTAAAATAATTTCAATTTCCTTATCTTTAAGGAGGTCATTAACAGTTACAGATTTTATTCCAAAATTTAAAGCACAACGCTTAGAAGCTTTTTCATTAATATCAGCACATTTAATAATTTTAATATTATTAAAATATTTTTCAGCTCTAAAATATGTTTCAGCAATATGTCCGCAACCTATTAAACCAATTTTAAAAACTTTATTCATATAAAGTTTTTAAACACCTTGTCTCTGTTTTGATTTTCCTTCTTTGTGGAGTTTTAATGCTTCTTCATTTTCTTTGGATGTTGGTATTTCAAGTGTAGGGCTTTCCCAATAAGCTGATCCTTCAAGCCATTCGTAACTATGTGTTTTAATTGATATAACATAAGTTACATCTGATTGTTTTGCTCTTTTAAATGCTTCTTCTAATTCTGAAATACTAGAAACATGTTCTGATTTTGCTCCCATGCTTGCTGCATGTTGAGCGAAATTTACTTCTTTGGAGTTTTGAATATTTGAGGAATTAAACAAACAATTAAATTCTTTTCCACCCTTGAATAATTGAAGTCTATTTATAACAGCATGACCTCCATTATCACATACGATGATTATTAATTTATTATTTGTAATTACTGAAGAATATATATCTGAATTGTTAAGTAGGTATGATCCATCGCCAACAAAAGCAATTACATCTTTGTCAGGATTGGCCATTTTTATACCAAGAGCACCAGAAATTTCATAACTCATGCAACTGAATCCCCACTCTGTTTCATGAGTATTTAACTCTTTTGGTCGCCAAACTTGAACAACTTCTCCAACCAAACCTCCAGCTGCTGTAACAGCTATATCAGTTGGGTCTGAATTCCTGTAAATTGCTCCAACAGCATGAGCATAACTTGGTAGTTCTTGATTTGTTGGACCACTCTCTTTATCAACGTATTCATTCCAAGATTTTAACTCATCTTGTGATTTTTTATGCCAGTTATCAGATGATTTCCAATCTCCAATAGCGTTAGATAATTCTGTTAATGTAACTTTTGCATCACCTATAACTGCTTCTCCTAAATGTTTATTTGCATCATGTCTTGTAATATTAATTGAAACTAATTTAAATTCAGGGTTTTCAAAATTAGCCCACGAGCCAGTTGTAAAATCTGCAAGCTTAGTTCCTATACAGATTGCTAAATCAGTTTCTTTTGCTAAGTTATTTGCTGCCTTGCCACCAAGGCCACCTATTGGTCCTACAAAATGAGAATGATCCTTTTTCATTGTTGAGTATCCCATAACTGTTTGGGTTACTGGTATATTATGTTTAACTGCAAAATTAGCTAACTCATCCATGGCATCAGAGTAAAATACTCCACCTCCAGAAATTATAATTGGTTTTTTCGAATTTTTAATTTTTTCTACTGCTTGTTTGATTTGAAAATCGTCAGGTCTAGGTCTTCTAATGTTATGAATTCTTTCTTTAAAAAATTCTTCAGGATAATCAAAAGTTTCACCTTGTACATCTTGGCACAAAGATAAACATGCGGGTCCACACTCTGCTGGATCTAACATAGTTTGGATTGCTTGAGGAAGTGACTGTAATATTTGCTCTGGCCTTGTAATTCTATCAAAATATTTTGTAACTGGTTTAAATGAGTCGTTAGCTGTCATCCCCGGATTTGAAAAATGTTCAACCTGTTGCAAAACTGGATCTGGCATTCTATTTGCGTAAGTGTCTCCAGGTAAAAATAAAATTGGCAATCTATTACTCATTGCTACAGCTGATGCTGTAACTAGGTTTGTAGATCCTGGACCAACCGAACTTGTTGCAATAAAAATTTGCTTTCTTCTTTTAGCTCTTGCATAAGCAACACCTGTTAAAGCCATATTTTGTTCGTGATGACCCCTGTATGTTGGAAGTTGATCTTTATTTTCCTCTAATGCTTGTCCTAGACAGGCAACATTTCCATGTCCAAAAATACCAAATACACCAGGAAACAGTGGCTTAACTTGACCATCAATATAGACTTTCTGAGCTATTAAATGTTTAACCAATGCATGGGCGCAAGTAAGCTTTATTTTTCTCATTTTTCTAGTTATATTCTCTCCAAATATTCAACTAATAAACCACAAAATAAAAATTATGTATAGCAAATTTGGACAATTCATTGACGGTAAATGGCAAGCATCACAAAATAATGAAACTTATGATGTTTTAAATCCTGCAACTGAGGAAGTTTTAGGTAAGGCATCTAAAGCGGGTGAAGAAGATGTAAACAAAGCACTTAAGTCCGCAGAAAAAGGTCTTGAGGTTTGGAGAAATACTCCACCTTGGCAAAGATCAAAAATTATAAGAAAGATTGCTGATCTAATGAGAGAGAGAACTGATGTATTAGCTAAGTGGTTAACATTAGAAGTTGGAAAGCCACTATCAGAAGCAAAAGGAGAAGTTGGAGGAGCTGCAGATATTTTTGAATGGAACTCTGAAGAGACAAAAAGAATTTATGGTCAAATAGTTGAAAGTAGATTTGAACATACAAGAATGTATGTAAAATATGAACCAGTTGGAGTAGTTGCTGGATTAATACCATGGAACTTTCCGATAGTTTTATCTTCAAGAAAAATTTCTACTGCTTTAGCTGCAGGATGTTCGGTAATTTGTAAGCCTGATGTGATTACTCCAGGTAGTGTAATGGAGCTTATGAATATTATAAATGATGCGGGTGTTCCTCCAGGAGTGGTAAATTTATTATCTGGTGATCCAGCTAAAATTTCATCTCAATTAATATCATCTGATATAGTCAAAAAAGTTTCTATAACTGGTTCAACAAGAGTTGGAAAACTAATTTTAAAACAAGCTGCTGAAAAAGTGCAAAGAGTTACAATGGAGTTAAGTGGTCATTCACCTTTTATTGTTTTTGACGATGTAGATATCAATAAGGTTACTGATATGGCAATCACTGCTAAATTTAGAAATAATGGTCAAGTTTGTATATCACCTGCAAGATTTTATATTCATGAAAGTAAAAAAGATGAATTTGCTAAAACATTAGTTGAAAAGGTTACTAAGCTTAAAGTTGGTAACGGAATGGATGAAGATACAATTCTAGGACCTTTAACAACAGAAAAAAGATTAAATGAAATAGAGGCGTTAGTAGAAAAAACTAAAAATGAGGGCGCAACAGTTTTATGTGGTGGAAAAAGACCGGCTGGTTTTAATAAAGGGTATTTTTACGAACCAACAATTTTTGATAATGTTAAAGATAATTTTACAATTGCTAAAGAAGAGCCATTTGGACCTTTAGTTCCATTGCTTACTTTTAAAGACACAGATGAAGTTGTTAAGCGAGCTAATGATAATGACCTTGGTTTAGCAAGCTACATCTACACGAACTCCTTAGAAAAAGCGCACAAAGTCTCAGAAAAAATGGAAACTGGAACATGCGCTGTAAACCATCCAACAATTGCTTTTGCTGAAGTGCCTTTTGGAGGAATAAAACAAACAGGCTATGGAAGAGAAGGTGGTTCTATGGCTATCAAAGATTATTTGAACGTAAAGTACACTCACTTCGGTCTCAATTATTAATGAGAAAAAATAAAGTCAAACAAATGATGGCTGAAGGTAAGCCTGTTGTTAATGGTTGGTTACAAATACCAAGCACTGTATCAGCAGAAGTTATGGCACATCAAGGTTGGGATTCTCTAACTGTAGATATGCAGCATGGACTTGTTGATTACACAAATGCACTTCCAATGCTTCAAACTATTTCATCAACTGATGTAACTCCTCTTGCAAGAGTAAATTGGAATGAACCAGGCCAAATAATGAAAATTTTAGACGCTGGTTGTTATGGAATTATATGTCCTATGGTTAGCAATAAAGAAGAGGCAGAAAGATTTGTACAAGCATGCATGTATCCTCCAAGAGGATATAGAAGTTTTGGTCCTGTTAGAGGATTGATTTATGGAGGAGCTGATTATGCCGACCATGCAAATGATGAAATTTTAAAATTAGCTATGATTGAAACAAAAGAGTCATTAGATAAATTAGATGAGATTATGTCTACAGATGGTGTAGACGGAATTTATATTGGCCCAGCTGACTTAAGTTTAGCAATTGGAGAAAAGCCTGGATTTGATAGACCAGAAAATACAAAGGCATATTCTGAAATTCTTAGAATTTTAGAGCATGCCAAAAAAAATAATATTTTTGCAGGAATTCATAATGGAACACCTGAGTATGCACAAAAAATGATCGACAAAGGATTTAACTTTGTAACTATTGGAGCTGATCAAAGGGCAATGAGTGCTGGTGCTAAGGCAGTTGTAGAAAAAATGAAAGGCTCAATAAGCAAAAAAGAGTCTGAAACTTACTAAATTAATTTTTCGCAGCTAATTCTTTGTAAATATTATTTACTCTGTGAACTTCTTGTGCGGTATTAAAATATCCTTCGTATTCTATCTCGTCTGGTGTCACATCAAAATGATAATGTCCTGCATCATTTTTATGCTCGTATGAATGAAAATGTGTATGCTCTCCAGACTCTCTTAGATTTAATTCTCCACCCATTGGATCTCCTGTCCATAAAACGGTATAACATTGTAATTTTGGCCCTACTGGCTCATAAAATTGAAGAAAATCTTTTGTACATTTCATTAATTTTGGATCGTAGTATTCATGTTTTATATCCTTATAATCTGGTTGAACATGTGATCTTATTTTTCCATTTAAAACTCTAAATACACCAGCTAAAGCGATATGATCGTTGTTAAATATTTTTAAATTTTCTGAAAGTGCTGCTCTGATTGCTTGAGGCAATGAACCTTGTTTTCCAACTCTTTTCTTTATCTTTAAATAAATAACTTTACCCTTAACACCATCTGAATAATAAACATTGCCAAGTCCGCCATGTTTACTGTCATTATAGTCCTCTACAATACATTTTTTATCTGTACCTACCCTTGCTATTAAAGATCTATACTCCTTTGTTGTTAAGTTTTCGTTTATAACCAATTCACCGCAGTGCCCATCAAGACAAGACATTGCTCCAGATCCTGCGCCAAGTGCGTATGATTTCTCTGACCCAATCAATTTTGATATTTCTGCATAATCGAATTCAGCACCAATATATTTAGGATCGTGCATATACGGTTCTCCTCCAACATCAATTATTCTTTGGTTGCCACTCATTCCTTCTGATGGACAATTCCAATCTCTTAAATTTGGACAATCAACTATCTTTGCTGTGACACTTTCAAAATTTTTTGACAATCCAACTTGCAAAGCACTTGTTATTTCTTCTAACTCAAATTTCTTAAAAATTCCTTTTTCTATTTTTAATTCCATATATAAATTAGTTACATAATATATTGCATAATTTCTATACATTAATATATTTCGTTTCTTAAAAATGAATAATAAAGATTTGAAAGTTGCAGTTCTTGGTGCGGGAGCAATGGGTTGTCTATTTGGAGGTCTGCTTGCTGAAAAAGGTCTAAATGTAATGCTCATTGATGTTTGGAAAGAGCACGTTGATGAAATTAATAAAAATGGTCTAAAAATGGATGGTCATGGTGGTGATAGATTTATAAAGGTACCAGCAACATCAGATCCATCTTCAATGGGAAAAGTTGATGCTGTGATAGTCATGTGTAAAGCAACTGCTCTAGAACCTGCTTTAAAAAGTATAAAAAACATTATTAACGATAAAACAGTTTTCATGTCTTTTCAAAATGGAATTGGACATGAAGCAATAATTAAAAGTATTGTTGGCGATGAAAAAGTAATTGGCGGAACAACAACTCAAGCATCGAATATTTTAGGCCCTGGTCATATTATGAATCATGCAGCTCTACCCTCTTGGATAGGAGAATATGATGGTGGGATAACAGATAGAATAACTGAAATTGCAGACACATTTACTGCTCATAATTTAGAAATGATTGCAGCTGAAGATGTAAAAAAAAGAAAATGGATGAAACTTTTTGCTTTAACCGCAATAGGTCCACTTTCGGCTATTTTTGATCTGCACCACACAGATCTTTACATAAATAATAATGCCAACAATGTCTCTAGAAGTTTAGGTAAAGAGATAATTTTAGAAACAAGAAATGTTGCTTTAGCAGATGGTGTTGATGTTTCTGAAGATGAGTGTTTATTTATGTTCAACAAAATTGTTGATTCAAAACAAACAAATAAGTCTTCAATGGCTTTTGATGTACTTTATAAAAGAAAAACTGAAATTGATTTCATAAGTGGCGCTGTATCTAAAATAGGAAAAAAACATGGAATAGCCACGCCATTAAATGACCTTATGTACAAAATGATTAGAGTAAAAGAGGGTATGTACAGCTAAATGCTGAAAATTAGCAAACTAAAGAAAATTAAATCAAACTTCCCAGTCATTGTTGGAGAACAAATAATCAGTAAAAAAGTCTGCAATTCTATAATTAAAGAAATAAGTAATTCAAAAAGTTTTGATGATATGATTATGGGTGGTAGAAGTAGAATTAATAAAGGATCAAAAAATTTCAATAAGTATATCTCAAGTTCTAAAATCTCAAAAAAAATTTTTAATACTTTCAATACACATACATTTTATAATAAAATTGATAAGAAATTTAAAACAGAGTTTAAGAAAAATGCTTGGGAAAGTTTATTTAAACCAAAAATATTTAATAAAAAAAAATATACACTTAAAAGAAAAGTAAATTCCAAAGAGCTAAAAAAACTATTAGGTAATAACTATAAAAACCCAAATTTAAATTTAGATATTGATTTCTCAGTATCTAAAGGAGGATATAGATTGAGGCCTCATAGAGATGATGTGAATAGGCTATATAATTTTTTAATCTATTTAACTGATATACCTAAAAAAAATGGAGGATCTCTTACTTTATATAAGAAAAAAGCTTTCAGAAACCTTAGAAAAAGTTTTAGAAGATTTCCTAAGATTAATGAGCTTGATAAATTAAGGGAATTTACACCAAAACAGGGAAGTGTAATTTTCTTTAAATCTACTCCTAATTCTTATCACGGAGTAAATAGATTTAAGGAAAAAAACTGTCCAAAAAGATTTTTTATTTATGGAAGTTATGCCCTTAATAAACCAGTAATATGGAAATATAAAAATTCTGAATATCATCCACATATTGTTGCGACGAAAAAAAGAATGCTTACATCTTTTCATGATTCAAATTATTTGCTAAAATATAAGTAAATATGCAGATTAAGACTAAATTAAAGAGTATTTTAGATAGAGATGGTTTCTTAAGAGTAAGAAATGTTCTTAACTTCAATAAAGATTTAAAACCAATTTTAAATGACATGGAATATGTAATGGACAATTTAGTTCATAAATATGCCCCTGAGCACATGAAAGAAAAGATTTTTAAATATAACTTTAGGAAAAAATATACATATATTTCAAAGCTAAATATTTATGATCTTGATCAGTATTTTAATACTAGACTTCCTAGAGATCACGTAAAAAAGGACAGTGATTACTTCGCCTCTCAATCTTTGTGGAACTTAATAAATCACAAAAAAATCTTGAATGTAGTTGAAAAATTATTAGGGCCAGAAATTTTGTCAAATCCAGTGCAAAATACAAGAATTAAACAACCAGAAAGCAAATTACCAAAACATTCTATCCATGATGGTCTATCAGGTAGAACTCCATGGCATCAAGATGCAGCGGTATTATCATCTTTGGGTCAAAGATTAACTGATATGGTCACTGTTTGGATTCCATTTACTAAAACTACTAAAAAAAATGGATGTATGATTACGGTAAAAGAAATTAATAAATTGGGATTATTAAACCATATATCTGGATATAGAGGTCAGGTTGAAATAAAAGATAGTAAATTACTTGATAATTACAAACCAGTTTTTTTGGAAGCTAATGTTGGTGATATTATAATTTTGCACAAACATTCAATTCATTGCTCATTGCCTAACAAAACTAATGATTTTAGAATTAGTGCTGATTTAAGATATAATAGAGCTGGAACCCCGTCTGGTAGAAAACCTTTGCCAAATTTTTATGTAAGAAGCAAAAATAAAAAAAATATTACTGTCCACAACTATAAACAATGGATTGCTTTGTGGGAAAAGGCAAAGAACAAATGTATTCCAAGAAAATATGCATTTAAATATCCACTTCCAACATTTAAAAATAGTAAAAAAGATCTTGCTAGACTAATATAATTTTCTTTTTTAAAATTATGAAAAAAATTCTCATTGTCCAACCTATTCATGAAAAAGGTATGGAGTTATTAAAAAGTAATAGTAACTATAATTATGAAGTAGTTGAAGATTTAAGCGTTGAGAACGTGAAACAAAAAATTGTAGATGCAGATGCAGTTTCTTTAAGAACATCAATATTGCCTGCAGAGGCAATTGAAAATGCGAAAAACCTTAAAATAATTTCAAGACATGGAGTTGGTTACGATAATATTGATTTAAATAGCTGTAAAAAGGGAAATATAGATGTAGCAATAACTGCAACAGCAAATGCTGTAGCAGTTGCAGAACATGTTATTTTCATGCTTTTAAGCATCTCAAAAAGAAAAAATATGTATGACAATTCAGTGAAAAGTGGAAAATTTACTGAAAGAAATAAATTACCAAAAACTATTGAGATTTGGGACAAAAACATTCTTATAGCTGGATTTGGAAGGATAGGAAAAGCGTTGATTAAAAGATGTTTAGGATTTGAAATGAACGTTTTTGTTTATGATCCATTTGTAGATGCAGAAACAATAAGCAAAATGGGTGGAAAAAAAGTTGAAGATTTATCAAAATCTATTAAAGATATGGATGCTGTCTCACTCCATATACCTTTAACTGATCAAACTAAAAATATTATAAATTACGATCTTCTTAAAACGATGAAAAAAAACTGCATCATTATAAATGCTGCAAGAGGCGGTATTATAAATGAGAAAGACTTAGATAAAGCGTTAAATGAGAATTTGATTTTTGGAGCAGGAATTGATGTATTTGAGGTAGAACCTCCAGAGGCTGATAATCCTCTTTTAAAAAATGACAAAGTTTTCCTTAGTCCTCATGCTGCAGCATTTACTGAAGAATGTATGACAAGAATGGCAAAAGAAACTATTCAAAATATTTTTGATTTTTTTGATGGAAAACTTGAAGACAGTAAAAAAGTAAAATTATAGATTATTAATCTCCAGATTTGATTTCTTTAAAGTATCTGTAATATATTTGTAACCCTTAATAGCATATTCAAGTGGATTAGCTTTTTTAGGGTCTTGTTCAGCTTCTACAACAAGCCAACCTTGATAATTATTTTTTTTTAAAATATCAAACAGTGGTTTATAGTCGATACACCCATCGCCAGGTACGGTAAAAGCACCTTCTAAAAAGGCATCCCTAAAACTTAAATCTTCAGAAAGAGCTTTTTTTAATACTTCCTCCCTAATATCTTTGCAGTGAATATGGATAACTCTTTCCTTAAATTTATTAATTATATTAATTGAATTTCCCTGAGCAAATAACATATGACCGGTATCTAAAGTTAATTTTACACTATCATTTGTATTTTCTAGTAATCTAATAGTTTCTTCTTCTGTTTCTATTACTGTACCCATATGATGGTGGTAAGCCAAAGGCATACCTTCATCTTCAAGATATTTTGCAAGTTCAGATATTTTTACGCAATAATCTTTCCATTCTTGATCCATCATCTTAGGCCTATTAGAAAGTTTTTTTGTTGGATCACCCTGTATTGACCCAAAAACTTCAGCAAAAACGATGCATGGAGCTTCACAATCTTTAAATAATTTAAGTTGGTCTTGAATTAAATTTTTTTCTTGTTCAACAGAATTTTTTCTAAGATTTCCACTATACCAACCAGAACATAATTTTAAGTTATACTTATCTAATTTTGGTAACAATTCTTTGGATGTTTTTGGGAATTTACCACCTGACTCAATCCCAACAAATCCAGCCTGACTTGCTTCCGACAAACATTGCTCAAGAGGAGTGTCTCCGCCTAGCTCAGGCATGTCATCATTACTCCATGCAATTGGTGCTATACCTAATTTTACTGACATAAATTTTTTATTTGTTAAGATATATTTAATCATGAGATTAATTAAAGGAAAAAAAATTCAGCTTGGTGTAGTTGGAGGTGGTCCAAAATCTTGGATTGGTCATGTTCATAGAATTTCATCAAGATTTGATAATCAATATGAGATAGTAGCGGGTGTTTTTTCGAGAAATTCAAAACTATCTAAAAGCTTTGGTCAAAGCCTAGGTATTTTAAAAGAGAGATGTTATTCAAATTTTAGAGAAATGGCCGAAAGAGAAGCCGTAAGAAAAGATGGTATTAATGTTGTGGCAATAATGACACCTCCTTCAAGTCACCAAATTATTGCAGAAAAATTTATTGATAAAAATATACATGTAATTTCTGATAAACCATTTGCTGGGAATCTTGCTCAAGCTAAGAAATTATTTAAAAAAATAAAATCAAATAAAAAAATTAAGTATGCTTTGACACATAATTATTCTGCTTATCCTATGGTTAGAGAGGCAAAAGTATTGGTTGAAAAAGGTAAAATTGGAAAAGTTGAATATGTAAATGTTGAATATGTTCAGGATTGGTCAGGTGGAGAAGATATTTCACAAAAAAATGCAAAGAAAAAGTTTAAATGGAAAATAGATAAAAATATTGTTGGAGCTTCAGCAGTCTTGAATGAAATTGGCTCCCATGCATATCATATGGCAACTTATATATCAGGTTTAAAAGGTGAAACTATTTTTGCAGATATTAAACAAGTTTCAAATAAAATTAAAATGGACAACAATGCTCAAGTAATGATTAATTTTAATAATGGAGCTAAAGGAATGTTTTGGACAAGTGTGATGGCTAGAGGTGGTGTTTACGGATTACGAATAAGAATATTTGGAACGAAAGGAAGTTTGGAATGGGTTCAAAACGATCCAAACTATTTAAAACTTAATCCATCCAATGGGGCTGTTAAATTTATTGAAAGAGGTTTTTTTAATGCTGAATTGTCTAAAAAATTTTCTAGATTAAAATTTGGACATCCTGAAGGATATTTGGATGCATTTGCAAATATTTATCGTGAATTTGCAGATTCTTTGAAAAATAATGCAAAAAAAAGGTATTTTTATCCAAATGAGGATGAGGGACTTGAAACTGCAAAATTTATTGAAGCATGCAAAGTTTCAAACAGAAAAAAAAGATGGGTAAAAATAAAATAAAAACTGCTTTGTTTGGCCTTGGTAGAATTGGCCAGATGCATGCTGATAATTTAAGAAAAAATAGTGAATTTGAATTAAAATATGTTTTTGATTTAAATAAAAATCTATCAAACAAAATTTCAAAAAAATTTAATACTATTTCGGTAAATAATCCAGATATTGCTTTTAAAGATAATGAAATTAAATGTATCTTTATAGCTTCCTCTACTTCTACGCATTTAAAATTTATTGAAAAGGGTGCTAAGTATAAAAAAGTAGTCTTTTGTGAAAAACCGCTAGATTTAAATTTAAAAAAAATTAATTCATCTCTTAAGAAAATTAAAAAACTTAATCCCAAAGTTCAAATAGGCTTTAATAGAAGATACGATCCTGGACATAATTTACTTAAAAAAAATTTGTTAAAAAATAAAATAGGTAAATTAGAAAAAATTATTATAACTAGTCGGGACCCTGCTCCTCCATCATTATCTTATTTAAAAGGTTCTGGAGGAATTTTTAAAGATATGATGATTCATGATTTTGATTTAGCAAGATATTACTTGGGTTCAGATGAATTTACATCAGTATTTGCTACTGGCAGTAATATATCAGATCAAAGATTTAATAAGATAAAAGACTATGAACTTGCAACTACAGTACTAAAGTCGAAAAAAGGAGTACAATGCGTTATAACTAATTCAAGACATTGTAGTTTTGGTTATGATCAAAGAGTTGAGCTTTTTGGCACAAAAGGAATGATGATATCAGATAATAAAAGAGATACAGAAACTAATCTCTTTTTAAAAAATTCTACAAATAATAAATCCCCTTTCCTCCATTTTTTTATAGAGAGGTATGCAGAAGCTTTTAGGTTGCAACTATCTGACCTTGCAAACTTTTGCAAAAAAAATATAAAACCTAGAGCTGTTTTTGAAGATGGAAGAAAGTCTATAATGTTAGCAGAAGCTGCACAAAAATCAGTTAAGTCAAAAAAATTTGAACAATTAAAAATAAATTAGAAATTTTTTATATACTTTGTATTTTTTTATCTCCTGCCTTTTTTACAAAATAAATTCCTAAGACAACAGCACTTAAGGCAATTAAAATTTTAGGTGTTACTAATTCGTTTAGGAAAATAAATCCTAAAATAACACCAAAAATCGGTATTAGATAAGCGACCTGACTTTGGAAAACTAAGCCATTTTTCTTTAAAATCATAAATCTTAATAACCACGCTATTCCAGTTGGAAAAATACCAAGATAAATCAAAGATAATGTAGACTCTAATGACGGATTTAAATTCCATGGTTGCTCAATTATTAGTGATATTGGACAAGCAATTATAGCTCCCCAAATAAGAATTGATGCAGTTACATTTTCATTTTTTTTATTACTAATTTTTAATGTTAAAATTCCTCCAATAACATAAAAAGTGGATCCCAATAGGATCATAAGAGCAGAAAATAAATTTTCATTATTTATAAGTAAATTTTCTGAAAATAAATAAACAATTCCAGAAAATCCTAACACTATTCCGAATATTTTTATTACGTTTATTTTCTCTCCATCTGCAAAGAAATGTGCGAGTATTGTTGCGCTTATAGGTGTTGTTGACATTAAAATTGCAGCTAAGTTACTTTGAACCTTTTGAACTCCGTATGCTATTAGGAAAAAAGGTATAACTAAATTGATGATACCAATTGCTGCAAACCATTTCCAATCTTTAGAAAACGCTTCAATTTTTATTTTTTTAAAATAACAAAGTAATAATAGAGGTATCATTCCAAAAAAAATTCTTAAAAAAGCTATAGTTATTGGTCCATAAGAATATGTTGCAATTTTAATATTAAAAAAAGCTGAAGCCCAAAGTAAAGCTAAAAAAGTAAGAATAAAATAATCAGTAGTGTTTGGAGATTTCATTCAATTATATCCTCTATTGTTCCATTGGTAATTTTTTTAAGATCTTCAAAATTTATTTTAAAAATACAGTTTGGATGTCCAGCAGCAGCAAACAAATCTTTAAATCTATTTAAAGAACTATCAATTAATATCTGCAAGTTATTTGCGTGTCCTATCGGGGATACCCCTCCAATTGTATATCCGGTTTGTTCTTTCACGTCATTTGGAGATGCCATGCTTAAATCTTTACTATTAAAAAACTTTTTTAATTTATTTAATGAACATCTTTTATCGCCAGAGACTAAACACAAAAAATAATTATCACCATTTTTAAAAAGTAGACTTTTTACGATCGCTCCTACTTCACAGTTTAATGATTTTGCTGCATCTAAGGCTGTTCTTGCTGTATTTTCTAATTCTGTGACTGATAAAGTCTCATCAAATTCTTTTAACGCTTTTTCAGCTCTTTTAACTGGTTCTTTATTTAATAAACTCATTATTGCAACTTAGGATTGATTGAAAATTCTAATTTTTTAAGGTTAATATACATGTAAAAAAAGCATAAGTGATATCTATTTAATAGGCATTATTTATCTTTTCTTAACTGATAATAGAATTAAAAAATTATAGGAGATAATATGAGCGCTAAGGACGTACTAAAATTAATGAAGTCTAAGAATATAGAATTCGTAGATCTTAGATTTACAGATCCAAGAGGTAAACTTCAGCATTTAACAATGGATACAACGATTGTTGATGAAGAAATGTTAAACGATGGTGTATTTTTTGACGGATCATCAATTGCAGGATGGAAAGCAATTAATGAGTCTGACATGATATTAAAACCTGATTTAAGTAGAAAAGTAATAGATCCTTATACATCTCATAATACTTTAATTTTATTTTGCGATATTTTAGATGCTGTTAAGAGAGATCCATATGAAAGAGATCCAAGAGGTATTGCAAAAAAAGCTGAAGCGTATTTAAAGAAAACAGGAATTGGTGATACAGCTTACTTTGGTCCAGAGCCTGAGTTTTTTGTTTTTGATGACGTCAGAATTAAAAACGACATGAATGAAACAAGTTTTTCAATTGATAGTTCAGAAGGTCCTTATAACTCTGGAAAATCTTATGATAATGGAAACATGGGTCATAGACCTGGAGTAAAAGGAGGATATTTTCCTGTACCACCAGTAGATAGTGCACAAGATATGAGAGGTGAATATCTTAAAGGACTAAGAGATGTTGGGATTACAGTAGAAAAACATCACCATGAAGTTGCTCCAAGTCAACATGAACTTGGAATGTTATTTGGAACTTTGGTTGATCAAGCAGACAACGTTCAGCTATATAAATATGTAGTTCAAATGGTTTCTCACTCTTTTGGAAAAACTGCAACTTTTATGCCTAAGCCAGTTAAAGGAGATAATGGTTCTGGAATGCATACTCACCAATCAATTTGGAAAGGGAAAACCCCGGTATTTTCTGGAAATAAATACGCTGGATTATCTCAAACTGCTCTTTATTATATTGGTGGAGTATTAAAGCATGCAAAAGCAATTAATGCATTTGCTAATGCTACTACAAATAGTTACAAAAGATTAATACCAGGATTTGAGGCTCCTGTTTTACTTGCATACTCTGCAAGGAATAGATCGGCTTCATGTAGAATTCCAATCACGTTAAGTAAAAAAGGTGCAAGATGTGAAATCAGGTTCCCAGATGCATCTGGAAACCCATATTTAACATTTGCTTCCATGCTTATGGCTGGAATTGATGGAATTAAAAATAAAATTGATCCAGGTAAATCGTTCGACAAAGACCTTTATGCTTTATCAGAAAAGCAAGTTAAGAAAGTGCCAACTGTTTGTGGTTCTTTGAGAGAAGCAATGGAAGCTTTGGATAAAGATAGGAGTTTCTTAACTCAAGGTAATGTATTTACTGATGATCAAATAGATGCGTACATTGAACTAAAATATGAAGAAATTCATAATTTTGAACACACGCCGCACCCTATTGAATTCGACATGTATTATAGCTGTTAAAAAGCTTATTTTTATGGGATTACCTGTAGTAATAGCAGGTATTCCCATATTAGAATTCTAATTTCATTCAATTTTGTTATTAAAAGGTATGACCAAGCTCATATCAACAATTAAGAATATTATTGGTTATAATAGACCTGAAATTAGAAAGCCTAAGCGTAGAAAAAATAAAACTTACTCTATGAATAAAAGAGGCCAATATTGGTTTATTTCTTATTACCAATAATTAAATTTTAAAAGACTCTCCGCAGCCACATCTTTCAGTTTCATTTGGATTATTAAATACAAATTGAGAAGAAAATTGCTCTTTTTTATAATCCATTTCAGTTCCAAAAAGATACATTACTGCTGCTGGATCAATGAATACTTTTACTCCCTTATCTTCAATAACCTCGTCATTAGGATTAATCTCTTTTGTGTATTCCATAATATAAGACATTCCTGCGCATCCGCCTGATTTTACTCCAACTCTAACTCCAATAGAGTCATTTTCAGCAGAAGACATAATTTCTTTTATCCTCACTGCTGCTTGATCGCTTAATGATATAACTTGTTTCGTCATAAATTTAATTCCAATTTTGCTGCCTCTGACATCATAGATTTATCCCATGGTGGTTCCCAAACTAAATCTAAATCTACTTTGTCAACTTCTTCTAATTGCATAATACTATCTTTAACTTCTTTAGGCAAACTTTCAGCTACTGGGCAATTTGGAGTGGTAAGTGTCATTTTTACACTAATATTTTTTTTATCTACGGCAATATCATATATTAATCCAAGTTCATAAATATTTACAGGTATTTCTGGATCATAAATTTTTTTAATTTCTTCAATTACTTTTTCTTTTAATTCCATAAAGTTACGACTCAGTATTAGTTGTCACTTCTGAGTTATCTATTGCAGATATAAAAGTATGCCATGATAGTGTTGCACACTTAACTCTCATTGGATATTGTTTAACACCAGATAGGCACATTAATTTAGTTTTTTCATCTTCTTTCAAGTATTCTGATTTTAACTCTGGATTTTCTTTTATCATTCCTAAAAAATCTTCAACTATCTCTTTAGCTTCATGTTCATTTTTACCTTTAATTAAATCAGTCATGATCGAAGCTGATGCCATTGAAATAGCGCATCCACTTCCCTCAAATGAAATATCCTCGACTATTTTTTGTCCGTTTAATTTAAGATAAACATGAACATTGTCTCCACATAATGGATTATGACCTTTGGCATCTTTATTAAACTCATGTGTTTTGCCAAGGTTCCTTGGATTTTTTCCATGTTCTAAAATAATTTCTTGATAAAGTTCTTTTAAGTTCATTTTAAATTAAATATTTTTTTACAGTTATTAATAGAGTCGTTTAATTTGTCTAAATCATCTTTAGTATTATAAATTCCAACCGACGCTCTTGCGCTAGCAGGTATATTTAATTTATCATGTAATATCTGGCAACAATGATGGCCTGCTCTTATTGCGACACCATCTTCATCTAGTATTGTTGCAATGTCGTGTGGGTGAACACCTTCTAACGTAAAAGATAGAACTCCACCTTTATTTTTTGGACTACCAATCAATTTAACAGAATTATTTTTTTGTAATAACTCTTGACCATATTCAACTAAATCAGCTTCATGTTTCATGATATTCTCTATTCCAACACTTTCCATAAATTTTATTGACTCGTCAAACGCAATGACCTGTGCCGTAGCCATAGTGCCAGCTTCATATTTATTAGGTAAATCTCCATAAGATATTTTATCTTTTTTGACTTCTCTAATCATTCCGCCTCCACCTTGGTAAGGTGGCAGTTCCTCTAACCACTTCTTTTTACCATACAAAACACCTAGTCCAGTAGGCCCATACATTTTATGGCATGATATTGCATAAAAATCACAATCTAAATCTTGCATATCTAATTTAAGATGAGGAGCTCCCTGACAACCATCAATGACAACTATTATTCCTTTTGAGTGGGCAAGATCTGTTATTTCTTTAACAGGCAAAATCGCTCCTGTAACATTAGATAAATGAGTAATTGCAATTACTTTAGTCTTAGAGGTAATTTTTTTTTCAATATCTTCTAAAGAAATATCTCCATCTTTATTCACCTCTGCAAAATTAATTTTAATATTTTTTGATTTTCTTAAGAAATGCCAAGGCACATAATTTGAATGATGTTCAAGCTCTGTAATTAAAATTTCATCACCCTCATTCAAATATTTTTGCCCTAGAGTATTGGCTACCAAATTTAATGCTTCAGTTGCTCCTTTAGTAAAGACTATTTCGTTTTTATCTTTAGCATTAATATATTTTTGCACAGAGGATCTTGTATTTTCATATAAGTTGGTTGCTGCAACAGCTAAATAATGAACACTTCTTCCAACATTTGAAAATTGTTTAGTATAAAATTCATTTATTTTATCAGCTACAACTTTTGGTTTTTGTGATGAGTTGGCGCTATCTAAATAGACTAAATCATTATTTTGAATTTTTTCATCAAAAATGGGAAACTCATCTTTTATATTTTCAATTTTCATTCCTTAATTCCGATCATATTTTTAATTAAGTTTTTTACTTCAGGGTCGGTAATTTTTTCAACAACATCTAACAAAAAACCGTTTATCAAAAGTTCTCTCGCCTGTTGATAATTTAATCCTCTAGACATCAAATAAAATATCGAGTCCTCATTAAGACTACCTGATGCAGAACCGTGTGAACATTTTACGTCATCAGCATAAATTTCTAACTCAGGCTTAGCATTAAATTCAGATTCCTTATTTAACAATATTGCTTTACTCAGTTGATAACCATCTGTTTTTTGGGCTTTAGAGTTAACAAATATTTTTCCTTGATATACTGCTCTAGAACTATCTTCTAAAACACTTTTTATAAGTTGATAGCTTTTTGTATTTTCAGTTAAGTGATTTATTATTGTTCTGATTTCATGATGTTTATTATTATTTATAGAGAAAATACCATTTACAAATGCTGATGAATATTCTCCATTTAAGTTACAATTAATTTCATTCTTACAAAAATTTGATCCTGAAGATAAAATAAATGTTTCTGAAATACTATTTTTATCTTGCTCAATATTATTGAAGGAATACTTAATATTTTTGTTTTCAAATTTATCTACTTTGTAATTTTTTAAAATAGAATTTTCTTTTAAATCAAAGTTATAAAAAATATTTAGAAAATTTTTTTCTGAAGTATCCCTAAACAAATCAATTAATCTTAATGAACTATTCTTGTATAATTCAAAATTTAATCTTAAATTAATATTTTTAGACCATATTTTAGAGTTAGTCGTATGGTAGATAATAAGAGGCTTTGTTAATTGATAACCCTCTTTAACCACTATTTTAAAAGACTTGTTGGTAAAGGCACTATTTAAATCAGATAAAGAACTATTATTATTAAATTTATTAATAGTTTCTGACTGGTCAATTATCTCTATTTGGTCTTTTTTTTCGTAATCAAAATCAATTTTTTCTATTCTACCATTGATAAATACTATTTTATTATGCTCTAGACCGTCTACGAATGCAGAAGTATCAACTTTATTTGTGGATGTATAGTCACTATAAAAACTTAGCTCTCCGATATTTTTTTTTATTATTTGGTTAAGATCAGAAAATTTCCAGTCTTCTTCTCGTCTGTTTGGAAAACCTTTATTTATAAAATTATCTAAATAAAATTTTTTAATTTCAATATCTTTTTGAGATAAAGTCAAATTTCTAATTGTATTATCAAAATCTTTTTGTAATTGCTCTTTCATCTAATGAAAATTTTCATACCCCTTTTTTTCTAATTCCAAAGCTAATTCTGCCCCACCTGATTTAACAATTTTTCCATCAATTAAAACATGAACAAAATCTGGTTTAATATAATCAAGTAATCTTTGGTAATGTGTGATTATTAAAAATGAGTTTTTATTATCCCTTAATGTATTAACTCCATCAGCTACAATTCTTAATGCATCAATATCTAGACCTGAATCTGTTTCATCTAAAATTGATAGTTTTGGAGCTAATAACGACATTTGCAGAATTTCATTTTTCTTTTTCTCCCCACCTGAAAAACCAACATTTAGTTGTCTATTTAATTTTTCTTCATCAAATTTTAGTTCTTTCGATTTTTCCTTAACTAGTTTTAAAAATTCTATAGCATCAAGCTCTTTCTCACCCCTTGCTTTTCTGACAGCATTTAATGAAGTCTTTAGAAATATATTTGTATTAACACCTGGAATTTCTAATGGATATTGAAAGGCTAGAAAAATACCTCTATGAGCTCTTTCTTCCGTTTCAAGTTCAAACAAATCTTTTTCCTCAAAAAGTATTTCTCCTGAAACATCGTATCCTTTTTTGCCTGACAAAATATTTGATAATGTACTTTTACCAGATCCATTTGGACCCATTATAGCATGTACCTCTCCTGGATTTATATTTAAAGAAAATTCCCTCAGAATTTCTTTGCTATCAATTTTTGCATTTAATTTATTTATTTTAAGCATTAGCCAACACTACCTTCTAGGCTGATACCAACTAATTTTTGAGCCTCAACAGCAAATTCCATTGGTAATTGTTGTAATACCTCTTTACAAAATCCATTAACAATTAATCCTACTGCCTCTTCAGCACTCAGGCCTCTCTGTTGACAGTAATGTAATTGCTCCTCGCTAATTTTTGATGTTGTTGCTTCATGAGCAATATTGGACTCTGAATTTTTATTTTTTATATACGGAACTGTATGTGCCCCACATTTGTTACCCATTAATAATGAGTCGCATTGGGTATAATTATTGGAATTTGTGGCTTTTGATGAGATATCAACTAACCCTCTGTAGGTCATATCTGAGCGACCAGCGCTAATACCCTTTGATATTATTTTACTTTTAGTGTTTTTTCCTAAATGAATCATTTTAGTTCCAGTATCTGCTTTTTGATGATTATTTGTAATAGCAATTGAATAAAATTCTCCAACGGAGTTATCACCTTTTAAAATACAGCTTGGGTATTTCCAAGTGATAGCTGAACCAGTTTCAACTTGAGTCCAAGAAATCTTAGAGTTCTTTCCTTTGCACAATCCACGCTTTGTAACAAAATTATAAATCCCACCTTTTCCATCTTTATCACCAGGATACCAATTCTGAACTGTAGAATATTTTATTTCTGCATCATCTAACGCAACTAATTCAACATTTGCAGCATGTAACTGATTTTCGTCTCGCATTGGAGCAGTGCAACCTTCTAAATAACTTACATAACTTCCCTTATCAGCAACAATTAATGTTCTTTCAAATTGTCCTGTGTTAGAAGCGTTAATTCTAAAGTATGTTGAAAGCTCCATTGGGCATCGCACACCTTCAGGTATATATGCAAACGAGCCATCAGTAAAAACTGCAGAGTTTAGAGTTGCAAAGAAATGGTCAGTGAGTGGGATCACTGAACCTAAATATTTTTTAACTAATTCAGGATGATTTTGTATTGCTTCTGATATTGGACAAAAAATAATTCCTTGCTTTGTTAGTTCTTCTCTGAACGTAGTTGCAACAGACACAGAGTCAAAAACTGCATCAACTGCTATACCATTGAGTCTTTTCTGCTCTTGAAGTGGAATACCTAATTTTTTATAAGTTTCCAAAAGTTTAGGGTCTAAGTCATCTAAATTTTTTGGTTTATCTTTCATACTTTTAGGTGCCGAATAATAATATAGATCTTGATAATCTATTTTTGGATATTTTGGTTTTTGCCAATCTGGTTCTTTTAGCTGTTTAAATCTTTCAAATGCTTTTAATCTAAAATCAAGCATCCATTGAGGCTCTTTTTTAATATTAGATATAAATCTAATTATATCTTCATTTAATCCCTTAGGGGCTCTTGTGTTTTCAATATCAGTTGTAAAACCGTATTTATAATCTTTTAAATTATCAATTTCTTTCTGTCTATTATCCATTAAAATTTCCTCTATTAACTAAATCACTTAATGTTTTTTGCTGGAAAAAAATGTTTATGTAATCTTCTAGCTCATCCCATAAATCATGAGTGATACATTTCGAAGACTTACCATTACAACCATTATCAGAATGTTTCTCACAACCAACTGTTTTTATTTTTTCATCCACTGCTATAAATACGTCTGAAATTTTAATTTCTGAAGCTTGCTTTGATAAAACATAGCCACCTTTATTTCCTCTTACACTTGTAACTATTTGATTTTTTTTTAACTTTGAAAATAATTGTTCTAAATATACGAGAGATATTCCTTGCCTTAGAGATATATCTCTTAATGATACTGGCTCGTTTAAGTTAAATTTTGCTAGATCCGCTAGAGCCATAACAGCGTATCTACCTTTACTTGATAATTTCATATTTTCCGCAATTTGAGCGACTTATATATACCCGACTATTTTAGTCAAGATTAATTAGCATTTAAAAACTTGCATTTTGTCACTCAATTTTGATAGAAAAAACCTTATTTTTTTTTGAGATTAATAATCAATGGCATCAGTAGATAACAAAATTATAGAAATATTTATACCGGGTCCAGCTGGTAGGCTTGAAGCGAAATATTATAAAAGTAAAAAAAATACTTCTCCGATAGCTTTAGTTTTGCATCCGCATCCACAGTATGGCGGAACAATGAATAACAAAATTGTTGTCGATATATTTCAAACTTTTGTAGATAATGATTTTTCAGTTTGTAGAGTAAATTTTAGAGGGGTTGGCAAAAGTGATGGGGAGTTTGATAATGGACAAGGTGAACTAGCTGATGCTGCAGCAGCATTAGATTGGCTTGAGAGAGAAAATTTTGATAATTCTCAATGCTGGGTATCAGGATTTTCTTTTGGTTCTTTAATTGCAATGCAATTACTAATGAGAAGACCAGAAATTAATAGATTTGTTGTAGTCTCTCCACAACCAAATGTATATGACTTTTCATTTTTATCACCGTGTCCTACATCAGGTGCGATGATTTATGGGAAAAAGGACGAACTTGTGCCAGTAGAACATATTATTGAATTAAATAAAAGGTTAAGTGATCAAAAAGGAATTAAAGTTGAGTTTGAATCTATACAGGATGCAAATCATTTTTTTTCTAAAAATGATTTAGATTTAATCAAATATTTAGATAAGTATATAAAAAAAGAAACTGCACTGTATTAGTCAAGATTTTTTTATAACAGTTCCTCCAATCGAAGGTTTTTTACAATTAGTTGTAGATGGGAATGATATTGGTAATCCAAGATAAGATCGAATTGCAAGAAATGCAAATGCTTGTGACTCTATATAGTCACCATCTATATTTAAGTCATCGATTAAATGTAATTTATTATTAATTTTTTTTTTTAAGGAGTTAATTAAATATTTATTTTTTCTACCACCACCACAAATGTAAATATCATTAATGCCAATTTTTTTAGATAATAATTCAGAAGTTAAGTCTGTAACTGTAGTTGCACCATTTTCTAAAGAGAGGCCTTTTGCAAAAGAAATATCAAAATCATTTGTATCAAGAGATCTTTTAGAGTGAACTTTGCTATAGTAGTAATTATCTAAATATTGATTAAAAATAAATTTATCTGTTTTTCCTTTATCAGCCAAATTTCCATTTTCGTCAAAAAATTTATCAGAATTTTTTCTTATCCATTTATCTATTAAACAATTTCCAGGTCCTATATCTCTACTAGTAATTTTAAAATCTCTCTCGATTTCGGTAATATTGGCAATGCCACCAATATTTAGTATTGAAATTGGAATTTTAACTTTATTCTCATTAAATAGTGATTTTATTAGCGCTAGATGATAAATAGGAGATAAGGGTGCGCCCTCACCTCCATTTTTAATATCATTTTGTCTAAAGTTATAAACTACATCACTGTTTGTTAATTTTGATAAATTAGCACCAAGTCCAATTTGTTTTGAGATTTTTTCCTCTGTATTATGATAAATAGTGTGACCATGAAAACCGATTAGGTCATAATCAACCTCTTTAGTTGTCTTAATTGCTATATCAATATGAAAATCAGTAATTTCTGACTCTAATTTATCAATTTCAGAAGAATATTTTAGCAAGTCTTGCATTTCTGATATGCTTTCTTTTACTCTATGAATTTTATTTGAAAGGCTTGTCGGATAAGGATCAAATCTATTATACTTTATATTAATCGTGTCTTTGCCATTAGAACTGATGACGGAAGTATCAACACCATCACCAGAGGTACCGCTCATAAATCCAAGTGCAGATATGTTTTTTTCCATTCTTATTTTTTTTTATTAAAATATGTATATTGTAAGATTATAGACTTATGAATAATTTTTTAAAAGAATTTAAAGAGAGAGGGTACTATTATCAATGCACCAATGAAATAGAATTATCAAATCTATTAAATAAAGAAAGCACAAATGCTTATATTGGATTTGATAGTACAGCTCCAAGTTTACATGTTGGGAGTTTATTGCAAATCATGTGCCTTAGACTTTTACAAAAGTATGGCCACAGACCAATTGTTCTTTTGGGTGGGGGCACGACTAGAATAGGAGATCCATCAGGTAAAGAGGAAACTCGAAAAATCCTTTCTGAAAAGCAAATTGAGAATAATATTAATAATATAAAAAAGGTTTTTAAAATTTTTCTTAAAACAAATAATCCAAAATTAAAACCAATTTTTGTGAATAACTATAAATGGTTAAGTAAACTCAATTATATAGATTTTTTAAGAGACATAGGTAAACATTTTACAATAAATAAAATGTTAACATTTGATAGTGTTAAATTAAGATTAGAAAGAGAACAATCTTTAAGTTATATGGAATTTAATTATATGATTTTACAAGCATATGATTTTTTTGAACTTAATAAATCAAACAAATGTAATTTACAAATTGGTGGATCTGATCAATGGGGAAATATAGTAAATGGTGTTGAACTAATTAAAAGAGAATCTGGAAATCAAGCATTTGGCTTAACTACTCCGCTAATAACATTAGCATCAGGTGCTAAAATGGGTAAAACTGAAAAAGGTGCAGTATGGTTAAATAAAGAAATGTTATCTCCATATGATTATTGGCAGTTTTGGAGAAATACTGATGATAGGGATGTATTAAAGTTTTTAAAAATGTTTACTGATCTATCTTTAGATAAAATAGAAAAAGAAAAAGATAAGGATATAAACGAACTAAAAATTTTACTCGCCAATAATGCAACAGAAATGCTGCATGGAATAAAAGAAGCTGAAACGTCTGAGAAACTTGCAAAAAATACTTTTAAAGAGAATTCTACAGGAGAAAATCTTCCTGGCATAAAAGTCAATAATGATATTTTATCAAAAAATATAGTTGAGCTAGTTTCTTTTGTGAATAAAGATATTTCTAAATCAGAAATAAGAAGATTAATTAAGTCAAACGGGATAAAATTAAATAATGAAAATGTATTAGATGAAAAATATATAATTGATCCTAATTTATTCTCAGATAAAGGTTTTATTAAACTATCTATAGGAAAAAAAAAGCACTTTAAAATTATAAATTAATTACCTTTAAGATTTTCTAAAGTCCTGGTAATAAATCTTGGAGTTAACGTTTTTATTGGATTAACTGTACTTTTTAGATCATTCGGTGGTCCTTTTATTTTAAAACTGACACCAAATATACCTTCACCAGTTTTGCTACCTACTAAAATGTTACCAAGTAAAGGAATTTTGGCTATTGTCTTATTAATAGTTGTTGCAGGCACTAAGGTTCCTCTTAAACTTGTCATCCTGTCTTTCTCAATATAACCCTCCATCATTATTGAAATAGCTGGTCCTATTGCATACATCTCATCTATCTCTGTTAGATTGTTTTTTGTTCTATAATCCATCTCAAATTCATTAAATCTTATTCCTTCACCCGTCAAAAGATCAGCAATTCCTTGCAAAGATGCAAGTGTAAGAATTTTTGCTAAAACTGGTACTTCTTTAACTTTAAAATTATTAATTTTGAGATTTGACCTAGAGGTATTTTCAATTTTGATCGAACTTAATTTTAGTTCACCTTCATCAAAACCTTTTACAAATTTATAATTGTTTATAAAAGGTTTTGGTTCTTCAATGATTATATTTGTAATTTTTTCATTCTTAGCTGTTGTTCTATAAGAATAAGAGAATTGATTTTCTTTATTTAAAACTCCATTGGCTTTAGCTAAAATTAATTTATTATTTTTTATATCAAATTCGCCAACAAATTTTTTAAGATATTCATCTTTTTCTAAATATACATTTTCTAACTTCAATATTACTGAAGTATTTAAATTGTCAAAGAAATTTGAAATCTTTGTTTCACTATTGCTTTTCAATAATTTTTCAATTATGTTTTCGCCATCGATTTGGTTTCCAATAAATTGATAATTATTTGAATTTTTTTTAATTTGAAAATTATTTTTAACTCCTTTGCTATTAAAAAAATTTGCATCAATTTTATCCACAC